>ALAO01000285.1 GCA_000307955.1 Solidesulfovibrio magneticus str. Maddingley MBC34 | reverse complement strand
GCGGCCAGGAGAGGCTCTGCCTCTCCTGGACCTCTCCGCTAGGGGCCTAAGGCCCCCAGACCCCCTGCCTGCGTGGGGGATGGCGGGGGGGCGAGCGTACAGCAATTATCCGATTCAGAAAATGACAGAGGGTAACAATGGCGGATACCATTCGTGTCGGGGTCAGCTCCTGCCTGCTCGGCAACCCCGTTCGCTACGACGGCGGCCACAAACGCGACAGCTACGTCGTCGAAACCCTGGGCCGCTATTGCGAGTTCGTGCCTGTGTGCCCGGAAGTCGAATGCGGCCTGGGCGTCCCGCGCGAAGCCATGCGGCTGGTCGGCGCCCCCGAGGCCCCGCACCTAGTCACCATCAAGACCGGCGTCGACCTCACCGAGCGCATGAACGCCTGGGCATCGCGGCGCGTGGCCGAACTGGCCGAGGAGCGGCTGTGCGGCTTTATTTTCAAGGCCAAATCGCCCTCCAGCGGCATGACCCGAGTCAAGGTCTATAATGATAAGGGCGCTCCGGCCGAACGAGGAGTCGGGCTTTTCGCCCGGGCCTTCATGGACCGCTTCCCGCTTATCCCGGTGGAGGACGAAGGCCGGCTCCATGACGACAAGCTGCGGGAAAACTTCATCGAACGCATCTTCGCCATGCAGCGCTTCCGCGACGCCGTGGCCGGCGACGGCCGCTCGACCCTGGTTTCGCGCCTGATTGCCTTCACCGCCGGGCACAAACTGCTTTTCATGGCCCACAGCCCGGAAATGGCCCGCCAAATCGGCCGGCTCACGGCCGAAGCCAGCAAATGGCCGGCCGACGGCCTCGTGCATTCCTACGAAACCTTGCTCATGAAAACCCTGGCCCTGCCGGCCACCCCGGCCAAGCACGCCAACGTGCTCCAGCACGCCATGGGCTATTTCAAGAAGGTGCTGTCCCCAGACGAGAAAGCGGAACTCAACGAAGTCATCGCCAACTACCGCCTGGGGCTTGTGCCGCTCATCGTACCCGTGACGCTCATCGCCCACTTCACCCGCAAATACGACGTGGCCTACTTGAAGGACCAGGCCTATCTGGCCCCCCATCCCATTGAACTCAAACTGCGCAACCACGCCTGAGCCGGAGCCTTCCCATGCCGTTTTTCCGCTGCGTCGCTTTCCTTTTCGCCCTGGCCGTCCTTGGAGCCGCCACTCCGCGCCCGGCCTTGGCCGCTTCCCTGCCCGGCCGCCAGACCACGGCCCATGTGGTCGAGGGGCTGACCCGCTCCGGCCGCGTCCATGGCCTGGTGGTCGGTTACGTGAGCCCGGCCGGCAAGGCCGTTTACGGTTTCGGCCGGCGCGACGAATCCTCGCGCTCCAAGCCCCCGGACGGCCGTACGCTCTTTGAGATCGGCTCCATCACCAAGAGCTTCACCGGCATTCTGCTGGCCCAGGAGGTCATCGCCGGCAAGCTGCGCGACACCGACCCCATCCGCCTCATGCTGCCCGAGGGAACCATCGGCAAGGACTCGCCGCTTTTCTGGGTGAGCCACCTCGATCTGGCCACCCACACCTCGGGCCTGCCCGTGGCCCCGGACAACCTGCCGTCCACGGATCCCGCCAATCCCCTGGCCGGCTATTCCACGGGCCTGCTCCTGCGCGCCCTGGAAACCGCCAAGCCCATCGCGCCGATAGGCCAGAACTTCTATTACAGTAATATGGGTGCGGCCCTTAGCGGCTACATCCTGGCCCGGGCCGCCGGGATGGACTATGAAAAGCTCGTGGTCGAGCGCATCTGCGATCCGCTGGGCATGGGCGACACCCGGGTGACCCTGTCCGAGGACCAACGCGCCCGCATGACCCACGGCCACAACGACAAGGGCAAGGTCGTGCCCAACTGGGAGGTCACGGGCCTGGAAGGGGCCGGGGCCCTGCGCTCCACCGCCGACGACCTGCTCGCCTACGCGGCCGCCAACATGGGCCTGGTCCAGACGCCCATCCTGCCGGCCGCGCTGTTGGCCCATCTGCCGCGCAAGCACGTCTCGGACATCCCGGCGCTGTACATCGGCTATTTCTGGAACGTCATGAACTTCGCCGGCAAGGCCTATGTGCTCCACGCCGGCCGCTCGGGCGGCTATTTCGCCCTGGTCCTCATGTCGCCGGCCGATCTGTCGGCCGTGGTTTTCTTAAGCGACACCGAGGGCGACTTCACCAAGGAGAGCTGGCGGCTTCTGGAACTTCTGACCGGCAAATCCATCAAGTCCTGATCCCGCGCAAGCGTTGCCCCTCCCCAATCCCCCAAGCCGCCGAGGTCCGCCTCGGCGGCTTTTTTGCGGGATGCGTCCCGCCCCGAACCGACCTCCCGGCCCGTTCTGAAAAGAAGAAAAGACTGGGAATTCCAGCCCATGGCGGGCCACCCCATAAACCCCGGCCCCAAAACGGGCCGAAAAGGCCCCACGGCCGTCTTTCCAAATCCAAAAAATTAGCAAGTAATTCCAGGGTATTATCATAGAAAAATGAAAAAATGAAAATTTGCTGTTGACGAGCGGGCCGGATTTTGACAGTTATGCGCCTCGGCAACGGCGGCCGCCCCGCCGAGCCGGACCGGACGGAAAAAAAGTTGAACAAAGTCGTTGACAACCGGGCCGGCAGCGAGTAAATACTCGGACTCCTTGAAACGAGGCGGCATAGCCAAGTGGTAAGGCAGAGGTCTGCAAAACCTCCATTCTCCGGTTCAAATCCGGATGCCGCCTCCACAAGCTGATCTTTGAGCGGGAATAACTCAGTGGTAGAGTGCAACCTTGCCAAGGTTGAAGTCGCGGGTTCAAATCCCGTTTCCCGCTCCAAATGAAAATCCAAAGGGCCGGCTTGCAAAGCCGGCCCTTTTTCTTTGCCTTGTCCCTGCTCTTGGGCTATTGCCGGAAATCCATACCGCAATGGGAGTATTTGTGGACACAGCCATCGCTCTTGACGCCCCCCTCGACGAACTGCTTGACGCGGCCCGCTCTCGCTACGACGTCGGTTTCGAACCCGTGGCCGTGGGCGAGACCCGCCTCGAACTGCTCCAGATTACCGACGTGGCCGCGCTTATCGACCGCCAGCTCGCCGCCGCCGGCGACGGCCCCGTGGAACTGCCCTACTGGGCCGCCGTGTGGCCCGGGGCCGTGCTGCTAGCCCACGGCCTGCCGAGCCTGGGCGAACCGGCCGGCCGGCAAGCCCTCGAAATAGGCTGCGGCATCGGCGTGGCCGGGCTTTTCGCCGCCGCCCGGGGCTTTGACGTGCTTATGACCGACATCCATCCCGACGCCCTGCTTTTTACGCAGATCAACATCCTGCACAACGGCCTTGGCGACCGGGCCAGGGCCGCCCGGGCCGACTTCACGGCCGACCGGCTGGGCCGGCGCTTCGACGCCATCCTCGGGGCCGAGGTGCTGTACATGCAGGACGCCTACCGGGGGCTGATGAAATTCCTGCTGGCCCACATCGCGCTGCGCAAGGACGCCGCCGTGCTCCTGGCCAAGGACTACACCCGAAAGGCCACCCGCTTCCTGGCCATGGCCGACGAAGAGTTCGCCATCGCCGAGCGCGTGGTGGGCTTCAAGGAAACCAATCCCGAGTCCGGCCAGCCCGAGCGCAAGCTCTGCCAGCTCTTCCGCCTGACCCCGAAAAAGGTCGCCTAACGTCGCGTCCCTTAAACATACGACGGTATTTTTTAAGAACAATTCATGGGTTTCGCTTGTTGCCGACGAAAGCCTCGGCGCTTTCGTGGACGCGACACGAGACCCCATCCGCATTTCGCATCGGAAATTTCATGACCCACGACACCATCGAAGCCGCCGGCCTGTCCCATCGCCCCAAGGGCTACACCGTCGACCAGGACAAAATCATAAGCCCTGTCGAAACCATCGCCCGGGCCAAGGCCGCCTTTGCCCGCCTGGGCCAGGGCGTTCTGGCCGAAACCAAGCGCATCGACACCGGGCGGCTGGGCATTCCGGTCTTTTTGAGCATCTGCGGTGAGGCGGCCCGCAGCGTCATGCCCACCCGCAAGCAGATGGGCAAAGGGGCCAGCCCGGAGCAGGCCGAGGCCTCGGCCCTGATGGAACTGGCCGAACGTTACAGTTTCTTCTCCTTCTGGCGTGACGAGGCCCGCTTCCTGCCGGCCACCTGGACCGAGGCCGAGGCCGAGTACGGCGAGGCGCTTGTTCCGCTGTCCGTCATCCTCCAGTCCGTGGGCGAGACCTTAAGCGAGGCCGACGCCCGGCGCATCCTCGACCTGGTCCCCTGGCGCTTTATCAAGGTGCGCGACGTGGCGGCCGGCAAGGACTTGGCCGTGCCCCTGGACTGGTTTAAGATCCTCAACGAATTCAACGGATCGTCGGCCGGCAACTGCTTCGAGGAATCCGTGCTCCAGGGAGCCTGCGAGCTGGTCGAGCGCCATGTCTGCGCCGTCATCGACCGTGAGCGCCGCCTGGTCCCGACCATCGATCCGGCCGGCATCGCCGATCCGGTGCTTGTGAAGCTCCTGGCCGCCTTCGAGAGCCAGGGCGTCAAGGTCTGGCTCAAGGACTTCACCCTGGGCCAGCCCGTGCCCACCGTGGCCGCCATCGCCTACGACCCGGCCACGTTTCCCCACGCCTCGGAAATCGTGTTCACCGCCGGCACGGCCGCCTCGCCGGCCAAGGCCGCCATCCGGGCGCTGACCGAAGTGGCCCAGCTGGCCGGGGATTTTGAGTCTCTAAGCAACTACGAAGCCTCGGGCCTGCCCAAGTTCACGAGCCTGGACGAAGCGGCCTGGGTCCTGGACGGCCCACTGGTTCCCCTGGACAGCCTCCCGACCATCGAACGGGCCGACATCGCCGAGGAACTGGCCGAGCTGGCCGAGGCCCTGGGGCGTTTGGGCCACAAGCTCCTCACCGTGGACACCACCCTTCCCGAACTGGGGCTTTCGGCCAACTACAACGTCATCCCGGGATTTTTGTTCCGCGAGCGCACCCCGGCCGCCAGCCTGGGACTCTTCACCGGCCGGCTGCTGGCCGAAGAGGCCGATCCGGCCACGGCCGACGCCGGTCTGGCCGCCCTGGCCGAGATCTACCCCAGCGCCCCCTTCGTGCCCTTTTTCGAGGGCGTGCTGTCGCTGCGCCTGGGCGACGCCGAGGCGGCCGCCGCCCAGTTCGCCTGCGCCGAAAATCTCCAGCAAAGCGCCGAGGACAAGGGGCTGGCCGCCTTCTACCAGGCCCACGCCCTGTCCCAGCTCGGCCGTTTCGAGGACATCGTGCCCATCCTCGACCGGGCCATCGGCCTGTGCCCCGAGGTGAAGGAATACTTCAACCTGCGCGGGGTGGCTCATTTCAAGGCCGCCCGCTACGAGGCCGCCGCCGCCGACTTCGCCGCCGCCCTGGAGCTGGACTCGGGTTCGGCCATGGATCTGGCCAACCTGGGGCTGTGCCAGGCCCGGCTGGGCAACGGCCCCCTGGCCGAGCACTACCTGGAAGCGGCCCTGAAACTGGACCCGTCCATCACGTTTGCCCGCGACGAACTGGCCGCCTTGCAACAGTCGTAAGCTTCAAAATTCATTACAACCATGCGTCATTTATTACAAAAGCAAAAACAAGCTGTCGCCTGTTCGATGAAAAACCGTTGACAGGAACCGTTTTTCGCGATTACGGTTTGAAACGTAACGCGGGAGCCTAACGCCGCAAGCGAACCGGTTCCCCCTCAAATCACGACCCATCGGGCATCAAGGGTGCTCTGATTCTGGGTAACGCCTCCCGCCACGCGGGAAGGCGTAAGGCCGCCCGGCTGCAAGGCAATCCCGGCCGGGCGCTTGTATCATCAACCGTTTAAGGAGGATGCGCATGGCTACTGTCGAATACAAAGGCAAAACCTTCGAGGTCGATGAAGACGGCTTCCTGCAGAAGTTTGAAGACTGGACCCTGGAATGGGTTGACTACGTGAAGGACTCCGAGGGCATCAAAGAGCTGACCCCCGAGCACAACAAGGTCATCGAGTTCCTGCAGGACTACTACAAGAAGAACGGCATCGCCCCGATGGTGCGCATCCTGTCCAAGGTGACCGGATTCAAGCTGAAGCACATCTACGAGCTGTTCCCCTCCGGACCGGGTAAAGGAGCCTGCAAAATGGCCGGCCTGCCCAAGCCCACCGGCTGCGTCTAGAGCTTTCGCTCTTCGAGGAAGAAAGGCGGCGGGGCGACTCGCCGCCTTTTTTTGCGCCCTGTCGCCATCTTGGCCGCTCCCTCGCCGGGGTCTCATCAGACCCTTGCGCCCCGTTTGCCCCGCCCTGTTTGACGTCACGTCGCCGTTGGTTTCCGGCGGCCTGGCGGACCATCGCTGCAATCTCCCGCCCGCCGCGCCTGCCGTCTTTTGCCCCACCCCGACCCTCGCGGCCGGGCTGCCAGTCCATCGGGCGCGGCGACGCCGCAGCCGTCGTTTACGCCCCGCCCCGGTTGCCTCCGGCCTCCCGCTTCGCGGCGAGGCGCAGTGCTCGCCGCCTACCTCCAGCGACGCTTCCGTTTCAGGGCGGGACGACGGCAAACGCCTGTCTGCCCCACCACCAGCCGCCCCGAGGGCACGCCGCGCGCGTCCTCGGCGACGTTCCAGCCGTATTTCCCGGGCGTCCAAACCGGCCTTCCTGGACGAACACCGGGAACACGTTAAATAAACAGACTTTTTTTCGTGGTAAAAATTTTTTGACTTTGGAGCCAAAATGCCACGTTTCTGTCTTGCAAAAAAGAAAAATCCATCCTATTCCCTTCACCAAGTGGCGTGGGATTCGCCCTCCCCGCCATGCGTTCCGATTTCCGGCAACGCCCTACTTTTGGAGGAAGGAATCATGAAGCGCATTCTTACCATCGCCCTCATCGCGGTGTTCGCCCTCGGCGCCTTCGCCAGCGCCCAGGCGGCCACCGAGGTGAAGATGACCGGCGACGCCCGTATCTACGGCGTCTTCTTCGCCGAGCACAACTACACCGGCTGGAACAACGCCTCCTGGACGTCCAACACCCCGACCTACAGCAAGGCCGGCACCAAGACCGAAGACCGCTTCGAGATCTGGGAACGTTTCCGCCTGCGCTCCGACTTCGTGGCCAGTGAGGCCGTGAAGTTCCGCTTGGGCATCAAGGTGGAAGACACCTGGGGCCACGGCACGCTGACCGCCGCCAACCCCGAGGTCGCCATCGCCGTCTACCAGGCCTACCTGCAGTTCAAGCTGCCTGGTTGCGACAACATCGAAGTGACCGCCGGTCTCCAGGACATCGACCTGCCCATCAGCAAGATGTTCTACGGCAACCCGGTCTTCGGCGGCGACCGTATCGCTGCTCTGACCGTCAATGCCCCGGTCATCGACAAGACCCTCAGCGTGCTGGCCGGTTTCGGTCGTCTGATCGACACCAACCGCACCTATGACACCACCACCACCCAGGTCGCCGATGAGCTGGACGCCTACTTCCTGGCCCTGCCCATCACCCTGGACGGCTTCAAGGCCACCCCGTGGGGCATGCTCGCCGTGGCCGGCAAGCGGGCCGGTTACTTCACCACCGGCGCTTCGACCTTCGGTTCCCAGGGCTATGCTGAGAACCTGCTCTCCGCCGGCACCTTCGCCGCTCCCGCCCTGTGGAAGAACGACCAGAACGCCTACTGGTGGGCTGGCGGCGCTTTCGAAGTGACCGCTCTTGATCCCGTGAAGTTCTACGCTGACGTGATCTACGGCGCCGGCGCCATGTCCGACCGCAAGAAGAGCAACCGTCAGGGCTGGTTCATCGACTTCGGCGTCGAGTACACCGGTTGGGACGTGCTGACCCCGAAGGTCTTCGGCTGGTGGTCCACCGGTGAAGACGGCTCCACCCGCAACGGTTCCGAGCGTATGCCTCAGATCCGCCCCAACTGGGGTCCGGGCAACAGCTTCCTGTTCGACGATAGCCAGGAACTGGCCAAGAACTCCAACATGGGCATGAACCCGGTTGGCGCCATGGGCCTGGGCGCTTCTCTTGACAACATGACCTTCATCGAGAAGCTCACCCACCGCCTGACCTACACCTACATGCGCGGCAACAACTCGCCCAACGCGATCCGCGCCCTGAACACCGCCATGGGCAGCAACCCCTACTTCGTGATGGGTCGCGACCTGACCACCAACGAGTACGCCATGGGCGTGAACTTCGACACGAAGTACATGATCTATGAAAACCTGGCCGCTGTCATGGAGACCGGCTGGGCCCACGGCCAGTTCCAGACCAGCGTCTGGGGCCACCGTTTGGCTGAGAAGTCCCGCGAAGGCGACGCCTGGAAGGTCGCTTTCGGTCTGACTTACAAGTTCTAATTGGACGAGCCGGAATTCGGGCGCATCGGGCGGGGCCGCAAGGCCCCGCCCTTTTTTGTTGTCGCGGGCAGACCGACGGCGGTTACGCCGGCCGAGCCGCGCCGTGGCGAAGCACTCGGCCTCGCGGCTGGCCAGAACGAAAGCCCGTGGGATGGGGACAAATCAAGCGTCGGCCGTGAGACCAGCGGCCGTTTGGCTCGGCGCAGCGGGAAAACCGGCCCGCCTGGGGCAAGCCGCGAAGCCCGCCGTCGCGAAAACGCTACCGGCCGGGCCGGCAGAAAAGCGGCAACACCGCTCCGGCGAGATCATGCTCCACATCGACGACGTTGCGCTCCCCGGAACTGGGCGCCGCAACAAAGGGCACCTGTCCCCGGGAGAGAAAGGCCTTGAGCGAGGCCAGGGGCACGGCAAAGCCCACGTCGGACAGCCCCTCGCCCACCTTGGCCCGCACCGCCGCGCCGTCGCGACGCGCCCGCACCACCCCGGCCACCCGGCCGCCGGCGTCCAAGAGCGGCCCGCCGCTGTTGCCCGGCAGCACCGTGGCGCTGACGGCCAGATCCCCGGCCGGCCCCATGCCGCTGGCCAGCTCCCGGGTGCGGCCCGACGTCACGCGCATCCGGCCCGTGCGCGCCGCCTCGCCGGGAAAGCCGGCCGCAAAGACCGGCGTCCCCGGCGACAGCTCCCGGCCTTCGCGCAGGGTCAGCACTTTGTTCGGGGCCACGGCCAGCCGGACCAACGCCAGATCATGCTCCGGGTCCAGCCGCAGCAGACTGGCCGCCACGGGCTTGCCATCCACCATGGCCCAAAGACTCTTGCAGCCCTCGGCCACATGGGCGTTGGTGACCACATGGCCCAGCCGGCTGACCACGAAGCCGGTGCCGGTGCGCAGCCTCTCGGCCGGAGTGTCCTCCTGGCGCGGCGAAGCCTCCCGTCCGCCAGACCGGCCCCGGATGGCCTGGGCCTGGGCCGGCGGCAGGTCGCTTGCCGCCTGGGCCAGGAGCCGGCCGAGCCGGCCGGCGAAAGGTTCGCTGAGCCGACCCTTGCTTTCGGCGAAAAGGGCCAGGCGGTAAGCCTCGGCCGGATCACGGGGAACCACCTTGCCGGCCAGATAGAGTTCGCCCAAAAGCACCGCCGCTTCGCCCGAACCGGCGGCCATGGCCTTTCGCAGATAGCCCGGCCCGTCCGAGACCGGCCCCAGCCGCCCCTCCAGGCGCATGGCTCCGGTGAGCAGCAAAGCCTGGGCCGAGCCGCGCCCGGCCGCCTTGCGCAGCCAGTCCCCGGCCCGGGCGTCGCTTTGGGGAACCCCACGCCCCTCCAGATGGAGCACGGCCAGGGACAGCATGGCCGGCACGTTGCCGCCGTCGGCGGCCCGGCGGTACCATTTGGCCGCCTCGGCCGCGTCGGGCGGGCTCCCGCCCCGGCCGGACTCGGCCATGCGCCCGGCCAGCCAGAAGGCGGCCGGATTGTCCGCGGCCAGAAGCGGCCGCAGCTCCTGTCTGGCCCGGGCATCGTCCCCGCGCTCGAAGGCGCGCAGGGCGTCGTCGAAATCGGCCCGGGCCGTCCCGGCTCCTCCCAGCACAATCAGGGCCAGGCCGAGCAGCCCGGCCGCCAGGACCCCGGGATGGAGAGATCGCGGACCGGTCTTCATCCATGGCCGCCTTTTTTGGCCGGCGGCGGCGCGGGCGGTTCGGCCGGCAGGGGCGTTTCCAGGCCGGGGCGGCAAAATCCGTAGCGCTGGGAGATGTGCGGTTCGGCGCCGGCTCCGTGGCGGGAGGAAACCATGAGCAGGTTGTCCGAAGCCCCGGCATGGACCGGATAGACCGTCACCATGGTCACGCCGCCGTCGGCGTAGCGGGCCATGACCGACAGCCCGGCCGGCGAAACCATGAGTACGCCCGGCGTCTCCAGGCTGTCCTCCTCCAGCACGGCCCGATTCTTGGACCGGTCGGTGATGGCGATGGTCAGCCCCGGGGTATTGGGATCAAGCGGCGGCTTGAGGTTCACCCGTCCCTGGGGCGTAAAAACGGCGTTCATGCCCTGGCTGTAGGCGCAGGCCAGTCGTTTGGTCGTGGCCAGGATATTGGCCGGCTCCTCGGCCAAGGCCCGGCCGCCGGACAGGATCATCAGACAAGCCGCCAGCATCCAAAACACCCGCTTCATGCCTCCTCCTTGGCGCGAAGTGCGCTCTTACAACTCTAGGAAGCACGAGCCTGCCCGGTCAAGCCGGAAGAGCAGGACTTGCCGACAGGCCGGGCTTGGCGTAGTGTCCGCCGCCTCGACGGTCGGCAAATCTGCCTTGAGCCCGTCCTTGCCGCCGCCCTTTTTCCGGAGTTGCACGCAACATGCAGAAGTATCGTGTCTATTTTGCCACTAAAGTGCTCGTTACATCGGGTTGGTTTCGTCGTCAAAAAAGCGTATCTGAAACAGAATACGTCGTTGCCTATGGTCACAATGAGGCCCATGCCGTCAAGGAGGCCAAGGCCCGCATCGACCTGGACGCCCTGGGCATGCCCTTCCAGGTGACGCGCATCCAGCACGCCCTGGCCGAGGACGTCGAGGGCTACCACGGTTCCCTGGCTCCCAAGGACCGCCCGGCCCCGGAACCGGAGCGCGCCGACGAAGACTGATCGGAGCACCGCTCCAAGGAGGCGTCCGCCATGCTGACCGCCTTTCCCAAAGGACTCGCCGCCCACGCCAGGGGCATCCGCTTCGCCCTGGCCCACAAGGGCTATCTGGGCCTTTGCGCCATTCCTTTTGCCCTGGCCTTGATCCTTTACGGCCTGGGCTTTGCCGTGTTCGCCAGCCACGGCGACCAGATGCTGGCCGCCTTGTGGTCCCCCGACGCCCAGGCTGGCGGACTGGCCGGCGCGCTGGCTTGGCTCTACCTGCACGTCTTCAAGTACATCCTGTACGTCCTGGCCTTTGTCATCATGTATTTCCTGTTCATGGTCACGGCCAACATCCTGGCCGCGCCGCTCTACGACCACATCGCCGGGCGGATGCTGGCCCTGGCCGGCGCGTCGCGCCAGGGACCGGCTTTGTCCTTTGGCCGGCTGATGCTGGAGGAAATAAAAAAAGCGGTCTTTGTCATGGCCGCGCCCCTTGTCCTGCTTTTCATTCCGGTGCTGGGCCAGGCCCTGGCCCCGGCCGCGGCGGCCATGCTCCTGGCCCTGGACTTTCTTGACTACCCGTTTTGCCGGGAAGAAGAGCGCTTCGGCGTACGACTGCGCCGGTTGACCAAAAATCCCTTGCTGCTGCTGGGCTTTGGACTGCCACTGCTCATACCGGGCCTCAACATCCTGCTCTTTCCCTTCGCCATCCTCGGCGGCACGCTGCTCTACCTCGACATGACCGGGCGCGCCGTGAGCCTGCCTGAAAAATGACAATTCCGACACATTCGCGTCAATAGCATCGGCATATTGTGGGAATGGCCGTTTTTGCCGTACATCTCCCGCAACCGGCCCCCTTGTCCATGGCCGAGCCCGGCATGAGATAAATCCGGCTCGCCGCCTGGGCGACCGGCCGGATCGCAGCACCCTGTTCGCGGAGAACCGATTGAAAAGCACCAGCGCCGCCCACGGCGGGCATACGCCCGCGCCCACCGCCGCCCTGACCCTGGCCGCCCTTGGCGTCGTTTACGGCGACATCGGCACCAGCCCCCTGTACGCCATCAAGGAATGCTTCCACGGCATGCACGCCATCGCCGTGACCCCGGACAACATCCTGGGCGTGCTGTCGCTCATCTTCTGGTCCCTGACCATGGTCATCACGGTCAAGTACATCCTTTTCATCACCGCCGCCGACAACCGGGGCGAGGGCGGCATCTTCGCGCTGATTGAGCTTTTGCCCAAGGACGCCGGCCATCGCCACGTTCGCTCCATTCTGGCCTTCCTCGGACTGTGCGGGGCGGCGCTGCTCTACGGCGACGGCGTCATCACCCCTGCCATTTCCGTGCTCTCGGCCGTGGAGGGCCTGACCGTCGCCACCGACGCCGCCGCGCCCTTTGTCCTGCCCGTCACCTGCCTGATCCTGTTCGGGCTTTTCGCGGTCCAACGCCGGGGCACGGCCGGCATCGGCAAGGTCTTCGGGCCGGTGATGCTCCTCTGGTTCGGCGTGCTGGCCGTACTCGGGGTCAAGGAAATCCTGCTCGCCCCCCAGGTGCTCTCCGCCGTCAATCCGCTGTACGCCGTACGTTTTTTCCAGGAAAACCACATTCATGGCCTGGTGGTCCTGGCCTCGGTGGTGCTGTGCATCACCGGCGGCGAGGCGCTTTACGCCGACCTTGGTCATTTCGGCCGCCGGCCCATCCAGCGCTCCTGGCTGCTGGTGGTCTTCCCGTGCCTGCTGCTCAACTACTTCGGCCAGGGCGCGGGCCTGCTGCTTGATCCCTCCATCGCCCCCAACCCCTTTTACAGCCTCGTGCCCGATACCCTGCTCTACCCCATGGCGGCGCTGTCCACGGCGGCCACGGTCATCGCCTCCCAGGCGCTCATCTCCGGGGTCTTTTCCCTCACGCGCCAGGCCATCCAGCTCGGCGTATGCCCGCGCCTGCGCATCGTGCACACCTCCAGCGACATGGAAGGCCAGATCTACATCCCGGAAGTCAATTTCGCCCTCATGTGGGCCTGCATCGGCCTGACCCTGGCCTTTGGCGAATCGAGCCGGCTGGCCGCCGCCTACGGCATCGCGGTCACGGCCACCATGGGCATCACCTCCATCCTCTATTTCTTCGTGGCCCGCTGGACCTGGAAGCAGCCGCTGTACCGCGTCCTGCCGCCAGTATTGGTCTTTCTGGCCTTTGATCTGGCCTACTTCGGCTCCAACCTCCTCAAGGTGGCCGACGGCGGCTGGTTCACCCTGCTCATCGCCGGCCTGATCGTCCTGGCCATGGCCACCTGGGAGGACGGCCGGGCCGCCCTGCGCCGGCTGTCCGTGGCCACGGCCGTGCCGCTGCGCCTGTTCCTGTCCGAGGTCTCGACCAAAAATCCCATCCGCGTGCCCGGCACGGCCGTGTTCATGTCGCTGTCGCCCCAGGGCACGCCGGTCACCCTGCTCCACCACTACAAGCATAACAAAGTCTTCCACGACAAGGTCGTGATCTTAAGCGTCACCTCCACCGACGTGCCCACCGTCCCCGAGGCCGACCGCCTGGACATCCAGGACATGGGCCAGGGCTTTTACCGCATCATTGCCCGCTACGGCTTCATGGAGACCCCGGACGTGCCGGCCGTCATGGCCCAGGCCCGAAGCCTCGGCGTGCCCATCGATCCACCGGCCGACACCACCTATTTCCTGGGCCGCGAGAGCCTGCTCACCACGGGCAAGGCCAGGATGGCCGGTTTTCGCAAGAGCCTTTTCGCGCTCATGTCCCGCAACGCCCGGCCGGCCACGGCCTACTTCGGGCTGCCGCCGGGACGGGTGGTGGAGCTTGGCGTCCAGGTGGAGCTCTAGCGCCGCCCCCCACGCGCACCCGGCCAGATGAGCCGGGCGACGGAGCCGGCGTCCGGGCGACGCTACGGCGATCCACACCGGCCTGGCCCCTTCCCCTTGACCCCGGCGGCGTCCTGCCGTAACCCAAGGCGCGGCAAAAGCCGTAGAATTTGTTCCTGTCGGAAACGAGGAGCGCATGACCGATACGCCAATGTCCCAAGACGATCCCAAGGAGCAGCCCCAGGCCGCCACGCCGGCCCCTGTGGGCGAAACCCTGCCCGATGCCGCCGCCGAAACGCCGCCGCCGCCGTCCCCTGCCGTGGGCAGCGCCTCGGGCATGAAGGAAGCGCCGCTGCTGGAACATCTGGTGGAGCTGCGCCAGCGCCTGGTGCGCTGCCTCATCGCCGTGGGGGTGGGCTTCGCCGCCAGCTACGCCTTTGCCGAGCGGCTCCTCGACATCCTGCTCAAACCGCTCATCGACGTCATGCCGGCCGGCAGCAAGCTCATCGCCACCAGCCTGCCCGAAACGTTTTTCACGGTCATGAAGCTGGCCATGGTGGCCGGCGCGTTCGTGGCCAGCCCCTATATTTTCTATCAACTGTGGCAGTTCGTGGCCCCGGGCCTTTACAAAGAGGAACGCAAGATCATCATGCCCGTGGCCTTTGCCACGGCGGTGTGTTTCGTCGGCGGCGCGCTCTTCGGCTATTTCATCGTGTTCCCGTTCGGGTTCAAGTTCTTCGTGGACTACGCCTCGGACTACATCACGGTGATGCCGACCATCAGCGCCTATTTCTCCCTGGCCGTCACGCTGCTTTTCGCTTTTGGCCTCATTTTCGAACTGCCGGTCTTCATCTTCTTCCTCACCAGCCTCGGCATGGTCTCGACCAAGACCCTGCGCAAGTTCCGCCGCTGGGCCATCCTCTTGAGCTTCATCGTGGCCGCCGTGCTGACGCCCACCCCGGACGCCATCAACCAACTGCTCATGGCCGGCCCCATGGTCGTGCTCTATGAAGTCGGCATCTGGGTGTCCTGGTTCGTGGACAAACAGCGCCTGGAGGAAAAGGCCCGGCGCAAGGCCGAGCAGGAAGCCGCCGCCGACGGCGGCCCCAAGGAACCGCCGCGTTCGCCCGACACCCCGGGCGCGCCCGAGGCTCCCGAAGCGCCCGAGACCACGGCGACCGCCGCCGCCCCGGACCAGGCCGCCCAACCCACGGCCTCCGCTCAGGCGGGCGAGGGAGCGATCCCCCAACCAGCGGCGACCTCGCCCACCGGCACGGACGAGGCCGGCAAGACCGACACGGCGGACGCGCCCCGACCGGCCGAGGGCCAGACGGAGAGCGCGGCCCCGCAGGACGACAAGACCGAAGCCGCCCCAGCCGCCAAGGACGACGGCCAAGGCCCCAAGGCCGGCTAGGCCGGACGTCGTTTCCAGGGCTGGGCATCGCCACCAAGACCTTGAAATAAAAAGGTTGTTTCGGAGATTGTCCACATCCGAAACACGCGACGGGCAAAAAAAACCGAGTTTTTTGTCCGCCGCCAACAGCCCGGCATCACGGACCATTCCGAAGGGGGAGCGTCATGCTCCCCTTTCGTTTGCGACTAACTCGCCGCCAACCCGGTCTTTTTGGCGACCGCCCGACCAACCGCCGCCGCCTTGACACGGCGTCCCGCAAACGCCATAGGTAGGCTACAGGCAGGCAAGGCCGCAGCGCCTCGCCGAGTCCTGTTTCAAGACGACGCCACTACGCGCGTCGCCCCGTCGCCGACAGTCGGCGGCCGGGGCGTGTCTCGCGCCACGCGAGCCACTCCACCAACGCGGTCGACCGCGACGGCCGGGCCCAAAGCGCCCGTCCCACAGCCTGACGCCAACGGGCATCGATATGCCAGATGCCGGCGTTAACGGCGCGGTCGCCCCGAAGCCATGGAGCGACGATGCGACAAGCACGAATCGTGATCACGGCCCTGACCCTGCTCGTGACGTCCCTGTCCCTGCCGGGCTGCGCCACGGCCCGAGGGGGCGCGCAACTCGCCGAGGCCGCCCCGCCGGCGGCCAAGAAGAAACCCGAGGAAGTCGCCGTCGGCCGCCTCGACGATCCCGGCTACCTGTTCGGCAAACGGCCGCTGGCCCCGGCCAAGTCCGTGCGCGTCAAGGCCCTGGCCTACACCGGCTGTTCGCCCAAGGCCAAGAGCAAACGGGCCACGCGCGGGGCCTGGGGCGACGTGCTCACCCGGGACGTCAAGGCCGTGGCCGTCTCGCCCGATCTCCTCGACATGGGCCTGGATCGGGGCGACCTCATCACCATCGAGGGACTGGGACAGTTCAAGGTTCTCGACGTCATGCACTCCCGCCACGACAAGACCATCGACATCTTCTACGGCGACGACGCCTGCGGCGCGGTGCAGTGGGGCAAGCGCACCCTGACCATCACTTGGCAGTGACGCCCCGGCCGCCAGCCCAGGCGTCTTGTCGCCCGGCATAAGGGGGCACTCCCGCGCCGGCCGCCTAGCGGCCTCCCGGTCGCCGGCCCCGGCGTACCGTCGCGGCCTGGGCCAAGGGGAACCGCCCGGCGGGAGGCGACGACGCCATCACCGTCCACGCCTCTCGTCCCGATCAAACGGCACGGCCATTCGGCCCGGTCCCAACCCGGCCTTGGCCTATTTGCTTTTGAAGCCGTTGGCCAAATCAGAGACCCGAATCCTCCACCCGCTCCCGGCGTGCCGCTTGCATCGTCCCGGACGTTGCCGAAAGCAACGGACTCTGCCATGCTCCGTCTCATAACCCTGTTTCAGGATGGGACGTCATGCTCCGAAGGGTTCCGGTCGCCGTGCGCCTGTTCGGCCTTGTGGGCCTTGTGGTCGTCTTTGCCGCAGCGACGTTTTTCTTCGCCGTGTCCATAGCCGTTCCCCTGGAAAAAACCGTGGTCCGCCGGACCCACCAGGCCATGCTCGACGGTGAGAAAAGCAAATTGACGGCTGCGGTCGGGTCCATGGCCGCAGCCCTGGAACAGCTGCTCAAAGCCATCCCGGACGAGGCCGGACGCAAGGCGCTCATCCGGCAAATCCTCGATCCCATCCGCTTCGAGGCCGACGGCTCGGGCTATTTCTTCGTCTATCAGGGCACCGTGAACATCGCCCTGCCGCCCAGGCCCGAACTGGCCGGCCGGGATCTTGCCGACCTGACCGACGCCGACGGCGTGCGTTATGTCCAGGAACTGGCGAGGCAAGCCCAGGCCGGCGGCGGCTTCGTATCCTATATCTTCCACAAGCCCCTGGCCGGCGAGGAACACAAGCTCTCCTACGCCATGATGATTCCCGGCACGGATTTCTGGATCGGCTCCGGGGTGTACATCGACAACGTGCGACGGGAGGAAGCCCGTGTCGCCGCCGTCATCCAGGGGGCCTTCACCAAGGCGGCGACCGTTTCCGCCGCCCTGTTCGCCTGCATGGTGCTCGCCCTGTGCGGCCTGAGCCTGGCCATCGGCTACAGCGTGGCCCGTCCCCTGGCCGAAGCCACCGCCGCCGCCGAGAACATCGCCGCCGGCAATTTCAACGTCCATCTGGCTGCCGACGGCGACGATGAGGCGACCCGGCTGCAGGCCGCCCTCAACACCATGACCGACATCCTGCGTCACGACATCGAGGCCATCCAGGTCCACCGGGCCGAGGCCGAGGACAAGGCGACCCTGGCCCAAAAGGCCCTGGAGGACGCCCGCCGGGCCAGCCTGGAAGTCTCGGTCCAGGCGAATCTGCGTTTTCAAAGCCTGCGCAAAATCGCCTCCGCCGTGGCCCATCAGCTGCGAAATCCCACCACCATCATCGGCGGGCTGGCCAGGCTGCTGCTCAAGACCCCAAGCCCGAGACAGAACTATCTGGAATACCTCGACGGCATCATCGACGCCGCCCAGCGCATCGAGCGCATCGCCACGGCGGTCAACGATTACAGCCAGATCCACGCCGGTCAGCGCATCCTGACGCCGGCGCGCGACATCCTGGCCGAAGCGCGGTCCGCCGGCGAGAACGCCGCCGCCCGCCTTGGCCTGACGGCGCAGTGGGAAATCCAGGGCGAGGACAGCATCCTTTTGGCCGATCCGGCGCTTCTCGCCCTGGCCGCCCGGGAGGTCGCCGTCAACGCCGTGGAAGCCCTGCCGGCCGGCGGCGGGAGCGTGCGCCTGACGGCCATGTCCGGCCCCCAGGGAAGCGTCGTGGTGATTGAAGACAACGGCAAGGGCATCCCGGAAGAGGAACGCCAGTTCGTCATGGACCCGTTTTACACGACCAAGTCCGTGGGCGTGGGCATGGGCCTGACCAGGGCCCAACGGGCCATGCAGGAGCAAGGCGGTTCCATCGCCCTGGACAGCGGCCCCGGGGGAACCAGGGTGACCCTGTCCCTGCCCCCGGCAGCGGCGACGCCGGCAGGAAACGCCTGACGCCAATGCCGCTTCCCGGTGAAACCGGCAGGAAACTCAGAGCGATGGCGTGAGCTAATCCGCGACATGCTGGCGTCATCTCTTCCAACGAGCATGAGGCCGGCCACGGACCTCGCGCCCGGCCTGACTGCTGTTGACCAGCCGTGCGCGTCCCTGACAGACGGACGGGGGTTGTGCGTTGTGCGCGCCGCAAGGGTGGGACGGTTCGAAAACGCGCCGCTAGAAACCGGCCGGCAGCGCCTCCACCAGCACGTAGCGGGCGGCGAATCCCAGGGCGTAGACCACGACAAAGGCCAGGAAGGCGGCTTTAAACACGCCGGCTCCGCCGTTTTTCTCGGCCCGCCGGGCCAGGATGAAGCCCAGGACGGCGGCCAGCGCGATGCCCAGCCCCAGGGCCGTCCCGACCACCGCCAGCGAAAGTTCTTCCATGCCCCTGTCCTCCTGCCTGTTTACCGCCTTGTAGCCCATTGGCGGCCATTGTCCACCCGATTTGCCGCCGCGCCCGGCCGGCGCGACACCATCATAGGCCCCCAAAAAAAGCGCGCGCCCTTTCGAGCGCGCGCCGTAAAAAACCAATATTGCATCCGCAATGGCCGGAGCGCAATCCGATAACTCCTTGGATTTCCCGACCGGGGAACCAATCCAGGCCACCCCCCCCCGACACCCTTTCTCCCTTTCGGGGGGTCTGGGGGCCTCAGGCCCC
>ALAO01000284.1 GCA_000307955.1 Solidesulfovibrio magneticus str. Maddingley MBC34 | reverse complement strand
CCAGACAAGGGGACGGCCCTTTTCGTTTGCTCCCCGCGCCGTATTTTGGCATCCCGAAAGGACAGGAGACCGCCCCATGGACGTCAACACCCACCGGCGCATCGATCCCGCCCTGTGCGGCCGGCCCGAATCCCTGGAACCGGGCCTGGCTCGGGTGGCCTTCACCGCCCTGCCGGCCATGGCCGCCGACGACCGGGGGCTTGTCCACGGCGGCTTCGTCTTCGGCCTGGCCGACTACGCCGCCATGCTGGCCGTCAACGCCCCCAACGTGGTTCTGGGCGCGGCCGAGGTCCGCTTCACCGCCCCGGTGGTGGTCGGCGAGGTGCTTATGGCCGAAGCCCGGCTGACCGAAACCTCCGGCAAGAAACGCCTGGTCGCCGTCACCGTGCGCCGGGGCGAGGAGGCCGTCTTTACCGGAACCTTCACCTGCTTCGTGCCGGAAAAACACGTCCTCGACCGGTAGCCCGCCCGCGCGCGACAAGGCAAAAGGCCGGCCGATTTTCCAACCGCGCCGCGAACCGCGCCAAGGCCGTTCTCCAGCCCGCGCCATGGGCCAAGCCGACGTGATAAGCCCCTGGAAACCAGGCCGCCCCAAACCGTCCACGCCTCGCCGCCGCCCGGAAAGGCGGCCCGGCCAGGACGTCAGCCAGGAGGAACGCCATGAGCTTTGTGCTGCAAAAGCCGTCCCCGGCCGCCGAACAACCCCGCTTCGACTGCATCTTCTGCAACCGCCCGGCCCTGGTCTCCTCCGAGGCCGGCCGAGCCGACGAAGCCCGCATCGTGGAGGTCTTTTGCCGCCACTGCGGCTCCCGAAAAACCATGGCCACGCGCCTAAGCGCCGACGGAACCCGCTGGGAACCGGCCGACTGATCGACGCCGTCGCTTTCGCCTCGGCCGTCATGTTTTTTCGCGCGAAAAGCCCGCTCCCCCTGCCCAAACGCCCGGGCTTGTGCTATGGCTGGCCCTGACCGCCAACCACCGCCAAGGAGGGACCCCCATGAAACGCGCCTTGCTCATGCTCGCCGTGCTCTTGACCATGCTGGCCCTGGCCGGGACGGCCCATGCCTGGAAAAAACCGCCGTTTAAAAGCGTCGACAAGAACGGCGACGGTTTCATCGTCTACGAGGAAATCGTGGTCTTCAACTCCGGCCTGACCATGGAGGTCTTCGCGCTGATCGACCTCAACAAGGACGGCAAGATCGACCCGGCCGAATACGCCGCCATGGGCGGCAAGACGGTCAAGGGCAAAGCGGCCAAGCCCTGGTGGCGCTGTTCGTCCAAGGACGGCGTCATGCTCTACAAACAGGGCACGGACCTGCTTCTGGCCGGCAAGAACGCCGAAGCCGCCGCCGCCCTGCGCCAGGCCCTGACCAAACCCCTTTGCGTGGATTACCTGAGCTACGCCTACTACAACCTCGGCGTCGCCTGCATGCGGCTTGGCGACGCGGCCTGCGCCAAGGCCAATCTGGAAAAGGCCCGGGCGCTCAACGTCAACAACACCGTGCCGGAAAACCATTTCGGCCTGGAGGGCTGGCCTCGCAAGCCCG
>ALAO01000283.1 GCA_000307955.1 Solidesulfovibrio magneticus str. Maddingley MBC34 | reverse complement strand
CCCCCCCCCCCCGGCCGCCGGAGGCGTCCCTCTGCTCTTTTGCGAAACGCGACCCTAAGGCCAGCAGCTGTCCTTGCCGGCCGGGGCCGTCTTGCCGGTCTTGAGGTCCAGCCGCATGGGGCGCGTCGCCGTTTTGCCGGCCGGGCAGGACGGCTTGCGCCCGCTTTCGATTTTTTCCGCGTAGTCGAGCCGCCCCGCCGCCACCTTGGCCCCCGGAATCACCGTGGCGTCCAGAGTCTGCTTTTCAGCCGCCAGATTGACCGCCATAAGGCCGTGCAGGGCGTCCGCCGTACCGTTGGCGACGAACAGCGTGTCGCCCGACAGGCCGGCGAAGGCGAAATCGCCGCCGTTGGGGATCTCGAAAAGCGGCCGCCCCTGGGCCAATTCGCAGACCGCGTCCGGCGAATCCGCCGCCGTGTGGCCCGAAACCCGCAGCACGTGGCCGTCGGAATAGCTCGCCAGCGTCTCCACCACGGCGTAGCGCGGATAGAAATAGCAGGTCCGGTCGTGGTAGGCGTGGACCTCGGCCAGGTCCGTACCGGGCAACCCCGCCGCCTTGCCGCGCTCGATGGTCGTGGCCCCGTATTCGGCCGTCATGGGCGTCACCTCGTCCACGGCCAGCACCTTGTAGGTGGTCCCGTATCGCGCCACGCTCTCGCGCACCACCCCGCGCACCCGCACCTTGATGTCAAGCAGGCTGTCCATGATGCTGCCCGGATCAAACGGCACGTAGACCACTCCGGGCTCCTGGGTGCTCGTCAACTCGATGCCGCCCTGGGGCGTTTGGCGCAACATGCCGTAGACCGTGGTTTTGCGGGTTTCCTCCTGGGCCTCGCCGGCTCCCGGCAGGGCTAAACAGACGCCCAGGGCAAAAGCCAGGGCCATGAAGCGGGTGAACATGCGACGCATAACGCCTCCTCGGTGGAATCGCTCTCGGGTATCAGAGCCGGCGCGATTTGCAAACGCGGGATTCCCGATCATCGCGGTTGAAAAAAAACCGCGCCCGGGTATGAAGGAAGCTACTGGAGGCCGGCATGAACGACGCCCAACACAGCGGCTCGCGGCAGACCTGGAAAAACTGGCTCATCGCCATCCTTTTTTGCATCGCGGCCGGCGAATTCGTCCTGCTGGCCCGCGCGCCGGCTCCCGCGCCGGAGCCTCCCGCGCCCCAGGCCGCCGCGACCGCCCAGGCCCCGGCCCAGCCGGCCGCGCCTCAGAACCTCGACGCCGTGCGCGTGGCCGGCCTGGCCATGGACCCCGAACGCGGCCGCTATCTCCTGGCCGCCTTTGACCGGCCCGTGGCCGGAGCCCGCGAAGGGGTCTCCCCGGCCGCCGATCCGGCCGCCATCGAGCCGGCCATCCCCGGCCGCTGGACCTGGGTATCGCCCTACATGCTGCGCTTCGAGCCCAAGGACGGCTTTGCCCAGGCCACCGTCTACACCATCGCCTTCAAGGGCCAGGACTTCCTTTCCCCGCCCCAGACCCTGGCCGGCAAGGATTCCTGGCAGGCCAGCTACGGCAGCTTCGAGGTGGCCAGGCTCACCGCCCATCTCGAACCCGCCCCGGACGGCGGGGCCATGGTCGTGGTTCGCGGCGAGGCGGCGTTCAATCGCTCCGTGGACCCCAAGGCCCTGGTCAACCACATCCAGCTCATCGATCCCCGCGCCCCGGACAAACCCGTGTCCGTGTCGCTGACCACCACCTACGCCGCCAAGAAGCTCGAATTCGTCTCCGATCCCATCGAAAAGACCCCGCAGCAGCGCGACGTGAAAATCGTCATCACCCCGGGATTGCGCCCGGAAAAGGGCAGCATAGGCCTTGGTCGCGAGGCCGTGGCCGTCATCCCGGTGGCCCTTGACCCCAATTTGCGCCTGCGCGAGGCCAAGGCCGTGTCCGAGGAAGGCATGGCCGCCGTGCGCCTGCTCATGTCCACGCCCGTGGAAGCGGGCGAGGCGACGGCCGGCCACATCCGCGTCGAACCGGACCTGGCCACGGAGCTGTCCGCCGACGGCGCGGAGCTTATCTTAAGCGGTGAATTCGAACCCGGCCGGGAATACGCCGTCACCCTGGAAAAAGGGCTGACGGCCGGCGACGGCGCCGTGCTCGGCGAGACGGCGACCAGGACCGTGCGCATCCCGGATCTGGCCCCGTCGGTCGATTTCCGCGACCAGGGCGTGTTCCTGTCGCGAAACGGCTACAAGAACCTGGCCGTCAAGGGTGTGAACGCCACCGCCGCCGAGGTGTCCATCGACCGGGTCTATTTCAACAACATGTTTCCGCTTTTTACCATGGACTACTCTGCCTTCGACGACGACTACGGCGGCGGCGGGGTCAATTCCAACCTGGGCGACCGCATTTTCAGCGACCGGGTGCCGCTGCGCCACAAGAGCAACGCCGCCGAGATCACCCCGATAAATCTGGAAAAATACATCCAGGGCCATGAACCCGGACTCTACCGCATCGCGCTGACCGTCCCGGGCAAGTTCGAGGGCTACCAGCGGTTCGTGTGCCTCACCGACATCGGCATCGTGGCCAAGTCCGGTCCCGGCGACCTGCTGGTCTGGACCGCCTCGACCACCACCCTGGCCCCCTTGGCCGGGGCCTCGGTCAAAGTATACTCCCACCAGAACCAGGAGATCGCCGCCGGCACAACCGACGCCCAGGGACTTTTCCGGGCCAAGGTGACTCCCCGGTCCAACGCCGACAAGCGCCCCTATCTCGTCGTGGCCCAGAAAGGCTCGGACGTGAGCTTCCTGCTCTACGACCGCTTCCGGGCCGACGACGCCGGCCTCGACGTCGGCGGCGCGGTCATGCCGGCCGCCGGCTACACCGCCTTTGTCTACGGCGAGCGCGACATCTACCGCCCGGGCGAGACCCTGGAAGGGCTGGCCGTGGTGCGCGACGTGCGCCTGGGCGTGCCGCCCTCCATGCCGGTGCTCATCCGCCTGTCCGACCCCCAGGGCCGCAAGATCGGCGAACAGGCCGCCGTCACCGGGGCCGAGGGCGCGGTCAGCCTCAAGCAGGCCCTGCCCAGCCAGTCCCTGACCGGAGCCTACAGCCTGGAAATCGTCACCGGCGAGACGGTCATCGGCCAGTACCGTTTCCAGGTCGAGGAGTTCGTGCCCGACCGCATCAGCGTGTCGCTTGCCGCCGACACGGCCAAGGCCGAACCCGGCCAGCCCGTGGCCTTTGGCGTGACCGGCCGCTACCTCTTTGGCGCGCCCGGGGCCGACTTGCCCGTGGAAGCCCGGGGCCGGCTCGTCAAGGCCGCCTTCGCTCCCAAGGGATACGAGCAGTACGTGTTCGGCGATCCGGAGCGCAGCTTCGAGGACAGTGAATTCTTCCAAGAATCGGCCACCCTGGACGCCGAGGGCAAGGCCGCGTTCACGGCCGAACTGCCCGGCGACCTGTCGCCGCCGGCGGCCCTTGAAGCCATTTTCACCGCCCGGGTACGCGAGGGCGGCGGCCGGGGCGTGGCCGGGCTTGTGCGGATGCCGGTCCATGTCTACGCCGCCTATCCGGGACTCAAGCGCCTGGCCAGCGACGCCCTGCCCCCGGGCAAGCCGGCCGCTTTCGAGTGCGTGTCCGTGGCCAGCGACGGCAAGCTGGCCGCCACCAAGACCCTGACGGCCACGCTTTTCCGCGACCAGTGGCAGACCGTGCTGCGAAAGGACGGCGGCACGCTCAAGTACGAATCCGTGCGCGACCCAAAATTGCTGGACTCCAAGGACGTGACGCTGACCTCCGGCAAGGGCAAGGTGAGCTTCACCCCGCCGTCGTTTGGCAGCTACCGCGTGGTGCTGGAAGACCCCGAATCCGGCGCGGCCACCCAGCTCGAATTCTACGCCGGGGGCTTTGGCTACTCGCCCTGGGCCATGGAGAACCCGGCCCGCATTGAACTGAGGACCGACAAGGCCGACTACGCCTCGGGCGAGACGGCCAAGGTGCAGGTGCGCGCGCCCTTTGGCGGCAAGCTCCTGGTGGCCGTGGAAGGCACGGCCATCCATGACGTGCAGATCGTTGACCTGCCCGGCAACACCGGCGAGGTCCTCGTGCCCGTAAAGCCCGAGTACCTGCCCGGGGTCTACATCACGGCCACGCTGGTCAAAAAGACGGCAAACGTCGTGCCCGGCACGCCATCCCGGGCTTACGGCGCAACACCCATCGGCGTGGACAAGGCCTCGGGCAAGCTCCCGGTGGCCATAGCCGCGCCGGCCGAAATCCGGCCCGGCACGACCCTGGCCGCCGAGGTCTCGGCCCCTCCCGGCAGCCTGGTCACCGTGGCCGCCGTGGACGAGGGCATCCTGCAGCTCATCGCCCAAAAGACCGCCGATCCCTTCGCCGCCTTCTACGCCAAGCGCCAGCTGCAGGTGGAGACCAGCGACACCTTTGCCCTGCTCCTGCCCGAGGTCGCGCCGCTGATGGGCAAGGCCCTGGCCGGCGGCGGCGACGGCCTGGAAGACCTGTCCGGGTTCGTGCGCTCCCAGAGTCCGGCGGCCCGGACCGTGGCCTTCTGGTCCGGCCCGGTGCTGGTCGGCCCCACGGGCAAGGCCGAGGTGCGCTTCGACATCCCCGAGTTCCAGGGCCAGGTGCGGCTCATGGCCGTTGGCCTGTCCGGCCGGCGCTTCGCCGGAACCGAGGCCAGGACCATCGTCAAGAGTCCGGTGGTCGTGCTGCCGAGCTTCCCGCGCTTCCTGGGCTTTGGCGACAAGGCCCAAGCCACGCTCACCGTACGAAACGACACCGGCAAGAACGGCGAATTCTCCGTGGCCCTGTCCGCCACCGGCCCGGTCTCGGTGGTCGGTTCGCCGCGCATCGTGTCCATCGCCAAGGGCGGCACGGCCAACGTGCCTTTTGATCTGACCGCCGCCCAGGCCGAGGGCCTGGCCAGTCTGTCCCTGGCCGTTTCCGGCAACGGCGAAACCACGGCCGACAGCGTGACCCTGCCGGTGCGCTCGCCCCTGCCGCCGCGCACCTCGGTGCGCTCGGGAGCCCTCGAAACGGCCAGCCTCACCATCCCGGAACTGGCCTCGGGCGAGTTCCTGCCCGGCTCGGCCAAGCGCGACGTGGCCGTGGGGCCGTATCCGCTCATCCGCTTTGCCGGAAATTTGAAGTCGCTTCTGGGCTACCCCTACGGCTGCCTGGAGCAGACCACCTCCAAGGCCTTTCCGCTGCTCTACTTCGCCGATCTAGCCCGGGCCATGGACCCGGGCAGCTTTGAAAAGGACAATCCGGCCAGCATGGTGCTGGCCGCCATCCGGCGCATCACCGGGATGCAGCTCTATAACGGCGGCTTTTCCATGTGGCCCGGCGGCGACGAACCGCAGGCCTGGATGAGCCTGTACGCCGCCCATTTCCTGGTGGAAGCGGCCGCGGCCGGCTACCCGGTGGACAAGGAAGCCTTGGCCCAGGCCCTGCGCTTTGCCGCCGAGACCGGCCGCGAGGCCAAGCTCGACGCGCCCGACGGCCCCAAGCTCGCCGCCTACGCCCTTTATGTTCAGGCCCGGGCCGGCCGGGCCGACATCGGGGCCATGGACAACCTGCGCGACGCCTCGGGCAAGCCCCTGCCCGCCGAGGCGCGCGGGCTGCTCGGCGCGGCCTACGCCGCCGTGGGCAACGCTCGGGCCGCCGACAGGCTCTTTGCCGGGCCGCCGCCCTCGGGCGAGCCGCGCAAGGAGACCGGCGGGACGCTCGATTCCACCCTGCGCGACAAGGCGCTCTACCTCTCGGCCTTGCTCGACGCCGCCCCGGCCGATCCGCGCCTGGGCAGCCTGGCCGTGGAGGTGGGTCGGCTGCTGGAGGGCGAGGCCTACCCCTCCACCCAGGAAAACGCCTTTGCGCTCATGGCCCTGGGCAAGTTCTACGCCCGCCAGCAGGCCAAGAAGCCCTTTGCCGGCAAGCTCTACGCCGGCTCCGGGCTGCTGTCCGACGTCACCAGCGCCAAGGTCCTGAGCCTTCGGGGCCTGGGCCAACCCGGCGACCTGCGCCTGGACCTCGACCCGGGCTACCAGCCCGGCAGCTGCTACTATTCCGTGCGCACCCGGGGCATCCCCTCGGCCGCCGCCTACAGCCCCCAGTCGGCCGGTCTGGAAATCGCCCGGACCTACCTGACCCGCGACGGCAAGCCCATCGAGGGCAACACCGTGCCCCAAGGGGCGCTGGTGGTGGTCAAGTTCGCCGCCCGGGCCACCGCCGGGCCTGTGGCCAACGTGGTGCTGGAAAACCTGCTGCCGGCAGGCCTGGAGGTGGAAAACCCGCGTCTGGCCACCACCGAGCGTCTGCCCTGGATGGAAGACCCGGGCGAGGGAGGCTCCACCCACCTTGACCTGCGCGATGACCGCATCCTGCTCTTTGCCGATCTGCGAAAAGACAAGTGGCAAACCCACTACGCCTTGCTTCGGGCCGTGACCCCGGGCGTTTTCAGCCTGCCGCCGGCCCAGGCCGAGGCCATGTACGCCCCGGAACTGCGGGCCAGCGGCGAGGCGGCAACCTTTACCGTTTCACCGGCCGGGAGATAGCGTCGGCCACCTATGGAAAAATTCAAGCGACTGGTTGCTTCGTGCGTGCGCGGCAACGTTTCCGATTTGCACCTGCGGGCGGACAAGCCGGCGGCCGCCCGCAAAAACGGCCAATTGCACTTCCAGCGCGACATCGTCTTTAGCGCCGCCGAACTGGACGAGCTGCTGACGAGCCTGACCACCGACCGCCAACGCCGCATCCTGGCCGAGCGCTGGTCCGTGGACTTCTCGGCCCGACTGGCCGAGTCGCAGATGCGCTTCAACGCCTTCCACACCGCCGACGGCCTGGGGCTGGCCGTGCGATTTCTGCCGGCCTCGGCCCCGAGCTTCGAGGATCTAAACCTCCATCCGTCCCTGCGCGCGCTGTGCGCCCGGCCTTTTGGCCTCATTCTCATCTGCGGCCCCACGGGCAACGGCAAATCCACCACCATCGCGGCCATGCTGCGCGAGATCAACGAGACCCGCACGGCCCATGTGGTGACCCTGGAAGACCCCATCGAATACCGCTTCGTCTCGAACCGTTCGCTGATCGATCAGCGCGAGCTCGGGGCCCACTTCCACAGCTTCGAGCAAGGGCTTTTGGACGTGCTGCGCGAGGATGCCGACGTCATCATGGTCGGCGAGCTGCGCGAGCCGGAAACCATGCGCCTGACCGTCAACGCCGCCGAATCCGGCCATCTGGTCATCGCCACCCTCCACGCCGCCACGGCCGAGGAAGCGCTGTTGCGCCTGTGCAACGCCTTTGCCCCGGACGCCCAGGACTTCGTGCGCTCCCAGCTGGCTTCCTGTCTGTGCGCCGTGGTGGTGCAGCATTTGGAGTTCCTGCCCCAGGCCGGCTTTCGCGCGCCGGTGCTGTCCATGGCCGTCAGCGCCCCGGCCCTGCGCAACATCATCCGGGAAAACCGCTTCAACCAGATCGAGAACCTGCAGCAAGCCGGCAAGGCCGAGGGCATGTTCACCTTCGAGCGCTACCGCCAGGAATTTCTGGAAGCCAAGGCCAAGCTGACCCCGCCGGCCCTGGCCTTCCGGTCCTCGGGGCAAGCCGCGCCGCCCATCCTTCCGGCCCCGGAGCAACCCGGCCTGAACCTGGCCCAGCCCTCCCAGGCCGCTCCTTGCGACCCCGGGCCGCGCCAGCCGCCCAAGGCCGTCCACGAGCTTGAAGGCGAAGCGCCCGAGCCCTACCGCATCGACGACGCCGTCTCCCTGGAAGAACTGGTGGCCCAGATGCACGGCAAGACGCCCTGAGGCCGGAACCGGCCGGCAGGCTCGCGTCCGGTTCGCTCAGGGCCAGGACCATCGTCCGGGCCATGCGGCGAGAGAAGCGGGACTTGGCGGCAGCACGACCGCCAGGGGCGCGACCGCCGGGGAGCGTTGCCCGGCAACCACGCCGCCGTGAGCGGCTTGCGGGGAAGAGAAACGCGGCCCGGGCTTCAGGACTGGCCGCGACCGACGCCGGCCGCCATGAGGGCCACGGCCCGGGACACGGTCGCGCCGGCATAGAGCATGGCCACGTGGGAGACCGGTTCGGTCAGCTCCAGCTCCCAGCCCGGCCGGTCGGGAATCAGCCCACTGTCGGGCACGACCAGATTGTCCACGGGCGAGGCCAGGGCGACCAGCCGTGCCCCGGGCGGATCGGGCAAGGCGTCCAATCGGCCAAACAACCCGCTTTCCGGGGCAAGCGACCGGCCAAGCCGGCCCACGGCCAATCGAGCCAGGGCGCTTCCCCGGTGCGGCGTGCCAAGGGTCACGACGCACCGCGTACGGCCCAGGAAGTCGGGCTCGGCGGCCAGCCGTCGGGCCATGAGTCCGCCCAGGCTGTGCCCCAGGAAGCAGACCGACGCGTCCGGCGAGACAAACTCCCGCAGGCGCGCGGCCAGCCGGGCCGCCTCGGTCTCGAAATCGTCCCGAAAGCTCGGATAGCCGAGAATCAGGACGCGGTTGATCCCGGCCCGGCCCAGGGCCAGCCGGATGCGCCAGAAGGCCGAGGGGTTGTGGTAGAGGCCGTGCAGGCATACGACCACCGGGGTCGCGTCCTGGCCGCTCCCGGCAGACCCGGGTTTGCGGCGGGCCTGAAGCAGCGGCCCCAGGGGATAGGCGGCCACCATGATCGCCTGGGCGGCCAGGGCCGAGGCCAGCCCCCGCAGCAAACAGGCGGCCAGGCGGCCAGGGCAGACCCGGTACAACAGTACGGCCCGGCCGCGCAGGGCAAACCAGCCGAAAGCGGCGTAGCTCACCCCGGCCACTACCGCGCCCACGGCCAAGGGCAACGCGATCAGCCAGCCAAGTATGGTCATGGAGCGTCGCCTCCCTGGCAAGCCACCTTTTTGAGGTCTGACATTTCCTTGAAATATAAAATGAAAATCAAAACGTCAAACGCCGGGCAAAAAACCTGTTGACGGCCAGGGCTGAGATGCGTAGATACCGTTTCTCGCCGGGCGGGCGGGTAGCTCAGATGGGAGAGCATCGGCCTTACAAGCCGAGGGTCACAGGTTCGAGCCCTGTTCCGCCTACCACGAGTTTGTCAATGATCTGGGGCTGTAGTTAAGTTGGTTATAACGCCGGCCTGTCACGTCGGAGGGCGCGGGTTCAAGTCCCGTCGGCCCCGCCAGATCGCACCAGACGCCACGCGTCTGTCGGGACCTCAAAGCGCAGTCCCTTTGAGGTTTCTTTTTTGAGGCTCCATTGCCTCGCGGACTGCACCCCCTGATCTGGGGCCGTAGTTAAGTTGGTTATAACGCCGGCCTGTCACGTCGGAGGGCGCGGGTTCGAGTCCCGTCGGCCCCGCCAGATCACAAAGGCGCTTGCGCCTGACAAGGCCCTGAAGGCGACACCTTCGGGGCCTTTTGTTTTTTCCGGCCTCGGCCCGGGACGGGCGACCGCTTGCCCCGTGCCGATCCTTTAGAAAGACGACCTTGTTTCCCGGAACATTCATGGAGTTCCTCAGCTTTCGGCATCATGACGGATGCGCTGAGCAAGACGCGACGAATCCCGCCCGCCCGGGCCTGGCCCAAGGAGACCGCCATGCCGCCCAAACATCCCGCCGATTCCGTGCCTGTCTATTCCACCGACGCCGGCCGCCTGTGCCCGGGATGCGGCCGCGTCCCGACCGCTTGCTCCTGCGCCGCCGCCAAGGCCCCGGCCGGGGACGGCGTGGTGCGCGTGAGCCGCCAGACCAAGGGCCGCAAGGGCAAGGGCGTATGCCTCGTCACCGGAGCGCCCCTGGCCGGCAAGGAACTCGAGGCCCTGGCCCGGGAACTCAAGCAGCGCCTGGGCTGCGGCGGCGCGGTCAAGGACGGCGTCATCGAGATACAGGGCGACAACCGCGAACTGCTGGTCGCCGAACTCAAAAAACGCGGCTACACGGTCAAGCTGGCCGGCGGCTGATTGCTGCTCACTTCAGACGCCCGGCGTTGCTTTTCGCGCCGCCTCCCTCCCCTGGCTTACGCGTCGTCCACGCCCCGGACCAGTGTGCGTCCGCCCCGCCTGGAGAGCGTTGCCGGCTTCGTGAGGTTCGAGCACGGAGAGCGGCTCGACCGCCCTCGCCCGCCCTACGCCTGGGCCAGTCCAAAACCTTCGCCCCTCCCGCCCCGCCGCC
>ALAO01000282.1 GCA_000307955.1 Solidesulfovibrio magneticus str. Maddingley MBC34 | reverse complement strand
GTTCGCCGGCCCGGGCCGCTTCCACGGCGGCGTTTAAGGCCAGCAGATCGGTCTGCCGGGCGATTTCCTCGATGATGTTGATCTTGCCGGCGATTTCCTTCATGGCCGCCATGGTCTGGGTCATGGCCTCGCCCGAAGCCTTGGCGTCACGGGCGGCGGTGGCGGCGATGGACTCGGTTTGCCGGGCGTTCTCGGCGTTTTGCTGGATGCCGGCGCTCATTTCCTCCATGGACGAAGATGATTGTTCCACGGCGGCGGCCTGTTCGGTGGCCCCTTGGGAAATGGACTCGGCCGAGGCCGAGAGTTGCTCGCTGCCGGCGGCCACGTTGTCGGCCCCGGATTGCAGATCAAGGGCAATGCTGGTCAGGGCGTCGATCATTTTGCCGAACGCTTCGAGCAGGACGTCCTTTTCCGAGCGTTTGGCCACGGCCACCCGCAGATCGCCGACGGCGATGCGGCCGGCGGTTTCGGCAACTTCCCGTTCCGAGGCGGCCAGTTTGGCCATGGAGATGAGCAGGGTGTCCTTGGGGCCGCGCGGGGCGAGGTTCGCCGAGAGATCGCCCTGGGCCATGTGCCCGGCCTGTTCGGCTACTTGCCGTTCGGAGTCGGCCACCAGCCGCAGGGCGTCGGCCAGCCGGCCGAGTTCGTCGCGCTGGCGCACGCTCAGGTCTTGTTCCAGGTCGCCCTGGGCCAGGGCCTGGGCGTAGGCGATGGCGGCGGCCAGGGGCTTGGTGATGCCCCGGGCGGTGATGAAGGAAATGACCAGGGCGAGCACGGTCCCCAGGGCGGTCAGGCCGATGAGGATGCGCAAAGCCTCGGCGTGTTTGGCGTCGTAGGCCGCGTCGCCGGCCAGATTCTCCCGGGCCAGGGCTTCGGCGATGGCGGCCAGGGGCTTGAGCGTCGCCTCGCGCAGCGCGTCGGCTTGGTTGTCCAGCTCCCGCAACTCGGCTTCCAGACTTTCAACGGGCTCTTGCCGGGCCTGGGCGATAGCTTCCAGTCGCGGCAGTATTTTTTTTTCTAATATATCAATATATTCTTTGTAGCTGTCCGAGAACTGGCTCCCAAGCTCGCGTTCCTCGGCCGTGTCGACCGAAGCCAGGACGGTTCGAATGTCAGCCTTGCTTTGTTCCCGGACCTTGGTGAGCTGCTTGTGTGTTTCAGCCAAATTGCGGTTGATCTCGGCGTCGCCGATCACCGAGGTGAAATTGCTCACCCGCAGGGAGACGTCCATGACGGCTTTGCTGTCCTTGGACCGCTTGGCGCCCTCGTCATGGATCACGCCCAGGTTGTCCATCGTCTGGGCTTGTTGCAGGGCCAGGCAGATGAAAATGATGATGACCAGGGCAAAACCACCGCATAACTTGTAGCCTACGTTGACGTTTTTAAACATACCGGCTCCTTGGTGCTGCTTGAGGGCTGGCGGGGAAAGTCCCAAATCTTTGAGAGATAGGCTCTCGCATGCGATATGTGATAAACTATTCCATTGATGGTACAATAATTGTCCGCGTTGTCCAAGCCGAATTGAATTCTTCTGGTGTATCAATTTGTCATTGCGGTGACTGTTCGGCCGCAGCCTGGGAACAATGGGGCGACGACGAATCATGGCCGGCGGCAGCGCTTCGGCGGCAGGGAGGAGAGCCTCCGTTCGGGAACGTCGGGGTACGGGAGGCGGGGAAAATCGAAGCGCCGCCGCCGGCCCGGGGAGGGGGCGGCGGCGCAAAGGCTCAGGCGTTGTGGCGCACCCAGGCGACGATGTCGGCGGCGTTTCGCGCGCCGGAGATGCGGGCCTTTTCGCGGCCGCCCTGGAACAGGGCCAGGGTCGGCACGCCCTGGATGCGCATACGGGAAGCGATGGCCGGCTCGGCCTCGGTGTCGCACTTGGCCAGGATCACCCGGGGGTGGAGCATGGCCGCGGCCTGGTCGTAGGCCGGGGCCATGCCCCGGCAGGGACCGCACCAGGGAGCCCAGAAATCCACCACCACCGGCAGGTCGGACTTGGCCAAAAACACCTCGAAGTTGGCCGAGGTCAGCGTCACGGGGTGGGGCGACAGGATGGGCGCGCGGCATTTGCCGCACACCGGTCCGCTGTCCAGGCGGCCGGTCTGCACCCGGTTGACGGCCCGGCAGGCGGGGCACACGGCGTGAATGGCGTCGGCTTCAGACATGGCGTCCTCCGGCAGGGGCTTGGGGGTATTCGTTCAAGCCCGCGTCCAACCAGACAAATAACGCGGCCGAAAGCGTTAGCAAGAGGCCCGGCGGCCTAATCGCTCATGGCGAAGTCGACGCGGATCTTGAACAACCGGTCGGCGGGCAGGTTGAGGATGGCGACGCCGGTTTGTTCGGTGATGGCGGCCAGGTCTTGGCGAATGGCTTCGCGGGAAGGGCCGATCATGGTGAACCAGATGTTGTAGCCATGGGCGCGCAGGTAGTTGTGGGTGACGCCGGGGTGTTCGTTGACGGCCTTGGTGAAGGCCTCGAATTTGTCCTCGGGCACGGAGGCGGCGCACAGGGTGGATTTGAAGCCGATTTTCGCCGACTGGAAGTTGGCGCCGATGCGGCGGATGATGCCCGAGGCCCGAAGCGCCCGCACCCGGGCCAGGGTTTCGGCTTCGGTCAGGCCCACCTGCTCGCCGATGGCGGCATAGGGGTGCGGGGCGATGGGGAACCCGGTCTGAATGACGTCGAGAATGCGCTTGTCTGTAGCGTCCATGATTACCGTACTTCGGTTTGCGGGGGCGTTTCGCGCTCCACCCGGTTGCGTCCGCCGTCCTTGGCCCGGTACAGGGCCTCGTCGGCGCGTTTGAGCAGGTCTTCGGGGCTGTCGCCCGGCCGCCAGGCGGCCAGGCCGAAGCTGGCCGTGACCCGGCCGACCCCGGCAAAGGGTTCGTCGGCCACGGCCCGGCGCAGGCGTTCGGCCAGTTCGGCCGCGCCGGCCAGATCGATGCCGGGCGCGGCCACCACGAACTCCTCGCCGCCGAACCGGGCCAGCCGGTCCACCTGGCGCAGGCTGGCCGTGATGCGCCGGGCCAGCTCCACCAGCACGGCGTCGCCGGCGTCGTGGCCATGGGTGTCGTTTATGTTCTTGAAGTGGTCGATGTCCAGCAGGGCCAGGGCGAAAGGCGTGGCGTAGCGCGCGGCCCGGGCGGTCTCGGCTTCCAGGATGTCGCCGAGCTTGCGCCGGTTGAGGGTGCGGGTCAGGGGATCGCGGTTGGCCAGGTCGAGCAGTTCGCGGCGTTCCAGTTCCAGCTCGGTGATGTCGGCCAGCATGAGGAGGCAGCGGCCGCGCCCGGGCAGGCGGCTGACGGCCGCTTGGTAGACATGGGGCGCGGCGTCGGGCCGGTCGGGATGGATAAGATGCAGGCGATGGTCCCGGTCCAGGGCGTCGTCGGGCAGCCGGCCGGCCCAGGCGGCCAGACCTTCGGCCGGCGGTTCGACCAGGAAACGCTCCAGGGGCAGCCCCCTGGCCTTGAATTCGCCCAGGCTGCCCGCGCCAAGAAAACGCAGGAAGGCGCGGTTGAGGCCAAGAAGCTCGTCGCCGGCGAAAATGGCCGAAAGATGAGGGATTTCGTCCAGAAGCCGTTTGGCCAGCCGCCAGCCGTCCTCGGCGTGGCGACGGGCGGCGATGTCGGCGGCGGCCACGTCCAGGGCGGCTTCGGCCAGTCCCGGCGACAGCGGCAAGGGCAGCAGGCGCAGCCCCGGCAGGGCCACGGCGGCCAGCACCGAGGCGATGTCACCGGGCGTGCCGGCCAGGAACACGGCCGGCGGATTCTCGCCGCCGGTCAGCGAGGCCAGAAGCGGGGCCGTGGGGCCGTCAGGCAGGCGGGCGGCCACCACGGCCAGGTCGGGGCGGCCAAGGGCCAGGGCGGCTTTGGCTTCGGCCAGGGTCCGGGCCATGACCAGGGCGGCCCGGGAGCCAAGGGCCTCGGCCAAAAGCGCGGCCACGGCCGGATCAGCCTCGGCCGCCAGGGCCGTAAAGCGGCGGGCGGGAGCGCTTGGCGGACTGGGTTGATGCGGCATGGGCCGGGCCTCCGTCATGAAACCATAAGATGAATCGCGCCCCTTGTCATCGCCCAAGGAATGAGACACAGTGGCATGGTCGGCAATGTCCGGCAAGGAGGCGAACCATGCGCGGTCATCGAGCCATTTTGGCGCTTGCCGCCCTGTGCTGTTGCCTGGCCGCCGGCCTGACGGCCAGCGAAGCGGCGGCCCAACCGCCGCCGGTGGTGGTCTATCCCCCAGGCTACTACCCGGCCTATCCCGGCTATCCCGCCTACCCCTATCCGTATCCCTACCCGTATCCGCCGCCGCCCCCCGTGGCGCCGGGGCCGGGCATCGTCATCAATCCCTGGCCGTTTATCGTCGGTCCGGGGCTGGGGTATGGTCCCGGACCGGGCTATGGCCCGCGCCCGGTGGGGCCGCCGCCGGTCCCCCTGCCTGGGCCGGGGTTTGGCCCCGGGCCGCGCCCTGGTCCGGTCGGTCCCATTGGCCCCATTGGTCCGGTGGGGCCGGGGCCGCGTCCCATGGGTCCGGGCATGGGGCCGGGCATGGGGCCTGGACCTGCCCGGCCCCGCTGAGGCCGGGCTTCAGGCCTGAGCCGTCCTGTCCCGGTCGAACGGCCGGGGCAGGACGGTTTGATCGTATCGTGGTCCATATCCTGGCAATGCGTGCGACAAGGAGTGTTCATGTCCCGTCTCATCCCGCTTTTCCTGGTCGGGCTGCTTTTGGCCGGCTGCGCCGGCAAGGGAACCCAGCGTCCGGAACTGGCCGGCACGCCCACGGTCTACGCCGAGGTGATCTCGCCGCCGAGTCCCTTGCTGGTAGGCTGCTTCATGCGCTCGCGGCCCTCGGAATACACCCGGCCCAACAGCTACCATTACTGTCTGGTTGAGAAGCAGGGCAAATGGGCCGTGTACTACGACTGGCGCGACGGCAAGTCCGGCGAGGAGCACAAGGGCTGGTCGGCCTTCACCGTTGACGGCGACAAGCTCATCAGCGGCTCGGACCCCAGCCGCTACGTGGTCAAGGACGGCGCGGTCTGGCACAACTACGGCGGGCGGGAGACGCTGCATCGCATGTTGCCGGAATAATGCGCCCCGCAGGCCGCCGGGCCGCTGGCCGGCCACCCGGTCTTCCCCCCGAAGGCTGACGGTCCCCTTGCTTCGGCGTGCAGGACGGTCCGCCGCCTCCGGGGCCACCCGCCATACCCTTCACCGCCTTTTCTCGGCCGTACCTGGGGCATCCCGTTGCGGCGCTTCGCCGTCGTTACGTGTTTGTGGGCGTTGTCTTGCCAGGAAAACCAGAAAGAGCTTTTCAGAATGCCCTGTTTATATTAACGTGGGACAGTATGCAGCGGCAGCGTTACATCGGATAGGCACGCACAGACGGCGACAAGATGGGCGCGGCGACGACAGGCGGATGCGCACGGGGCGCGTCGGCCAGGGCCGGGACTTTTGTGACGGCGACATGCAGCGTGGAGGAGAAGCGTCATGGTGAACACCACGAAATTTTTCCAACGGGTAAGCGTCAAATTGTCGATCAGCTACATCGTGCTGGTCATCGCCCTGGTCGCGGTGGGATTTACCGGATACTACGCGGCCAAGGTCATCAGCGGCAATCTGGAGACGCTTTTCACGCGGCTGTTGCCGAGCATAGACAAGCTCATCGAGGCCGACCGTGATCTGCATCAGCTGCTCGTGGCCGAACGCTCCATGCTGTTTACGGACACGGGCGACGAGCGCTTCAAGAAACTCCAGAAAGCTTACGACGAGAATCTCAAGCAGACCAAGGAGCGCTTCGCCGTATTCAAGTCGCTCATGACCACGCCCGAGGAAAAGCAGTTCGCCGCCCAGTTCGACACGGCCCTGGCCAAGTGGGAGGCGACATCCGCCAAGGTGGTCAAGACCCGGCTGGCCGACACCGAGGCGTCCAAGGCCGAGGCCATGGCCCTGTCCATGGGCCAGGCCGACGAGCAGTTCGAATTCATGCGGGAATTCATCAACAAATTGACCGATCTCGATCTGGATTACGCCGAGGTCCGCAACGCCGAATCCAAGGCGCTGTATCAAAAGACCGAGCTGATCATCGCCTGTCTTACCGGGGCCATGATCCTTTTTGCCGCCATCACCGGCCTGCTCATCACGCGGGGGCTCTTGCGCCGCCTGGGCGGCGAGCCCGAGGAGATCGCGGCCATGGCCCGGCAGGTGGCCGTGGGCGACCTGTCCCTGACCTTCCACGACGGGGCGCACCCCCAGAGCATCTACGCCGCCATGCGGGCCATGGTGGCTTCCTCGGCCGAGGTGGCCCAGGCCGTGGCCAAGCTGGCCCAGGGCGACCTGGACGTGAGCATCGCCCCGCGCTGCGAGGCCGACGGCCTCATGCGCTCCCTGGCCGCGCTTATCGCCGCCGAAAAGGACATCGCCGATCTGGCCGGCAAGCTGGCCCTGGGCGACCTGGACGTGGCCGTGTCCAAGCGTTCGGAGAATGACCGGCTGCTGGCCGCCATCGAACGCCTGGTGGCCGCCGAAAAGGACATCGCCGCCATCATGGGGCGCTTAAGCAAGGGCGATCTGGCCGTGGCCGTCACGCCGCGCGACCCGGCCGACCGGCTGCTCCATTCCCTGCGCGGCATGATCACCCGGGTCAGCGCCGTCATCCGCGAGGTCCAGGACGGCTCGGTGAACGTGGCCACAGGCAGCGAACAGCTTTCCGCCTCGTCCTCGGCCCTGTCCCAGGGCTCCACCGAACAGGCCGCCGCCATCGAGGAATCCTCCTCGGCCATGGAGGAAATGGCCGCCAGCATCGGCCAGACCGCCGACAACGCCAAGCAGACCGAGGCCATCGCCGTCAAGGCCGCCCGGGACGCCAAGGCCTCGGGCGAGGCCGTGGTCCAGACCAAGTCCGCCATGAAGGCCATCACCGGCAAGATTTCCATCATCGAGGAGATCGCCCGGCAAACCGACCTGCTCGCCTTAAACGCCGCCGTGGAAGCGGCCCGGGCCGGCGAAC
>ALAO01000281.1 GCA_000307955.1 Solidesulfovibrio magneticus str. Maddingley MBC34 | reverse complement strand
GGGTCTGGGGGCCGGGAGGCCCCCAGCCGCCGGAGGCCTCCCGGCCCGACTAGGGCAAAGGATTCTTGCGGGCGTAGGCCAGCAGGTCTTCGTAGATCTGCTGGCAGGTGGCCACGGGCACGTTCGGGGCGTGCAGCACGGTGGGGCGCTCCTCGCTGAACAGGGCGGCCCAGGGCTTTTTTTTGAGATCTTCCCAGGCCCCGTAGCGGCCGTAGCTGATGACGCCCTGGACGGTTTGCAGACGCAGTTCGAAGGATTCGTAGGCCATGGGGCTTTCATGCAGGACCTGAGGCCGGGATTCGTGGAACGGGCCGGCCTGGGCCGAGAAATAGAACCAGCCGCCGATCTGGATGTCGCTGAACCAGCGGTCGCCGTCTTCCAGACGGTCCGATTCCATAAGAAGCGTTCTGAAGTCTTCGGCCATGGAGGTTCTCCTGAGAGGGTTTGGACGGGATTTCTAGCCCGTTCGCCCGGCCCGGGTCAACGCCGGGACAGAGCGAGCAGGTAGCTGAACACGGCCGAGACGTAGCGCCCCGAGGCCACGTCGGGCAGGGCGAAATGGGGCAGGGCCTCGCCCACGGCCGTGCCGGCCAGGGCCACGAACACCTGGCGCGACAGTTCGGCCAGGGCCGGCTCCAGGGTATGCTCCCACAGCGCGGCCTGGGCTTGGGCCGGCGCGCCGTGGAGCAGGCAGGCCACCGGCCGGGCGTCGAACACCAGGCAAGCCCCGTCGCGGGACAGCGGGCACAGCCGCGACCAGCCCGACACGCACAGTTCCCGGGAGTCGCCGTAGCGCTGGGTCAGGTCGTCCATCTCCCGGGCCGCGTCGGCGGCGTCCTCGATGACGGATTGCCGGACTTCGCTGGCGAGTCCCACGTCGATGGCCCGGGCCAGGGCCACGGCTTCAATGAGCGACAGCCACAGCGGCCGGCGGCAGCAGGCGTCGGTGTCGCGCCCGCAGGCCGGCACGTCCGAGGCCGTCTCCCGGGCCATGGCGGCCAGCCCGGCGTAGTCGGCCAGAAACGGCCCCAGGTCCACGGGCTTGCCGGCTTCGAGCCGGGGTTCGCGCACGGTGAGCTTGCCGGCCGCCTTGCCGTAGCGGCGAATGGTCCACCATTGGTTGAAATTGGCCGGCTTGGCCCGAAGGGGCCGCAGCACCCGGGCCGCGCCCATGTGGCCAAGGCCCCGGCGCAGCAGATAGGCGTTTAAGACCGTGCCGGTGCGGCCGATGCCGTGGCGGCAGTGGATGAGCACTTTCTTGCCGAGGTAGACGGCCTCGTCGAGCCAGGCCAGGGCGTCTTCCAGGGCGGGCAGGTCCGGAGCGTGTTCGTCGGGAATGGGCAGGTAGCGCACCTCGAAGCCGGCGGCGGCCTCGATTTCGTGGAGGTCGCAGAATTCCGCGCACAGGTTGAGGATGGCGGTCACCCCCTGGGCGCGCAGGGAATCGAGCTGGGCGTAGGACATGGGCGCGCCGCCCACGGCCAGATGGTCGGCGACCCAGGTCAGGGGATAGGCGGGAACGTCGGCCATGGAATCCTGCTACCGGTCCGTGCGTTCGAGGAAGCCGGCCACCCAGGCGTCGGCGTCGGCCTCGGTCGTCAGGCGTATGTCGAGCATCCGGGTGGCGGCCAGCAGGCAGCCGAGCATGGCCAGCCGTTTTTGGGCCACGTGTTCGGGCAGGCGCGACAGCGACGCGTCCAGCAGGTCGCCGGAGGCCCGCACGGTGAAGCCGAAATGGTTGAGCGCCCGGCGCACGCAGGACAGGCGCAGGGAGCGCTGGTCAAAGCCCGCGCCGCCGCCCTTGAACCGGAAGTTGACGTAGTTCTGGCTGTCGTCCGGGCCGCACAAGGCGTCCACCACGGTGAAATGGTAGCCAAAGCGCAACATGACGTGGGCATAGGCGTCGGAGATGACGGCGTAGCTGGCCAGGTGCTTGGAGTCGTTGAAAAAGATGCCGGCGCTGGTGCGGTCGAAGGTTTCGTCGTCGGTGATGGGCGGTCCGGCCGGCCAGGGGGTGTCGTCGGCGGCCAGGCCCGACCACAGGGCCCACATGGGGGCGCATTTGATCTGGTCGGGGCGGATTTCCTTGTCGCCGGCGGCCGACTCGAATACGCCGCCGCCGAGGTCCAAGACGTACATGGTCAGGGGCAAGTGGCTGCGAAGCCTCCTGGCCGAGGCCAGCCCCCGGCCGGAATCGCCGACCAGGGAAAACATCTCGGTGACGGCTTTTTCGTGGGCAAAGCGCACGATGTCGTGGAGCGAACGCACCTTAGCCGGGGCGAAATCGGGCGAGGAGGGGTCGGTGAGCGTCAGCCCGGCCACCAGCGGAATGAGCCGGGCCAGGCGTTCGGCCACGGGCGAACCATCGGCCGCCCGGGGCGCGGCCGGCCGGTCGAGCAGGACCGGCACGCGGCCGGGATAGACGCAGCCGGCGTCGGCGTCCACGGTGACGTCCAGGCCCTCGGGCAGGGCTTCGAAGGCGTCGGCCATGCCGGTAAGCACCGGCAGGCCGAACTCCCGAGCCACCGAGGCGAAATGTCCGGCCCGGCTGCCCGAAATGGCGATCACGGCGGCCAGCCGGTCCACGGCCCGGGCCAGGACCGTGGGCAGGGTGTGGGTGACCAGCACCGTGCCCGGGGCGATGTCGTCGACGTCGAGGACGGCCGAGGCCAGCCGGACCATGCCGGCGGCGCAGCCGCCCGAGGCCCGCATGCCGCCGCACAACAGCGGTGTTGGCGCGCCGGCCGGCCGGGTTCCCGGGGACGTCTTGGGCAGGCCGTCGGCCTTGGCCTCCACGGCCATGGGCCGGGTCTGGAGAATAAAGGGCGCGCCGTCCTGGTCGATGGCCCATTCCACGTCCTGGGGCGCGCCAAAGGTTTTTTCCAGGCGCAGGGCCAGGGCGGCCAGGCGGCCGGCCGCTTCCTCGCCGAGCACCTCGGCGTCCAGGGTCTGGCGGTCGAGGAGAAAATGGGGCGGATCGTGGGACAGGGCCAGGCGTTCCGGGCTGGCCGCGCCTTCGACCAGGGCCCCGCCAAGGCCCGGCACGGCGTAGACGGCCATGGGCGCTTCGGGATCGGCGCTGTCGCGGGTGTAGAGCACGCCCGAGGCGGCGGCCGGCACCATGGGCAGCATGAGCACGGCCATGGGCGTTTCCTCGTCGGCGTAGCCGGTGAGCACCCGGTAGGTGATGGCCTTGGCCGTGTACTTGCTGGCCAGGACCTGGAGATACGCGGCCACGGCGTTCTCCGGTTCCACGCCAAGCAGGCTCTCGTACTGGCCGGCGAACGAGGCCCGGCCGTCCTCGGCCACGGCCGAGCTGCGAAGGGCCAGCAGCATGGGCTGGCCGCCCGGGCCGCGCCCCAGCCGTCGGGCCGCCTCGGCCAGGGGCACGGCCACTTCCTCGGGCACTCGGGCGGAAACAATGAGTTCCCGGGCGGCGGCGGCGGCCTCGGCCACCTCGCCCGGCCGGGACAGGTCCACCCGGCGCAGGATGCGGTCGATGGCCGGACGCAGTTCGCAGGCTTCGAGCAGGTAGCGGAAGGCCCCGGTGGTGGCCACGAAGCCTTCCGGAGCCGGAACCCGGGCCTCGGCCGCGGCCCGGGCCAGGTTGGCGGCCTTGCCGCCGGCCCGGGCCACGTCGCCGGCCAGCTCGGCCAGGGGCAGGACAAAGGGCGGCGACATGTCGCCGGAAGGCAGGTCCAGGGCCATCTGGACGTAGAAATCGACCTTGCGGGCGTATTCGGGCAGGTCGAGGTGGCGGGCCGGAGACAGGCGGGCCAGGCGTTCCACCAGTTCATTCACCGAAGTGCGAAGCCGCCGGGTCAGATGGACCACCCTGGTCCAGTCCACGGCCGCGCCGCCGTAGTGGACGTCCTCCAGGGCGGCGATGAGCTCCAGGCAGGCATCGTCGTAGCGCAAAAGCTCCCGAAAGGCGTTGTACTTCTCGCGCAACAGCACGCCCGGGGCAAAGACCTGATAGGTCCAACGGCGGAAAAGCTCCTTGGAAAACACGGTTTCTCCGTCTAGCCGGCAGCCAGGGCCTCGGCCACCTTGCGCTCCAGCTCATCCTTGTCGATGGGCTTGACGCAGTATTCGCAGGCCCCCAGGCGTACGGACTCCCGGGCGGTCTCCAGGGTGGGGTAGCCGGTCAGCATGATGACGCGGGTTTCCGGGGAGCGCTTGCGGATTTCCTCCAGCACTTCCACGCCGCTGAGTTTTTTGAGCTTCATGTCGAGGATGGCCAGCTCGGGATGTTTCTTGGCCACATGGGCCAGGGCCTCTTCCTCTTCGGTGAAAACGGCCACACGGTGGCCCTTGCGTTCCAGGATGCGCTTGATGACGACGCCGGCGTCGATGACGTCGTCAAGGACAATGATGTCGGCCATGGACGTTATGCCTCCGTAGCGTTGGCGGGCAGGCCGCCGCCGATGGTTTCCTCGTGGTCAAGGGGCAGGTCGACGACGAAGACCGTGCCCGGACGGTCGTCGTCCGGGGCGTCGAGGGCGTCGAAAAAGCCTTCCGGGGCCGGGGTCTCGACCCGGATGGAGCCGCCGTGGTCCTTGATGATGCCAAATGACACGGAAAGCCCCAGGCCCGTGCCCTGGCCCACGGGCTTGGTGGTGAAAAAGGGGTCGAAGATGCGCCCGACGTTGTCGGGGCTGATGCCCGGGCCGTCGTCGGCGAACCAGGCCGTGACCTTTTGCTCGTGGGCGAAAAGGCGCGAGCGCACGAGCAGCGTGCCGCCTCGGCCGTCCAGGGCGTCGCTGGCGTTAGAGAGCAGGTTGATCCAGACCTGTTTGAGCTTTTCGGGGTCGCCGTAGATGATGGGCATGCGTTCGTCGAGGTCGGTGGCGATGACGACCTTTTCCAGGGACAGGGCGTGGCGCACCAGGGTGATGGCTTCCATGAGCGAATTGTTGAAGCACATTTCGATCTTGGCGCTTTCGGCCTGGCGCGAAAACCCGAGCAAGTCGGCCACGATCTTGCGGCAGACCTTGGCCTGTTTCTCAATGGTTTGCAAATCGGCCTGGATCTGGCTGCCGTCGGGCACGTCTTCCTGCAGGAGCTGGGAGTAGCCGAGAATCACGCCCAGGGGGGTGTTGATTTCGTGGGCCACGCCGCCGGCCAGCTTGCCCAACGACTCCATCTTCTGGGACTGGATGAGCTGCTCCTGGAACTGCTTGAGCTGGGTGACGTCGCGGGCGGTGCGCAAAAGCCCGATGACCCGGCCGGAGCCGTCGACCACGGGCACGCGCACCACGTGGAACCAGACGGGCGAGCCGCCCCGGCGCAGGCGCACCTCGCGGTCGCTTGGCCGCCCGGCAGCCAGCACGCGGCTGTTTTCCTCGTGCATGGCCTCGCCCTCGTCCTCGGGAAAGACGTCGCGGTCGTTTGTCCCGACGATGGCCTCGCTGGTCAGGCCCAGGAAATTGGCGAAGGCCCGGTTGACGGCCAGATAACGGGCGTTTTCGTCGACCAGGCAGACGAGGTCCGGGGTGGCGTCGAGGATGGTGCGCAGCAGCCGCTCCTGGCGCGAGAGCACGCGCTCGGCTCGGCGCAGTTCGTCGAGGTGGGTTTTGAGCGACACGGCCATGACGTCGAAGGTCTCGGCCAGATCCTGGATCTCGTCGCCTTTCTGCTCGCGGTAGACCGGGCAGTCCCGGCAGGACTCCGGGCCTTCGCCGCGCTGGTCCGGGGAGGCAGTGAGCCAGCAACGTCGTCGGTTGTCGCCGTAGGAGGGGCAGCGGGTCTTGTCGCAGTCGAGCATGACCGAGCAGGCGCGGGCCATGTCCGGGCCGGCCCTGGGGTCGAGGTTGCCGCGCACCACCTCTTCGGCGTGGCGCTTGAGGCGGTTGATGCGCTCGGTGACGCGCCGGGCGAACAGCGTGGACGGGGCCAGGGCGGCCACCATGGCGGCGGCGGAATAAAAGACGATCATGAGCGCCAGCCGGTCGGCGGCGGCCTCGGCCTTGGTGCGCGACAGGCCGATGCGGGCCGTGCCGAAGGGCGTGCCGACAATGGTCACGGGCGCGGCGAAGTCGTCGATGAATTCCCGGCCGGTGTTCAGGAGCCGGATGTGGGGCTTGGGGCCGTCCGGGGCGTTGACGTCGGTAAGTTCAACGGGAAAACCGCCGCTGAAGGTGTGGACCAGGACGCTGCCCTGACGGTCGAGGATGAAGGCGTAGCTGATGTCGTCGACTTTTTTGAGCTCGTCGACCATGTTCTTCATGCGCAAGAGGTCCATGGAGAGCATGGCGTCGGAGACCCGCATGGCCAGGTTTTCCGACAGGACCAACCCGCGCTTGCGGGTTTCGGTTTGCAGGGATTCGGCGGCGGCCCGCCAGGTGAGGTAGGCCAGGGGAATGGCGATCAGCCCGACGATGAGCACGATGCCGCAGTTGATTTTCGTGCGAAAGCTTAAGGCGGACAGGCGCGGGATCATTCCTCGCCTCCGGGCAGGGCGTCGAGGCCAAGGGTTTCGGCCAGCCGGCGCACGGAATCGTAGTCGGCGTCCACGGCGGGGATGATGCCTCGCATGCCGGCGGCGGACAGGATGGCGGCGTCGTCGGGGCGGTTGTAGCGCAGGGCGAACATGGCCCGGGCGATTTTCTCGACGATCTCGGGCGAAAAACCAGCCCGGGCGCAGTAGACCCAGCCGGGATAGGACTTGCTTTCGGCCAGGACGCGGATCTGGGCCAAATCGATGCGGCCGCGCAGGATCTCCAAGGTGCCGTCGCGCACCGAACCGATGTCGCAAGCGCCGGCGAACACGGCCAGCACGACTTTTTCCTGTTTGCCGCCCGGGCCCGGGGCAAAGGAGATCTCGGCGAAGTCCGAGCGGCGGATGCCGTTGTCGAAAAATTCGCCCAGGGCGTAGATGTAGCCGCCGGCCGAGGATGGGTCCACGGCCATCCAGCGCTTGCCCCGGCAGTCGGCGATGGTCCTGAGTTCCTTGTTGTCGCGGCGGCAGATGATCTGGCTTTTGAAGTCGGGCTTGCCCGAGGGTTCGATGATGCGGGCAAAGGCCCTGGCCCCGCTGGCCGCCATGCGGATGTAGGCGAAGGGATTGGAGAAAGAAATATCGATTTCGCCGCGCTCGACCATGCGCACGTGTTCCTCGAAGGTGTCGGGGAAGACCTGTCGCAGGGGGATGCCGGTGGCCCGGCCGATGTAGTCGAGCAGCAGGCGGTGGCGTTCGTAGGAGACGGTGTGGGCGTACTGGGGGAGGTAGGCGTAGGTGACGGCCCGGGGGAGCTGGCGCAAGACGGGCTCCTCGCGGCGGGAGAGGTCCACGCGCACGGCGTCCTCGTCCCGGCCGCAGGCGGCCAGCAGCGGCAGGGCGAGTCCTGCCAGGAGGAATTCGCGCCGCCGCACGGCCTCAGACCCCGGGCCTGCCGAGTTCGGTCCAGCTGCGAGGCTTGGTCCGTCTGGCCGCGGCCTCCTTGCGCAGGCGCTCGATACGGCCGAAATAGGGCACACGGCTCCAATACTTGGCCAGAATGAAGCGGGAAACGATGTAAATGGCCAGGAACACGGCGTTGTAGCGCACGGCATAGTTTCCGGCCACCGGAATGTCCACGCCCTCGAACCGGCCCGACAGCCAGGCCAGGGCAAAGGGCAGGGGCCAGATGGAGACGGAGAAAAGGGCCGCGCCAGCGAAAAAGGATTTGCCGAAAGCTTCGTTGGCTTCCTTGTTGGCGGCCTTGTAGGCGACCTTGTCCCCGGCTTCGATGGCGGCCACGGAAAGATTGTGCATCCGGATCATTTCCGCCTCTTCCTTGTCGTAGTGGCGGCGGTTGATAAGCCAAGCGAGATCCAGGCTGGCCTTGCCCACGATCAGGCAGGCCAGGGCCAGGACCGTGGTCCCGATATAAAACCCCGCCACGGCGTTGTCGGCCAGACGGTAGGGGGCGATGAGCAGGGCGTCGACGAGTTCGGTCACGAATTCCCCCAGGTGAACGGATAGGAATAGCTAGCACACAACCCGGCGGCGGGAAAGCCGCCAGTCAGGGGACAAAAAAAACGGCCTCGGACCGAAGCCCGAGGCCGTTTCTTGACATGCCGGCCAGCGATTAGCCGAAGATGCGGTAGTTGAAGAAGCCGCGCAGCACGTAGTCGATGCCGACGTACAGGGCCAGGACGATGAACAGGCGCTTGAGCCAGATGTCCGGGATGTACTTGGAGGTGCGGGGGCCGATGATGGAACCGATGAAGATGCCGACCAGCTCGATGCCGATGAGGTGCCAGTGGATGGGCACGCCGCCGGACATGAAGGTGGCGATGGAGGTGATCATGCTGACAAGCACGGCCAGGGCGGAGGTGCCGGCGGCCAGGTACATGGGCAGCTGGGCCACGCTGGTCAGGAAGGGCACCAGCAGGAAGCCGCCGCCGACGCCAAGGAAGGCGGCCAGGGCGGAGATGACGATGCCGCCGAGGAAGGGGATCAGCGGATTGAAGCCGAATTCAACGCCGTAGAAGGTGAAGGTGATGCGGGTGATGGACAGGGAGGTCACCTTGACGCCCAGGGCCTTGGTGTCGATCTTCTCGCCGCTCTTCTGGCGCTTGACGGCGTCTTCGAAGGCCTTGGCGGCTTCCTTGGCCTTTTTCTTGCTCGACTGGCCGGCCGGAGTGGTTTCCCAGAAGAGGTAGCAGCCCAGGAGCAGCACGAACAGGCCGAAGTAGCCCTGGTAGGAGGAGAAGGACACCTTGCCGGCGGTCAGGGTGACGGACAGCCAGCTGCCGGCGATGGAGCCCAGGCCCAGGGCGGCGGCCAGGGGCAGCACCAGACGGCCCATCTTCCAGTAGTTGAACGAGGAGATAAGGGCCGACAGACCCACCAGCCACTGGTTGGAGGTGCGGATGGAGTCGGTCACGAGCTTGTTGAGCTCGGGAGCGGTCTGCTTGAAGGACTTGGCGTAGGCGCCGTAGCCGTAGACCGAGATGTGGCCGACGCCGGCCATGACGCCGCCGAACGCGCCCACGGTGGAGAAGATCCAGCCGACCCAGACCGCCCAGCCGAAGGCCAGGCCCAGGCTGACTTCAGGCGCGCCGGGGATGCCCAGGAAGCCGGCTGGCTTGGCCGGGTCGATCTGGCCGGGGCCGGTTCCCTGGGGAGCCTTGGCGATGGCGTCGGAGAGTTTGTCGGCGAAAGCCGGCTCGAACCACAGGGCGATGGCTACGAGGGCCAAAAGCCCCACAGGCAGGGTCCATTTCCAGTTTTTCACGTCGGGCCTCCTTGTCGTTGGCGGCGAACTGCGTCGCGGGGTGAAATACGGCGGCCGGGTGGCCGCATAAGCCTTGTTGCCGCTGGCGGGGAGACGTGAAGCCTGCCGCCGCGCCGATGGCCGGAACGCTGACGGCTTCGTCGCGACACGCAGTGCGGTTCAGGAGGGCTGCATCCGACGTGTCGCGGCGAGGCCGCATCAGCATTCGGCCAAGCTTTGCCGGCCCGTTGCCGGGCCGCGAAACTTTTGTTGCAGCATAGACCATTACAGCCTCGTCATGTCAAGAAACTCCCGCTATTATACCGTTTTTCACAATGAACAGAAAAAAGGGCTTTGCGGGAGACTGGCACGAGGAGAAACTTTGTGATTATTTTCACAAAATCAGGCCATAAAAAAGGGCGTCGCCAGCAGTGGCGCGCCCAAGGGGAGACTTTGTCCGTGAAGCTCACCATGCGCGTTTTCCCTGGCCCTGGCAAGCACGAAATACCCTCCCCGACCCGGCCCGCGACCCTTTGACCCGGACAAGGCTTGGCGGTATATGCGGCCAGCTTCGGCGGCGACGCCGGGGCATGTCGTCGCCTGCGGAGGCCCGGTCCCATGCTGCCTTTATTTCGTCCCAAAAACGACAAGGATATCGGCGACAAGCTCGTCGGCAAACAAAAGAAATACCGGCTGGCCCGCAACGGGTCGGCCGTGGCCGTCACGGGCACGCTGCTCGCGTATTACCGCCGTGACGTGTTGCCTGACGGGCTCATGCCGCCGTCCGGCGGGCGGGTGGAGCTTTTCGCCGTCATCCGCACCCAGGCCGGCCGGTTTTTCTGCTATTACATCGTCACCTACCCCGAAACCGAGGACATCGCCGGCCGCCAGGAATACGCCCACGTGTGCGCCGATTTCGAGGCGGTGCGGGCCTTTCTCGGGGCCATGGCCTATCCGGGCAAAGGTAAGTTCGTTGACGGGCTTTTGGCCGCGGCCCAGCAGACGCTGGAAATTCTGGCCGGGGGCGGCAAGGTGAAAAAGGCCGCCAAGGCCACTGCCAAGGCCGCCGCCAACGCTGCGACGGAGGCCGGGGAAGCGGCTGGGGAACCGGCCGGAGAGTCGGCGGCCGCCGTCGCCGACGACGAGACGCCCTCGCCCCGGGCGGCCGAAGCGGCCCAAACGCCGCCCCCGACGGCTGACGTCGGCGCGGCCGGCGCAACCGAGGCCGGCGAAGAGGAAGACGTTTCGGCGGCCCTGGCCCGGCTCGTGGCCAGAGCTCGCGCGGATATCGCCAGGGAGGCGGGAGCCGCCGCCGAGCAGGCCGGGCTCAAGAGGCGGCCTGCTCCTCAGGCGGATGCGGACGTGTCCCAAGGGGCTTGGAGCGGCCGTGCGTCGGCCCTGGCCGAAACACGGTCCGACGCCGTCCAGGCGTCCAAGGGGACGGTTGCCGCGCCGGACGCTGTCGCCGTCATAGCCGGAGAACCGGCTTCCCAGGGCGCATTCCCCGCGTCCGAGGGCGGCCACGCCCCCGAGCGACTGATTTCGGTGGCGGACATCCTGGCCGACGCGCCGTTTCAGGGCGGCAAGAAACCGAAGAAAGCTTCGAAACGCGCCTGATTGAGGAAATAGCGTGGGGCTGCTCGGGACCGGCCGCACCGGCCGGGGCAGGCGACGAGCGTTTCATACCGCTCCTGCGAAACCCCTCTCCGACGTTTCGTGGCGACAGACCAACCCCTTTGTTTTTTTATTGAAAGCTCCAGCCCCTTCTCAAGGCCGCGACACTAGAACCGCCGATCAAGCAGTTGGCGCAGTACTTCCTCGTCGTCGGCCGTGTCTAGGCCGGCCAGCTCCCCCTTGAGGGCCGCGATGGCCTTTCGCTCCACGGCGATATGGGCGGCCAGGGCCTCGCGCCGTTCCCGGATGGCGGTGAGTAGGGCCGCCTTGCGGGCATTGGCCGACCCCAGCCGCTGCCGCACCACCTCGGCCAGGCGGCGGAAGATGCGGATGAGGAAATCCTCGCGCTCGGGGCTTTGCAGGAAATCCACATAGCCCATGTCCACCACCAGGCAGTCGCAGGGGGTGAGCGCCGTCACCGTGGCCGTGCGGCCCTTGCCCAGGACGAAGCTCATTTCGCCAAGGATCGTGCCGGCCGCGTCCAGATCGGCGATGTGCCGCCCGGCCCGGATAACGGCCACCTGGCCGCGCAGCAGCACGAAAAACGTCTTTTCGTAATTGCCTTCCTCGACAACAGCCTCGCCCGAGGCGAAGCGGGCCAGCCGCACCGCCCCGACCCGCAGCAGCAGGTCGAGGTCCTCGTCCGCGAAATCCGCCCATAGCGGCAATTTGCGCATTAGCCCCAAAAGCGCCCCGGCGTCAGCCGGCTCAATACGCTGCACTGCTCTTCCTCTTGTTGCCGTTGCGGCAACGCCTTGAAAAATCTCTTCTCAATACGCTCGCTCCACCACCGCCGCGCCGCCCGTCCCCCTAACCCCATATGGGGGGTCCGGGGGCCTCAGGCCCCCAGCCGCCG
>ALAO01000280.1 GCA_000307955.1 Solidesulfovibrio magneticus str. Maddingley MBC34 | reverse complement strand
CCCCCGGCCGCCGGAGGCATTCTTCCTCTTTGTCCCTCTCCTTAATCTCGTCGAATGCCCAGTTCGCGCACCAAGTGGCGCAGGGTGCGGGGGCTGATGTCGAGGATTTCGGCGGTGCGGGCCTTGTCGCCGCCGCTTGCGGCAAAGGCCCGCAGGATGGCCTGGGTCTTGGCCTGGCGCACGGCTTCTTCCAGGGTGACGGGGGCGTCGGTGTGGGAGCCGCGCGGCGCGACCTCGCCGCCAAGGCGCATGTCCTCGGGCAGATCGGCCGCGTCGATGGCCCCTTCGCGGCACAAAAGCGCCAGGCGTTCGATGAGGTTCTTGAGTTCGCGCACGTTGCCGGGCCAGTCGTGGGCGGTCAGTTCGGCCAGGGCCGCCTTGGTGAAGCGCAGGCCGGGCTTGTGGTAGCGCTGGCGGTAGATGGACAGGAAATACTCGGCCAGATAGGCGATGTCGCCGCTGCGTTGCCGCAGCGGCGGCAGGACCAGGGGCACGACGTTTAGACGGTAGTACAGATCGGCCCGAAACGTGCCCTGGCGCACCATTTCGGGCAGGGCGCGGTTGGTGGCGGCCACGATGCGGGCGGCGAACCGGATCTGTTTCTCGCCGCCGAGCCGCCGAAAGGCCCGTTCCTCGAGCACCCGCAGGAAATCCACCTGGTTGATGCCGGGTATCTCGCCCACCTCGTCGAGAAACAGCGTGCCGTCGCCGGCCATTTCGAAGATGCCGCGCTGGGCCTTGGCCGCGCCGGTGAACGCCCCGGCTTCGTGGCCGAAGAACTTGTCGGCGAACAGTTCGCCCTTGAGCACGCCGCAGTTGACCGGAACAAAGGGTTTTTTGCGCCGCCGGCTGAGGTTGTGGATGCACTGGGCCAGCAGTTCCTTGCCGGTGCCGGTTTCGCCGGAGATGAGCACGCAGGCGTCGGAGGGGGCGATCTGGGTGGCGAGGTCGTAGACGGCCTGCATTTCGGCGGAACAAAAGAGGAATTCGGCCTCGGGCAGGGGCTGGCCGGCGGCGACGGGATCGTCGGCATCGAGCGGCAAAAATTTGCCGCCAAGCAACATGCTGGAATCAATCATGTTTTCTTGCCGCCGTCAGGACGTTGCCAACAGGGTGGAGCCGGGGTTGGCCGGAGAATGCGCCAATGGCCGGAAAATGACAACGGCAAAAATTTGCCGCAAGGCGGCGAATGTTTGCCGTTTGTTGCCGCTGGCAAATAATTAACATGCTGATTTTACAGCTAATCCGAAAAGGCACAATCCTTGATAAGAAAAGGGGCAACAAACGGTTCGCCAGGCAACGGCGGACCTTGGCCACGGACCGTCCCGGAGCCGACGGCGCGGCGACACCACTTCACCCGGAAAAGGAGAACGAGAGGATCATGAAACGGCAAATTTTCTTCAAAGCGGGCCTGCCGGTCCTCGCGGCCGCCCTGCTCGTCGCGGTCTACGCCCTGGCGGCCCAGAACGACGCGGTCGTGGCCGATGCCCTCAATCAGGCCGGCGCGTCCGGTCCGTGGTGGATGTGGCCGCTTATCCTGCTGTTTTTCTGCTTCATCCTGGGCATCATCGCGGTTTTGGCCGGTGTTGGCGGCGGCGTGCTCTACGTGCCGCTGGTCAGCGGCTTTTTCCCCTTCCACCTCGACTTCGTGCGCGGCGCGGGCCTGATGGTGGCCCTGGCCGGCGCGCTGGCCGCCGGGCCGGGTCTGCTCAAGCGCAACTTGGCCTCGCTGCGCCTGGCCCTGCCGGTGGCGCTTATCGCCTCCACCTGCGCCATCGTCGGGGCCATGATCGGCCTGGCCCTGCCGACCAACGTCGTGCAGATCGCCCTGGGCACCACCATCCTTTTTATCGCCATCCTCATCCTCAAGTCGAAGAACGTGGCCGTGCCCGAGGTGAAAAATCCCGACGCCGTGGGCATCGCCCTGGGCATGAACGGCGTCTACCACGACGCCTCCACGGGCCAGGACTACGCCTGGAAGACCCACCGCACCCTGCCGGGCCTGCTCATGTTCATCGTCATCGGCGTCATGGCCGGCATGTTCGGCCTGGGCGCGGGCTGGGCCAACGTCCCGGTGCTCAACCTCATGATGGGCGTGCCGCTCAAGGTCGCCGTGGGCACCTCGAAGTTCCTGCTCTCCATCACCGACACCTCGGCCGCCTGGGTCTACCTGAACCAGGGCTGCGTCATTCCGCTCATGGCCATTCCCTCCATCGTCGGCCTCATGTTCGGCTCCTTTGTCGGCGTGCGCCTTTTAGCCAAGGCCAAGCCCAAGTTCATCCGCTACATGGTCATCGGCGTGCTGCTCTTCGCCGGCGCCAAGGCGCTGTTAAAGGGCCTGGGCATCGGCTGATCGGCCGCCGCGTCCACCAGATCGACCGCTACCGACACGCATACGCGAGATACGGAGAATACGACAATGAGCACCGATACGACCCAGACCCCTCCCGAACAGATCGTCTACTCCAACATGCTCTTCTACGGCTGCTGGGGCTCCCTGGCCCTTATGGCCGCCACCTACCTGCTCTACGTGCTGGGCGTGCTTACGCCCCACGTGCCCCTGGAGACCGTCACCCAGTTGTGGTCCCAGCCGGTCAAAGCCTACCTGACCCAGGGCAACGTGCCCACGGGCTGGGGCTGGTTCAAGCTCATCGGCAAGGGCGATTTCATCAACTTCACCGGCATCGTGCTTTTGGCCGGCATGACCATCCTGTGCTACATTCCCCTGGTCGGCGCCTACTTCAAGAAAAAGGAGCCGATCTTCGCCGTCATCGCCATCCTGGAGATCGTGGTCCTGCTCGTGGCCGCCTCGGGCGTGGTGGGCAGCGGCGGGCACTAGGCGGCAAACTCCCTTCCATGCGCCCGGCGGTTCGACTACAAGTGAAGGCATCACGGGCGCGGATCGCCGCGGCATGGAGGAGGGAGCGTGACAGCGACGGACAAGGCGGATCTGATTGCCGCAGGGATGGTTGACCTGCCGGGGCTCCTGGACGCCCTGCCCATGGGGGCGGCGGTGTACGACGGGGACGGCAAGGTGGTGCACCTAAACCTCCTGCTGCAACGGTTGACGGGTTTCACGCTGGACGAGGCTCGGGGGCTTCCCTGCCGGCACGTGCTGCGCACGGCCACCTGCGGAAGGGATTGCCCCCACCTGCGCCAGGGCGGCTGCGACCAGTCGCTTATAACCGACATCGTCAACCGGGGACGGCGAAGGATACCGGTGCGGCTGCACACCAGGCGCGTGCCCGACCGGGACGGCAACACCCTGTACCGCATGGACTTCGTGGAAGAGCTGGTCGAGCAGGGAGCGGACGGCATGGCGACGCGGAAATCCGGAAAAGGGGCGCTGATCGGCAAGAGCGCGGCCATGGAGCACATCCTGGTCACGTTGCCGGATTTCGCCCGTTCCGACCGGCCCGTGCTCCTCGTCGGCGAGACCGGCACGGGCAAGGACCTCATCGCCGAGTGCGTCCACGAGAGTTCGCTGCGGGCCAAACGGCCGTTTTTGCGCATGAACCTCGGATTCATGCCGGCCGATCTGCTGGAAGCCGAGCTCTTCGGCCGGGCCGCCCAGGAAGGGGCGGGGCTGGAGGAGATTCGCGGCCGGTTCGCCGAGGCGGCCGGGGGCAGCATCTTCTTCCCCGAGCTTTCCGACGCGCCGCTTGCCCTGCAAAAAAAGCTGGCCGCCTTTCTGGAGACCGGGGCCGTCGTGCCCCTTGGGGCGAAAGTCCCTCAGCCCATCGACGTGCGCCTGCTCTTCGCCACCCAGCGCAACCCCGACGAACTGGCCGACAAGGGCCTGCTCGATCCGGGCTTTTACAACCATTTGAGCGCCATGCGCCTGGACCTGCCGCCCCTTCGGGAGCGCGGCGAGGACCTGCCCTTCCTTTTGGCCTATTTCGCCGAGCGCTTCGCCGAACGCTTCAAGAAAAGCGTCCGGGGCTTTTCCCCGGAAGCCATGAGCGTTCTGGCTGAGTATCCTTATCCCGGCAATGTCCGCGAGCTGCGCAACATCGTCGAATACGCGGTCATGACCGCCAAATCGCCGCTCATCGTGCCGGCCAACCTGCCGGTCTACGTGCCTGTTGCGCCTGCCGCCGACGCGGCCGTCCCCCCTGGCCGGGGACCGGCCCCGGATGCGCCGAAAAAACCGGCCCGAGGCAGAAAAGACCCGGCCGGCAAAGGGAGCGGATCATGACCGGACATCGCGCGCTGATCGCCATTCGCGGCAATGAAGTGGCCTGGCGGTTCGACCGCACCGCCGAGGCCCTGGTCTGCGACATCGCCGAGGACGGGACCGTGCGGTCCCGCTCGGAAATCATTTTCGCCCGCCAGTCCCCGGAGGACCTGTGCGACTATGTCCTGGCCCACGGCGTCGACACCGTGGTGGCCGGGGCCGTGGAAGAGGAATACTACCACTACCTGCGCTACAAGCGCGTCGACGTCATCGACAACGTGGCCGGCGAGATCGAGCCGGCGCTGGCCCGCCTGGCATCGGGACGCCTGGCCTCGGGCGACATCCTCTTCCCCGGGAAGGAGGGCTAGACCATGTTCGGCGACGCCATCAAACGTCAGCTTTCAGGCCTGGGCGGCTCCGACGCCGTGGTCCCTCCGGGCATGTACCGCACCCTGCGCCGCAAGATCACGGCGGTGATGCTCCTGACGGCGACCATCCCCCTGGCCCTCATGGCCTGGCTCAACTACTACGAGTACCAAAAGGCCCTGTCCCGGGAGATCCAGAATCCGCTGCGGGTCATCGTCAACAAGTCCAAGAACTCGTTTGAGCTGTTTTTGGCCGAGCGCACCTCGGCCGTGGGCTTTATTGCCCAGGCCTATTCCTTCAAGGAACTGACCGACGAAAAAGACTTGGCCCGCATCCTCAAGATCCTGCAGACCGAGTACGTCGGCTTCGTGGACATTGGGCTGATCAACGACAAGGGCGAGCTCGTCAACTACGTCGGTCCCTACAACCTCAAGGGCCACAACTACGCCGAGCAGACCTGGTTCAATCAGGTGCGCATCAAGGGGCGCTACATTTCGGACGTCTTCATGGGCTTCCGCAAGTTCCCCCACGTCATCGTGGCCGTGCGCCACAGCCTGGACTCGGGCGAGTCGTTTATCGTGCGCGCCACGCTGGACACCCACCAGTTCGACAAGATCATCAGCTCCATGGGCCTGGAGCCGGGGTCCGACGCCTTTCTCTTAAACCGCGCCGGCATCCTCCAGACCGATTCCCAGCGCTTCGGCAAGGTCCTGGACCAGTTCTCCCTGCCCATGCCGCCGCCGGCCTCGGAAGCCGCCGTGCTCCAGCAGCAGGACGGCGAGGGCAACGACGTCTTTTTCGCCTACGCCTACTTCCCGGACAGCGACTTCGTCCTGGCCGCCATCAAGCCCAAGGCCCAGATGCTGCGCACCTGGTACACCGTGCGCGGCGATCTGGTCTTCATCTTCGCCGCCGGCGTGCTGGCCGTGTTTTTGGCCTCCTACAAGATCACCGACCAGCTCCTGCGCCGCATGCGCGAGGCCGAGGAGGCCCGGGAACTGGCCCTGCGCCAGGTGGAGCACAGCCAGAAGCTCTCCAGCATCGGCCGGCTGGCCGCCGGCGTGGCCCACGAGATCAACAATCCCCTGGCCGTCATCAACGAAAAGACCGGGCTCATGCGCGACCTCATCGGGCTTCGCGACGATTTTCCGGACAAGGAGCGCTTCCTGCTCCTCATTGATTCCGTGCTCAAGACCGTCATGCGCTGCCGCGACATCACCCGGCGGATGCTCGGCTTCGCCCGCCGCCTGGACGTCACCCTCGAAGAGATCAACCTCAACGACGTCATCACCGAGACCAGCGGCTTCCTCAACCAGGAAGCCCTGCACCGCAAGATCAACTTGACCCTTGACCTCGACGCCGACGTGACGGGCATCGTGTCCGACCGGGGCCAGCTCCAGCAGGTGTTCCTCAACATCTTGAACAACGCCCTGGCCGCCGTGCCCGACGGCGGACACATCGACATCGTTACCCGGGGCGACGCCGAAGGGGTCAGCGTCACGGTCCGCGACAACGGTTGCGGCATGACCAAGGACACCATGGCCTGCATCTTCGAGCCGTTTTTCACCACCAAGAAAACCAAGGGCACCGGGCTTGGCTTGTCCATCACCTATGGCATCGTCAAGCGCCTTGGCGGCGAGATCGGCGTGGAGAGCGAACTGGACAAAGGGACCGCATTCACCCTGCGTTTTCCCAAACATCCCAAACACGAGGCCTAGCCATCATGCGCATGGAAGACGTCAATATATTGCTTGTGGACGATGAACGGGAATTTACCGCCACCCTGGCCGAACGCATGGAACTGCGCGGACTCACCGTGCGCTGCGTCTATTCCGGCGAAGAGGCGCTGAAAGAAATCGGCGCCGACAAACCCGACGTGGTGGTCATGGACGTCATGATGCCGGGGCTTAAGGGCCTGGACATCCTGCGCCACATCAAGGCCACCAATCCGGAGATCCAGGTGATCCTCTTGACCGGCCAGGCCGGCACCCGCGACGGCATGGAAGGCATGAAGCTCGGGGCTTTCGATTACCTGCTCAAGCCCCTGGAGCTCGACGCGCTTCTCGGCAAGATCGCCGAGGCCGCCGCCATCGGAGGCAAGGCCTAATGGACGCGTCCAAGGCCCCAAGCGCCGACGGCCGGCTGCTCGGCACGCTGACGGCCGCCGCCTGCCATGACCTCATGAACGTGTTTGCCACGTTCAACCAGGCCCTTGGCCTCATGGACGACTGCCTGGCCGCCGACGCCAAGACCACGCGCCGCACCTTTGGCATCAAGGGCGGGTTCGCCTATCGCGAGCGCTTCGTGGAACTCACAGCCATGCTACGCGGCCAGCTGGCCCGGGCCGTGGGGCTGACCGAAGCCCTGGCCCTGGCCGCCCACAGCGTGGACGGGCAGGGGCGCACGGTTGCGCCGCCCGAGGCCCTGGCCGCCCTTGTCGCCCTGGCCGAGCGGCTGCTCAAGCGCCGCAAGATCACGGCCGAGGTCGCGCCCAGCGACGAGGCCGACCCGTGCTGGCCGACGCTTCGCCGGGCCGACTACCTGGGGCCGGTTCTGGAGACCATCCTGGCCTGCCTGCCCCATCTGCCCATGGGCGGGAAAATTTGTCTGTCCTGCCGGCCGGACGGGGACGCCCTGGCCGTGACCCTGGCCCCCGGGGAAGGGGAGCTCCCTGACGACGCCCTGGCCGCCGGCCTCTACGCCGCCCGGGCCGCCGGGGCCGAGGTCGCGCCCGGCAAGACGCTGACCCTGGTTTTTCGGGAATCGCCCACGACACAACCGGCTTCGTGCCCGCCCCAAGCGGACGGGGCCTCATAACAGGAGACTGCCATGAAAAAGATCAAGCTGCTGCTGGTTGACGACGAGGAAAACTTCGTCAACACCCTCTCCGAGCGCCTGAAAATGCGCGACGTGCCGTCCCGGGTGGTCTACTCCGGCGAGGAAGCCCTGGAGGCCGTGGCCTCGGACGAACCCGACGTCGTGGTGCTCGACCTGCGCATGCCCGGCATCGACGGCATGGAAGTGCTGCGCAAGGTCCGGGCGGCCAAGCCCGACGTGCGCATCATCATCCTCACCGGCCACGGCACCGACGCCACCGAAGAGGAAGCCAAGAAGCTCGGCGCGTTCCACTACCACAAAAAACCGGTGGAGATCGACGAGTTGCTCGGCACCGTGAAAAAGGCCTACCGCGAGAAGATGGAAGACGCCATGGTGGCGGCCACCTTCGCCCAGGCCGGCGCGTTCGAGGAAGCCCAGCAGATCCTGGACGAGGACAAGAAATAACCGGGCCGGGACGCCTGCCCGACCGCCGTCCGGCGCGGTCGGGCCGGGCGGGAGCGGGCCTTGGCGCGGGAGGGGCGCATGCCGATATCCGTCCTGCTCGTTGACGACGAGCCGCTGTACGCCATGCTCTTGGCCCAGCGGCTCTCGGGCCGCGACTTCGCCGTCGTTGTCGCCGCCGACGGGGACGAGGCCCTGGCCGCGGCCGCCGAAACCCCGCCCGACCTCGTGCTCCTGGACGTCAACCTGCCTGGCAAGAGCGGGGTGGAGGTCCTGGCCGACCTCAAGCGGGCCGGATTCGCCGGCGAGGCGCTGATGCTCACCGGCCAAGCCGGGGTGGAGTCGGCTGTGGCCGGCATGAAGCTTGGCGCGGCCGACTACCTGTCCAAGAGCATCGCCTTTGACGATCTGGTGGCCGCCCTGCACCGGGCCTACGGCCGCAAGCTCGACCGGGCCGAGGCGGCCCGGGTCATCGAGGTGGAGCGTCTGGCCGGCCTTGGCCGGGTGGCCGAGGGCGCGGCCCACGAGATCAACAACCCGGTCAACATCATGACCACGCTGGCCGGCTGGATCGACGACCTGTGCGACGACCTGCCGCCCGAGGCGGCCGGCACGGCGGTCGAGATCCGCCAGTCGGCCCGCCAGATCACGGCCCAGGGCGTGCGCATCAAGGCCGTGATGTTAAACCTCCTCAAGTGCGGCGGCCGCTTCGACCCGCGTCCCATCGAGCTGCCGGTCAAAAGCGCGGCCCAGGCCGTGTTCGACGACCGCTGCGGCCGCATGGCCTCCCTGGGCCTTGGCGGGGACAACGCCGTCCCGGCCGACCTGCTCGTGCGCTTTGCCCCGGCCGCCTTTGACCTCGTCTGCTCGGCCCTGGTGGACAACGCCCTGGACGCCATGGCCGGCGGCCCGGGCACGGTGCGGGTTGAGGCCGTCGTCGACGCCGGGGAGTTCGTGCTGACGGTCAGCGACGACGGCCCGGGCATCGACGAGGCCATCGCCCCGCGCATTTTCGAGCCGTTTTTCTCCACCCGCGACTCCAAGGCCCACAGCGGCCTGGGGTTGGCCGCCGCGCGTGGCGTGGCCCGCAGCCTCGGCGGCGACATCGCCTACGAACATCCCGTCCAAGGCGGCTGCCGCTTCATTGCCCGATTTCCCCTGGCCTGACGTCCCTTGGCCGGCCCCGCCGTCTCCCGCGCCCGACAGCGCCATGGGCGTTGCCTTGAAGGCCTTCCCGGCCCTCCCTGTCGCTTTGTCCGGCTTCGGCAGGAGTCGCACAATTTTTCAGACTTGGCATTTCGTGACTATATTTGCCCGGAGAGACGTCTTGAAAACACGTTTGTCTGTATGGTGTATTGAGGAGGCAGGCTATCCATAGGCCGTTGATAGGAAATCTGGATGATTGATATACAGTGTATACAAAATCACCCCCAGGAAGGGGGGTAACGCTGTATAGTATTTATCCAGTGCACCGATCATGATCAAGCAATATCCCGAAATAATGAGTCATCTTTGTCCGGCACGACATGTGCTTCAAGGGGTGGCATGACAAATCGGTAAGGAGGACTGCATGAAAAAGTTTCTTTCGGGATTGGTTGTGGCCATGGGCGTGTTGCTGGCCGGGCAGGCCATGGCGGCCTTCGGCGACGGGCTGGGCGCGTGGTGGCTGGACGGCGACCTGCCGGCAGCGGCCGGAACCGGCGCTTGCGGCACGTGCCTGGGCGGCACAGGCGGCCCGGGGGGCCTGGGGCTGGGCCTGGGTCTTGGCTACGGCGACGGCACTATGCCCATGCCCCAGAACGGCACGGGTTTCGGCAGCCCCTGGACGAAGTAGTTTTCACGCCGGAAACGCTTGCGCCGCCGCGCCGTAGTGTGTCCTCCCACGGCGCGGCGGCGTTTTGTGTTTTGAGACCGCTTCAAATAGCCTGAGACCTTGCGTTCTTGCTCGTTGGTGTTTTCAAGGGCCAAAGAGGTGGGCCTCCATGGTTTATCCAGGGACTTTGGCGTGATCCGCCTTCTCCGGCTGCTGTCCCGCAAGAGCGCCACCGTTTGCAGCAGGCCGTCTTAAAAAGGATTTTTCTGACGTAACGCCTCAACAGCCCGCTGGAAACAAGTTCGGCAGGCTGTTGGATCGGGGCGGCTAGACCGCCAGAGCCTTCCTGACCACCTCGGACATGGGCGTGGTTGGACGGCCTATGAGCGTGGACAGGGTGCGGCTGTCGTCGAAAAGGCCTCCCTGGGACGCGCCCGCATCGGAATCGGCCAGCAGATCGGCCAACCCTTCGGGCAGACCGGCCTTTTTAAGGGCGGCCGCGAAATCAGCAGGCCCCATGTCCTGATAGGCCACGGGCTTGCCGGACTGTTTGGCGATTTCCGCGGCGAATTCGCTGAGCGTGTACGAGGCGTCGCCGGCAAGTTCATAGACCTTCCCCGCCTGCCCTTCCGCCAGCAGCACGGCTGCCGCCGCGGCGGCGTAATCCGCCCTTGCCGCGGACGCGATGTGTCCCTCGCCGGCGCTGCCCAACAATACGCCGTACGTCAAGGCGGCCGGAATGCTCGCGGCATAATTCTCCGTGTACCAACCATTGCGCAGCAGCACGAAAGGCAGGCCGGACTGGGCCAGCAAGGCTTCGGTCTGGCGATGTTCGCCGCCGAGGCCAAGTGGCGTTACGTCCGCATGCAGGATGCTCGTATAGGCCAGCAGTTTCACGCCTGCGGACTTGGCTGCCGCGATGGCGTTGGCGTGCTGCGCTACACGCTGGCCGACCTCGCTTGAGGAAATGAGCAGCAGCTTGTCCACTCCGGCGAAGGCGTCGGCGAGCGTCTCGGGCAGGGCGTAGTCGCCTCTGCGCACCTGCAGGCCAAGGGCGGCCAGATCAGCCGCTTTGTCCGGGGTTCGCGCCACGGCGACCAGTTCGTTCGCGGGTACGGATCGCAACAGTTCCGCGATGACGAGGCGACCAAGTTGTCCGGTGGCTCCAGTAATGGCGATCATGGTATTGCTCCAGGCTGAGGGGTTGCGAATCGAGATGCAAGCCCTATATGCACCTTGCTTTCGAGAAGGAAGTACACACAAAAAAGTAAGTAAGGAAAAATATGAAAACGCCGCTGCTTCCAGCCGAGACGGACGCCCCGAGCGCACGGTTCGTCAGGGGGGATGTCTTTGCGATTCCATGCCCTTCCAGGGAAATTCTCACCCATGTGAGCAGTCGGTGGGGCGTGCTCATCCTGGTCTCGTTGCTCGACGGGACGCATCGGTTCAGCGAACTGCGGCGCAGAATGGGCGGGGTCAGCGAGAAGATGTTGGCCCAAAGCCTCAAGGCCCTGGTCGAGGACGGTTTTGTGCAGCGCGTGTCCTATCCCGTGGTGCCTCCGTTCGTGGAGTACAGCCTCACCCCCCTGGGCCATGAGGTCGCGCAGCATGTGGCCGCTCTCAAAGACTGGATCGAAAGCAATCTGCAACGCGTCTTGGACAACCGCAGGCAGCATGAAGAGACCGGCGCGCGCTGAATTTCGCCGCTAACCGCCGCGTTGCCGTTTGCTTGGCCTCCTCGTACAAGGGACCAACCAACCGGCGCGCCCCTTGGCCGCGCCGCCCATTTCCCGCAGGAGACGTACGCCATGACGCAGGAAATCCGTCCGAAGAAAGTCGCCGCCTGGGTGCTGACCGGAGCCGACGGCCGCGATCTCGACCAGCAGCTTGCCGCTGTCGACGTTTGCGGCAGCCACGCCACGGCCCGCGTGGCGCGAAACCAGATTTTGGCCGCCCTGGGCCTGGGCCAGCCCGCGCCGACCGGCGACGAGGTGCTCTTATTCGGCTGCTACCGCCCCTTCAGCACGCCCTACATCGTCAGAGACGTCGTGGCCCTCTTCAAGCGCCTGGGCGTGTCCCACACCTGGCTTGCCGCCGAGGACTGCTGCGGCCTGCCCCTGCTGCACCAGGCCGGGGAGCGCCGGGCCGAGGTCGAGATGAAGATTCGCGGCTGGTTGGCCGCCAACGCCGCCAAGGCAGCGGCCAAGGGCGGCAAGCGGCAGGTCTTTTGCTGCTCCGGCTGCGCCCATGCCGCTCTGGCCGACTCCCGGGACGGTGAGGGCCTGCCCGGGGTTTATGTCAACGATGCCTTGCTCGACGCCCTTGAGGCCGCCGGCCGCCGGTTGGCCGTGCCGCCCGTGACGGTGGCCTATTTCGAGGGCTGCCACACCTCCACCCGCAGCCAGTATCCGACGACGAGCTTTGATTGGGGCCGCTACCGCAGTTTCCTGGACGGCGTGGACGGGCTTTCCGTCGTCGATCTGCCGGCCAACAAATGCTGCAAGACCCAGGCGGACGGCATCATTGCCGCAGCCAAGGCCACGGGCGCGGCAGGTCTCGTCTGCGCCTGCTCGGGCTGCAATCCGGCGTTGCGCGCGGCCGGCGAGGGCGTGTTGCCGGTGTGGAGCTATCCCGAGCTGCTGCGCCGCAGCCTGGACGGCGACGTAGCGGTCTAGTTTCCCCGTTCGACGTACGCGACACGTCGCCTTAGGCCCTTTCCCCCGTCGCAGGGGGCCGGGGGGATCATCCCCCCGGCCGCCGGAGGC
>ALAO01000279.1 GCA_000307955.1 Solidesulfovibrio magneticus str. Maddingley MBC34 | reverse complement strand
GGGGGATTATCCCCCCGGCGGGTGCAGGGCAGCGCCCTGCTTAAATGGCCGGGTCGAGGAGCAAATTGTCGCGGTGCACGGCTTCTTCGTAGGCGGCCTCGCCGAGCACCTGGGCGATGCGCGTGCTTTTAAGCCCCATGATCTTGCGCAGGTCGCCGGAAGCGTAGTTGCACAGCCCCAGGGCCACGACCTCGCCGGACACCGCCGCCACCCGCACCATGGAGCCCACCGGGAACTCCCCGGCCACGTCCACGATGCCGGCCGGCAACAGGCTTTTACCCATGTCGCGGAGCGCCCGCACCGCGCCGTCATCGACGGTGAGCGTGCCTTGGGGTTCGTGGTGGTAGGCCAGCCAGAACTTGCGCCGGGTGATGGGCTTGCAGCCCGAGACGATAAACGTGCCCACGCCCTCGTCGCCAAAGGCCTGGGTGAGCGCGCCGTCCTCGCGGCCGGCCAGGATCAGCGTCGGCACGCCAAGCTGGGCCACGCGCCGGGCCGAGAGCAGCTTGGAATACATGCCGCCGGTGCCCAGCGTCGTCTTGGCCCCGCACATGGCGTCGAGGTCGAGATCGGCGATGTTGTCGATGCATTCCATGGGCTTGGCGCCCGGGTTCTCGTCCGGGTTCTCGGCGAACACGCCCCGGGCCGAGGTCAGGTTGACGAACAGGTCGGCCCCTACCGTGCCGACGAGCAGGCCGGCCAGGCAATCGTTGTCGCCGTAGACCAGCTCGGAGATGGCCACCGAGTCGTTTTCGTTGATGACCGGCACCGCGCCGAGATCGAACAGCGTGGACAGGGTGTTGCGCAGGTTGAGGTAGCGCTCGCGGTTGTCCAGGTCGTCGCGGGTGAGAAGCACCTGGGCGGCGATGCGGCCGTGGCGGGAAAATTCCTGGTCATAGGCGTGCATGATGCGGCTTTGGCCGATGGCCGAGGCGGCCTGCCGGTGGGGCAGAAACGACGGATCGTAGCGCCCGGCCAGCACGGCCCGGCCGGCGGCCACCGCGCCGCTGGAAACGAGCAGCACCTCGCGCCCCGAGGCCACCAGTTCGGCAATCTGGCGGGCCAGGGAGGCGATGACCAGGGATTCCACACCGTCCGGGCCGGCCAGCACGGCGCTGCCGACCTTGATGACCACCCGGCGGGCCTGGGACATGACTTGCCGGCGCTTCTCGCGCCAGTCGCTCTGGGCCATGGGCCCTCCTTCTCGCTTGGCTGGCGGGGCCTGCCCGCCGGGGAATAACGACGCGACGCGTCGCCTTGTTGGTTACGACTTTTAGGCCTTTTCATCGGCAATGACGCCGCGGGCCAGTTCGGCCTGGGCTTCGGTCCGCGCCCGGGCCGCGCCCTCGGGGCCGCTGGCCGCCCCGTGTCGGGCGGCAAAAGCGGCGTCGGCCGCGCCGGCGTCGGCGGCGGTCTCCTTGATCACCCGGTCAAGCCAGGGCTTGTACTCGGGGATCACGGGCAAAAGGGGCGGCAACGGCTTGGGTGTGTCGGCCATGGGGGCGGCTCCCTGCCTTGGGGCGTTGCCCCCTTCTACAACCTCGCCCGCCCCCCGGCAAGGCGGCGTGGACCCGCTTTTCAAACCGGGCCGGCGCTGCTAGAGCTTGGGGCCGGGAGGATACGTTGTGCGCATACGGATGTTGGAGCTTTTGACCGGCGCGGCCGAGGCTTCGGGCCTGGCCGTGGTCATTGACGTGTTTCGGGCCTGCACCGTGGCCTGCCACGCCCTGGGCGGCGGCGCGACGCGCATCCTCCCGGTGGACAGCATCGAAGAGGCCCTGGCGCTAAAGGCCGCCAACCCCGAGGCCATCCTGGCCGGGGAGCGGCAATGCCTTAAGCCCGCCGGCTTCGACTGCGGCAACTCGCCAAGCGAACTGGCCGCCTTGGACCTGGCCGGGCGCACGGTCATCCACGCCACCAGCGCCGGCACGCGCGGCATAGTCGCGGCCATGGACAGCGCGGACCGGGTCATCACCTGTTCGTTCGCCAACATGGGGGCCACGGCCCGGGCCATCGCGGCGGCGAATCCCGAGGTCGTCTCCATCGTGGCCATGGGCAAGGCCGGCCTGGCCCCGGCCCCGGAAGACAAGCTGTGCGGCATGTACCTGGCCAACCTGCTCCAGGACGTGCCCAACGCCTTCGCCGCCATCCCGAGGTTCCTGCGCGGCACGGCCAGCGCCGAAATCTTTTTCGGCGACACGGCCATCGTGCCCGAAGCCGATTTCGACCTGTGCCTGACCCTTGACGCCTTCGACTTTTTCATCGAAGCCGTGCGCGGCGACGACGGCCGGCCGACCCTTGTCCGCCGCGACGCGCCGCCCGCCCCGGACCAGCCCGACATGCCGGCTCAAGCGTAAGTCGAAACGGTCGATAAGCAGCACCACGGCCGCCGTCACGGACCAGACCGGGCGCACAGGAGCACACACGGCATGTTGAGCAAGGCGTCGATGCAGGAAGAGCAGTTTTTCGCTGTCTCGCCCATGATGATCTTCCCCCAGACCCTGGGGCGATTTCGGGTCTACATCCGCCAGGCCGGCCGATTCGTGCTCTACGCCGCCGAAAACGAACAATTCACCCCGCGCCACCGCCAAAAGCTCCACGACGCCGGCGTCTCCGAGGTCTTCATCCGGGGCGAGCAGCGCCCGGATTTCAACCAGTACATCGAAAAGCACCTGCCCCAGATCCTCACCGACGAAAAGATCCCGGTGCCCGAACGGGCCAAGGTGCTCTACGGCACGGCCGAATCCGTGGTGCGCGACGTGTTCGAAAACCGCCTGCCAAAGGGCCTTGGCAAACGCGAATATTCCCGGGTCGTCAGCCTGGTGGAACGCTCGCTCGAATTCCTGGCTTCCAACGAATCCCTGCGGGCCATCGCCGCCCTGACCTCCCACGACTACTCGGTGCACACCCACAACGTGCAGGTGTTTGTCTACACCGCCGCCATCCTGCAAACCATGAAGGTCGACGAGTACACCATGGTCCAGGCCGGCATCGGCGCGCTGCTCCACGACATCGGCAAGACCCGGGTGCCAAACGAGATCCTGTCCAAACCCGGGCCGCTGACCCCGGACGAACGGCTGGTCATCAACACCCATCCGGTCAAGGGCGTGGCCCTGTGCCAGGACGCCGGACTGACCCCCACGGCCATGCAGGGCATCCTCCTGCACCACGAGCGGGTCGATGGCTCGGGCTACCCGGGCGGTCTCACCGACACGCTTATCCCCGACCACGTCAAGGTGCTGACCGTGGCCGACGTCTACGACGCCCTCACCAGCAAACGCCCCTACGCCGAGGCCATGCCGCCCTTCCAGGCGCTGCGCCTCATGCGCGAGGAGATGTCCAACCACTTCGACATGGACGCCTTCAAGCGGCTGGTGCTCATCTTAAGCGACGCCAAGATGGTCTAAGGAGACGGCATGGCCTTTTTCTCGCGCATCAAATTCGAGGCCGCCCCGGCCAAGGGCGTTTCCTGCCCGGACTGCGGCGGCGTCCTGGTCTTCGAACGCTCCTGCCTGGCCGTCATGCTGGCCTGCCGGGGCTGCGGCAAACGCCACGATCCGGCCCGCTTCGCCGCCCAGCTCGGCGACGACATGGACGAAGTATACGCCAATGTGCCGATTGATCGGATGTAGTTGAGATAGAAGGCGAAGACAGAAGATGCCTCCGGCGGCCAAAGGGGCTGAGCCCCTTTG
>ALAO01000278.1 GCA_000307955.1 Solidesulfovibrio magneticus str. Maddingley MBC34 | reverse complement strand
GCGAAAGCGGCCAAAGGAGGCGAAAAACAGCTTTGTCGCTACGGAAAAGTACGGAAGACTGTCGGTTTTGCGCTCGAAAAAGCCCCGAAAGGCGGCCAGCAAAGACCTCAAAGGATTTGTGCAACGGTCTCGTTTTTTGTTTATTTGACAGATACCATCACCAATTCGGCAAACAGCTTGAGGAACCAGGCTCACGGGACAATGTATTATTGGAATTCGTCGAAACAATGTAGTAGCGCCAAACGAGGACATGTATCGTGGTCACGGTTGAAAACACAAGAGTTGACAAAACTAACGGGACCAATAAGTATTTATGTATCTTATTGCTCAATTCAAATGGGCGTGAAAGGCAGTATGCCGCGACGATCATTGGCGGTATGAAGTACCGCCCCTGCACCCCCTTGATAAGGGTCGTAGGATATCCTGACCATGTAACAAGTAGAGCCAAAAAAATTAAAAGTACAGAAATTATTGCACAGCAGATAAGTACACAGATATTTACGCGGTACTTTTTCCAATACTGCCAAGAAACGGAAAGCACACCAGCAAAAGCCAAAAAAGCAAACATAATCCAATAAAAAACATCTTCGAAGACTGTATCAAGCCAGCCCAACAAGCCGACAGAACCAGCCCAATAATTTCCCATATTATTATTACTAGTCAGGGTATTCCATAAAATCGCGAAAAATTCCTGGGGATTGAGCAGATATCTGACCAGCAAGTCTTTTGGATTAACACCATGCAAGACACGAAGATCAACGGTTGAAACCGTCGTGTACACGATCCAACTAAACGACACGATGAAGAGCAATCCGCATAACAGGAGCATACTCTTCCGCTTTAATTGAATGCACGCCACGAATGCCATTGCAAACAAGGCAACGAGATTTGTCCTGCAAGTTGCAACAAAAAAGACTGACAGACACAGAACTATAGCGACCCACGAGGGAACGCTCTCTCTGTCCCGAGCGATACGCATATAAGAGGACAACACCAGAACAGTTAAGGCGAAAGATACTCCATCAATTGTCGCGGAAGAAAACTGAAACAAGGCCATAGGAAAAAACAAAATGACCAGCACGACGGGATTCGGCGGAAATAATGAAAACGCAAATGTCAGTATCAAGCAAATTGAAACAATTGAAAAAATCCGAGCTAGATAATAAGAATCCTGAACTGTCAGGTCAAGTTTATAGCCAATGCCGAAACCAAGCGCCATAGGGACATAAATAGCGGGGAAATAATACCCTGTACCAGGCATAGCGACAAATACAGCTTGGTGCGTCCACTGCGGGAAAAGCGCCCTGGAGAGATCGTTTTTAGAAAATTGCTGGTCTTTATGAAACGGGACATGTGTGAATAATTGACCATATTCACACAAACCAGCGTCAACCATCCCCCCGGAAGCCGACGCGTCGGGAGCATGCAACACCATCTGCCCTTGTGATACGGAAAAAGCCCGAGCAACATGGGCGAATTCATCAGGAGACTGAAACGGCGGAACAACTGTTGACACAACAGAGAGGACAAGCAACATTATCACAAAAAAAAATGACAAATACGCTGTTTTTAATTTTACACAAGACGACATCCTTAAATCCTTCTGCAGCGAATTGCGCAATCAAGACACATTTAGCAAAGGAATCATTAATGCCGTAAATCTATAATCTTGTGCAAAACCTGCGTCGGAACTGCATTAATGTCATAATTTATAAATGCCAAAAGAAACTGAACGCCAAATATCAAAGGCAATGCGGCAAGCATGACTGTCCCTGCCGAAGCAAAAATATTCAATTCAACAGAACTAATCCACTCTCCAACCCCAAAAATAAAGCCCCAAACACACAACAAAACCCCAAGTGGAAGTTCAAATGATGCCACCGACATATCTCTAAGATAGTAGTTATAAAAAATTCTTTTGACAAAGTTTGAACAATGCTTCGCAATAAACTCTAATAGAATTTTACGAACACAAAGCCCGCTCACCTCGTCTCCATACTTTGCAGACATCGGAACATCGACGACAACAGCTCGAACCGTATTAAGTCGGAACAACATATCAGACTCGAAAAAGTATCTATTACTGATCTTTGAAAAAGGCAACAACATCAAAACACCACAATGTATGGCCGTAAACCCATTCGTCGGATCGAATATTTGCCAATATCCAGAGGAAAATTTTGAAACAAAGGACAAAATGGCGTTGCCAAACAAACGAATTTTGGGCATCCCGTGCAACGTTTCAATGTCGTAAAACCGATTTCCCTTTGTATAATCAGCCCGACCTTCAACAATAGGGCCGACTAGACTCGGGATCAGCTTCGCATCCATTTGACCATCGCCATCAATCTTTACTATTATATCGGCACCACCGCTAGCCGCAGCTCTATAGCCCTCGATAACGGCGCCGCCAACACCCTTATTCACAGCATTCGTAATAACCACAACCCGGCTATCAGAACATTCTTTTGACACATATTGGCCAGTCCCCTCGGGACAACTGTCATCCACAACATAAATTCTTGATACATAAGACTCTATGGAGCCGACCACCTCTAATATCTTACCGCGGACCTTATAACACGGTATTACAACAGCAATATTGATATTATCCACCAAGCACCTTTCCTACAAAATCCTCATACCAAGCAAACGGTAAAATCAGATCTCCCGAAAAGCACCAATATCCAGCCATCTTAATCACCTGATGACAGGGAAAAAACCTCTTCATGAAATCTCATGGTTGTTTCCTTCACGGACATGGACCGCCTCTCGCTACGCCCGCAGCCGCGTGCGCCAGGTGTCGACGATCTCTTTTTCGCGGCGGGCCGGTTCGCTGTCCGGGTTCAGGTCGCAGGCCTTGGCCGCCGCCTCGGCGGCCTGCTGCATCCAGCCGCCTTCGCGCAGGCTGCGCGAGGCCATGACGTACATGGATTCCGGCGCGGCCCCGTAGATGCCGCGCAACAGCTCCCGGTAGCCCTGGCCGAAGACCTCGCGCACGAGTTCGTTGCGCTTGAACAAAAACCGGGCCAGCCAATGGTTGTCGGCCTGGTCGGACAGGTACATGGGAAACAGCTTGCGGCATTCGCCAAAGAGAAACCGGATGCGCCTTATCTCGCGCTGCATGCTCTCGGCGGTCTGCATGAGCAGCTGAAACAGCTCCCGGCTGATGATGAGGTCCTGCTCGGGCAGCTCGCGCTCCTGCATGGAGCGGAACCACGGGGCGTAGTTTTGCTGCTGGTAGGCGTCTTCCTTGAGCTTCATGGACTCGTGAAAAATGTAGCCGATGCACCAGTCGAGAAACTGGCCGACCGGACTTGCGGCTCCGCCTTCGCGGAACAGATGATGGGCCGTGTCCTTTAAGCGCCACAACAGGCCCTTGTTCATCTCCTCGCCCAAAAGGTCGCGCAGATCCTCGAACACCACCTTGCCCGAGCGGTCGAAGTCCTGGAACAGCCGCTCCAGGGTCTCCACGGACAGGCAGTAGTCCCGCAGCAGGTCGCGGCAAAACTCGTCGCGCTTTTCCTCGAACCAGGTGTGCGACATGGCGTCTATCCCCGTCCGCAGCCCTGCCAGCCGCCGCCCAGGGGGGCGAGCTGGGCCAGCCGGGCCAGACGCGCGTCGACCCGGGCGTAGAGGCTGGCTTCCGGGAACGCCCCGTCCGGCCCGCGCACGCCCGCCGGCCGGCCGGTCAGGATTTCCATGGCCTCCTCGACGGTGGTCACGGGATGAATGTGGAAACGGCCCTGGGCCACGGCCTCCGTCACCTCGTCGTCGAGCATGAGGTTGACCACGTTGTCGGCCGGCAGGATCACGCCCTGGTCGCCGGACAGGCCCCGGCGGCGGCAGACCGCGAAAAAGCCGCGAATCTTCTCGTTGACCCCGCCCACGGCCATGATCTCGCCGGACTGGGACACCGCCCCGGTCATGGCGTAGCGCAGCCGGATGGGCGTCTCGGCCAGAGCCGAGAGCAGGGCCGCCAGTTCCGCGCCCGAGGCCGAATCGCCCTCGACGCCGGCGTAGTTCTGCTCGAAGCACAGCGACCCGGTCATGACCAGCCCTTTGTCCTGGGCGAAGCGGCTGACCAGATAGCTTTTGAGGATCATCATGCCCTTGGTGTGGATGGGGCCGCCAAGCTCGGCCTCGCGTTCGAGGTCGAGGATGCCGCCGTGGCCCACGCCCACGGTGCAGGAGATCTGGTGGGGCAGGCCGAAGGCGTAGTCGCCGAACATGCGCACGGACAGCCCGTTGGCCTTGCCCACGGCCTCGCCGGAAGTGGCCACCTTGATCATCTCGCGGTCATACTCTTCGAGGTATTCCTCCTCGTAGAGATTGACGCGAAATTCCCGGGCCTTGCGGGCCAGGGCCAGGTGGGCGGCGGTGACGGCCTCGGCCCCCTGGCGGCGGGCCAGGGCGTCGGCCTCGATCATGAGCTCCCGGGCAAAGGGAATTTTCAGCGACAGCCGGGTCTGGTCCTCGGCCAACACCGAGGCGTAATCCACCAGGGCGGCCAGGGCGGCCCGGTCAAAGGGCAGCAGATTCGCCTGCCGGATGGCCTGGCCGGCCAGGGTCAGGTAGAGGCCGACGTTGTCCGGGCTGCGGGCCATGTTCTCCTGGAGATGGGCCTTGAGCTTGAACAGCTTGCCGAAGCGCTCGTCGCTGTAGAGCAGGGCCTCGTAGGCCTCGTCCGGGCCGACCAGCACGATCTTGAGGTCCAGCGGAATGGATTCGGGCTCGATGGTGCGGGTGCGCACGTGCTCGCCGCCCTCGGCCGGGTCCTCCACCCGGGCCTGGCCCGAGCGCAGGGCGCGCAGCAAGCTCTCCCAGGCCCCGGGATTGGCGGCCAGGTCGTCCACCCGGATGATGAGGAAACCGCCGTTGGCCCGGTGCAGGGAGCCGGACTTGATGAGCGTGAAGTCGGTGTAGAGCGCGCCCATCTCGGACTCGCGCTCGATGCAGCCCATGAGGTTGAAATAGGTCGGATGGTCCTCGGCCACCACCGGCGCGCCCGAGAGCTGGCCGTTGTCCACGAAGAGGTTGGCTTCGTAGCGGTAGAAGATGTCCTCGGGGAGATTCAGGTCGCCGTGGGGCGAGGGCGGAGCCGGCTGGGCCTGGGGCATGAAGGCGTCGATGTTGTCCAGGATGTCGGCCCGCATGGCCGTGAGGAACTGGTCGATGGCCGGGGAGGCGGCGCGCAGATCGGCGAATTGGGCCAGGGCGGCGTCGCAGACCTCGCCGGCGGCGTCGCGCTCCAGATCCTTTTCGCGGTCGCGGTAGCCGCGCTCCTCCTTGGAGAGCTTGCGCAGGGCCGAGCTCATTTCCTCCAGCAGCAGGTCGCCCTTGGCCTTGAGGGATTTCTTGAGCTCCGGTTCCAGGCGCTCGAACTCCTCGTCGCTGACCACCTTGCCTTCGAGCAGCGGATAGAGGGTAAAGGCCCCCTGGTCGTCGACCAGGAGGTTGTAGCCCTCGCTCTTGGCCCGCTCCTCCATCTCGTCGAGCATGGTCTCGCGGTCGGCGTTGTAGCCGCGCATGAGGGTTTGCTTCTGGGCCAGGTAGGCCTCACGCTCGAACCGGGCCGGAATTTCCTCGCGCATGTCGGCCACGGCCTTGGCCAGGGCGGTCTTGAAGCCGCGTCCCTCGCCGGCCGGCAGCGACACGGCCCGGGGCCGGTCCGGGTCGTCGAAATTATGGACATAGAGCCAATCCGGCGGCGTGGCCCCGGCCTTGGCGGCCGGATCGAGGAAGGCCCGGGCGAAATGGGTGCGCCCCATGGCCGGCTCGCCGGCAAGATAGACGTTGTATTCCCGGCCGCCGATGGCCAGCGCCAGGTCCAGGGCGGCCATGGCCCGGGGCTGGGTGCGGGCCAAGGCCCCCGGGTCGTCGGGAATGTCCCGGCTGTCGGCAAAGGGCAGTGAAGCGGGATCGCAGCAAGCGCGAAGGTCCGTTGGCGTCAAATTTCTGGTCATGGAATCCGTCTGGGAAGGGCGTTTGGGGATAGGGCCGGCGCGCGCCGGCCATCTGGAGAGATACGGCCTTCCGGGCCATTTGTCATCCTCGCCGGCCCGGGCCGCCGGAGCCGCCTAAAGCCTGGGACGACGCCCCCACCTGGGTCACGTCGTACCCCTTGGCCCGCAGCAGGGCGACCAGGCCGTCCGGACCGACCAGATGGCCGGCGCCCACCACCACGAACACCGGTTCGCCCTCCCCGAGCCAGCCGTCCACGATTTCGGCCATGGCCCGATTGCGCCGGCCGAAAAACCAGTCGGCGCCATCCCGATATTCGGGATGGGCCGCCAAATCCCGGGCGAACAGGCGGTCGAGGGCCTCGGCGTCGCCGGCCTGCCAGTAGGCTATGGTTTGTTTCAGGAGCCGGCCCTTGGTCTGGACGGACCGCAGGGCCTCGTAGAGCTGGGCGTCGGCGCAGGCCTCGGGCATGTCCGCGAATAGGCGCAGTTGGGCGTCGAGCCCTTCGAGCTGCCGGACAGGCAGTCGACGTTGCCGGGCCGCGTCGAGGAAATGCTTGTCGATGCCGAGATTGACGTCAAAACCCAGCGCCTTGAACAGCTGGGCATCGATGACCAAGGCGGCGAGCCAAGGCTTGAGCTGGCGCAACGCCGCCACGTCTAGATGGATTTTCTTGAACTGACGCAACGTCCTGGGGCTCAGGTGGCGTTCCAGGCCGTCGCCGCCGTCGGCGGGATACAGGCCCAGGCTTTTCACGGCGTCGGTCAGCTGGTCCAGGCCGCCGCTGATGTCCGCCTCCACGGCCAGGACCGAGCATTGGGCAAAGGCCTCCTCCACGCGACGATCCAGCGGATAGAAATCCGGCTTGGCCACATGCACGGAGCCCAGGAGATAGCTCGTCGCCTTGGGAGTGACGATCTTCCAGAGGAACAGCCGGCCGTCCCCCGGAGAGCGCCCGGACGCGGCCTGGGCCAGGCCGGCCAGGAGCACGATCAAGACGGGCAGCCAGGCCAGCCTCACCAACACGGAACGCATGCGGCGCATGGTCACCTCCCAACTTACGGCTCTGGTTACGGTTTTCCTCCCGGGTTGTCATCATGACGAACGCAAACGGGGGAAAGCCCATCGGGCCGCTTCGGGAACCGAGGCAACGGAGACAAGCGCCTAAGGCTCGGGCGGTTAAGGGCTGCGTCACATTTCCGGCCAGGGGCGGCCGCTGCGGCCTTCCGGACCGTTTGTCATCCTTGGTGCGGCGACGCGCCCTTTTCCGGCCGGCCCGGCCATGGTAATGGCTGCCGCCATGGCGAACACCGGACAACGACCGCCCTTTCTCCCGGGCCTTGGCGGGCTGCGCGGCCTGGCCGCCCTGGCCGTATTGGTCGGCCACGGCGTGGCCTGGCTCACGCCGCTGCCGCAAACCCCGGACCTCTATGAACCCTTCGCCCGGCTCACCCGGTGCGGGCTGTCGGCCTTTTTCGTGCTGTCGGGCTTTGTGCTGACCTACAACCACGGCGCGGCCATGGCCGCCGGAGAGCTGCCCTTCGGCCGCTTCGCCGTGGCCCGGCTGGCCCGGCTCTATCCGGTCTATCTGCTGACGCTGGGGCTGTCCGCCGGACTCGCCCTGCTCAAGCACGGGCCGGGTTCCTTTGGCGGTCCGGGCCACCTGCTGGCCTTCGCCAGCCTCACCCAGACCTGGTTTCTCGTGCCGAGCTGGCCGCAGATTTTCCCCCTGGCCTGGGCCGTGAGCGTGGAAGTCTTTTTCTATCTGGCCTTCCCGGCCACGGCCTGGCTGCTCGCCCGGGCGCGCACGCCCCGGGCGGCCCTTTGGCTGCTCCTGGCCGCCCTGGCCGCCGTCCTGGCCCTGGACGGGCTCGGCGCGCGCCTGTGGCCCCAGCTCTTCACGGCCTACGCCGCCCGCCACCCCGAATGGACCGGCACGCCGGGCGAACTGGCCGCCCTGCTCTTCCAATGGCTCTTCTATTCGAGTCCCTACCTGCGGATTTTCGACTGGCTCATGGGCGCGGCTGCGGCCCGCTTTTTTCTCTTGAAGCCGTCCATGCCGCGAAACCTGGACATCCTCGCCGCCCTTTGCCTGGCCGGCCTGCTGCTCGTGCCTCTGCCCAAGGACAGCTTCTTGCTCCAGGTCGTGGCCCAAAACGTGCTCTACGCGCCTTTTTTGACCGCCCTGCTCCTGGCCTTCGCCGCCCGGCCCCGGGCCTTTCTCTCGGCCCGGCGTCTGGGCGCAGTAAGCGCCGCGAGCCTGTCCATCTATCTCGTCCAGACCTGGACGCTGGGCGTCTTCGCCGGCCCGCCCGCGACCGGCTGGCCCGAAGCCCTGCTCCGCCTGGCCGCCGGCCTCGCCGCCACTTTCGCCGTCGGCCTGGCCGTGGCGCGCTTTATCGAACATCCCGCTGCGCGGTGGGTGATGATGGTGATGCAGAGGAAGAGCCTCCGGCGGCCGGGGGCCTGAGGCCCCCGGAC
>ALAO01000277.1 GCA_000307955.1 Solidesulfovibrio magneticus str. Maddingley MBC34 | reverse complement strand
GCCGCCGGAGGCATCTTCCTCTTTTCTTCCCCCTTCTTCTCCCAAAAGGACACACACCATGGACGCCGCATTGCTGGGCGCGCTGGGGCGCGAACTTGGGCCGGGCTTTGTTTATGACAAGGCTTCCAGGGACGCTGCCGCCAAGGACGACGCCGGGTTGGTCATTCCGCCCGAGGCGGTATTTTTTCCGGGTGATGCCGGGGAAGTGAGCCGGCTTATGCGGCTGGCCGGCCGGCATGGGTTTGCCGTGACGCCGCGCGGGGCCGGCACGGGGCTGGCAGGCGGCTGTCTGGCGGTCCAGGGCGGCGTGGTGGTGGATATGTCGCGGATGGCGCGCATCGAGCGGTTGGACACGGCCAATTTGTGCGCCGTGGTCCAGGCCGGGGTGGTGACCCAGACCTTGCGCCAGGCGGCCAAGGATGTGGGGCTGTTTTATCCGCCCGATCCGGCCAGCCTTGCCACCTGCACCCTTGGCGGCAACGCCGCCACCAACGCCGGCGGTCCGGCCTGCGTGAAGTACGGCGTCACCCGCGATTATGTGCTGGGGCTGACGACGGTGCTCCCGGACGGCGAGATTGTTCGTTGCGGCACGGCCACGCGCAAGGGCGTGGTGGGCTACGACCTGACAGGGCTGATGGTCGGCTCGGAAGGGACGCTGGGGATCATCACCGAGCTGACGGTGAAGCTCATCCCGCATCCTCGCGAGGTGCGGGCGGCGGCGGCACTTTTCCCGAACGCGCGCGCGGCCGTGGCGGCGGTGGCGGCGGTGATGGCCGCCGGCGTTTCGCCCTGCGCCCTGGAGCTCATGGACCGGGCTTGTCTGGGCATCGTGGCCGAACTGTTGCCCTTTGACCTGCCCGGCCCGGAAGCGGCTTTGCTGCTTTTCGAGGCCGACGGCGACCCGGATCAGGCGGCGCGCGACATCGGGCGCATGGAGGCCGTGTGCCTGGACGGCGGGGCGCTGGCCGTGCTGCCGGCGCAAAACGCCCAAGAGCGCGAGGAGTTGTGGGGCATTCGCCGCCAGATTTCCACCCGCATCCACGAGAGCGCGCCCTTTTACCTGTCCGAGGACGTGGCCGTGCCCATCGCCCGCATCCCGGACCTCATCGACGCCTTGCCGGCCCTGGGCCAGCGTCATCAGCTCAAGGTCTACGCCTTCGGCCATGCCGGCGACGGCAACATCCACGTCAACATCACGGGCGAAGCCGGCAGCCGGGACCGGGCCATGGCGCTGGCCCGCGAGCTTATCGCCGAGGTCTTGGCCCTTGGCGGCACCATGTCCGGCGAGCACGGCATCGGCATCGCCAAGCGGCCTTTCATCGACATGGAGTTGTCAGCGCGAAGCCTGTCCCTGCAACGCGGCATCAAGGCCGCCTTCGATCCGGCCGGGCTCCTGAATCCGGGGAAAGTGCTGCCCTGATAGGGCTTGCGCAGGTGGGGACACGTCGGCCGGTCGGGCCACGAAACGGCGCTCTAGCCCAAGGCGCCGGCCCCAACGGCCTTTCGCAGATAGAGGACCTCGAAGGGGAGATTATCGAAGCTCGCCGTACGCACGGCCCGAAAGCCCAGGGTCTCGTACCACTGCCGCAGCTCGTGCTGTTTGGCGATGATGCCGATTTCGACCTGCCCCGCGCCGACCTGCCCGGCCAGGAAGCAAGCCCGGCCGACCAGCGTCCGGCCAAGCCCAAGGCGGCGACAGGCCGGGTCCACGGCCAGTCGTTCTAGGATGCTGACGCCCTCGACCGGCTGGCGCAGGCCCACGCAGCCGCAAAGCGTCCCCCCGTCGAAGGCCAACAACATGGTCGTGCCGAGCGCCATGCCGCGCTCGATGCGCTCCCGGGTCATGAGCGAGGGATGGGTCGGGCAGTTGCCGGCGTGGAGGTCGAAACGCCGGGCCACGTCGCCGTAAGCCAGGACAATCAGCGCCGCGATGTCCCCGGCCTCGCCCAGGTCGGCCTGGCGCACGATCCAATTCTTGCCCTCGCCGCGTCCCATGGCCTCGTCCCGCGCCTTGGGCGGCGGGCTTTCCCGCTCACACATGCGCTCAGGCCGTCCGCTGCACCCAGAACTGGTACATGTTAAGAAACGTGTCCGGGTTGTCGGCCTCGAAGGCGTGCCAGTTGCCCAGATCCACGGCGGCCGGATCGTCCGGGAAGCGGGCACAGTAGGCCGCAATCACCTCGGGCTCGGCTTCCAGGCCAAGCACGCGAAGGCCGTTTTCCAGGCAGAAGGTCTTGATTTCCAGCAGGTCCAGGCAGTGTTCCTGGACATGAAACAACAGATCGCGGCAACCGCTGGAGCTGAAAAAATCCCCCAAAAGGAAACGCCCCCAGCTCGGCTCCCAGGGCATGTCCAGCAGCTCCTGGCGAAAGGCCCGAATGGTTTCGGGCGTGGCGGCCAGCCCCCGATCGGTGATCATTTGCCGCACCTTGGCGATGCCGCGCCGGGCCAGACGGCTGTACAGCCCGATGCGCATGACCCCGCCCGGGCGCACCAGCGGCACAAGCGTCCGCCAGCCCTCGGCCGGATCGGCCAGGTGGTGCAGGACGCCCGAGGATTCCACCAGATCGAAATCGCGGCCAAGTCCGCCCAGGCGCAGCAGATCGGCCTGGGCATATTCGATGTTGCCCACGCCCTGCTCCAGGGCCTTGCGCCGAGCGTAGCACAGGCTGGTGAGGCTTAAGTCCACGGCCAGCACCCGCGCGCCGAGGTAAGCCCGGGCCGTTTCCAGGGAATGCTGCCCCGTGCCGCAGCCGGCCACCAGCACGTCCAGGGTCGGCCCGTCGGGCACGCCGGCAAGATCGGCCCGGGGAAAGCGTTCGCGTAAATTGGCGGCCAGCGACGTCGGCGCTTCGGCCGGGGCCGGCAGCACCCAGCGGGGATAGGGATTTTCCTCGTATTGCCGCCGCACCAGCCGGGACACGTCGTCCTCGATGGGGGTGAGCGCCGGGATGCGGCCGCGCAGCTCCTGCTCGGCCGCCGGTTCGACGAGCTGCTGCGTCAGGACGCGGCCCACGGCCTCGGGCCAGGGCCGCTCCAACAGCCCGGCATGGCCGGGCACGGCCCGCAGCGGCCCGTAAGCGGCGGCGGCCAGCACCCAGGACGGGGCGATCAGCCCGCAGCCGGCCAGGGCGTCGGCCAGGCAGTCCCGCAGCACAGCCACGGCGACTTCTTCCTCGGCCGTCACCTGGAAAACGTATTCATTGACCCGGCATTGCCGGGCCAGGGCGGCATGAAAAGCCGTCACGCGCTTAGCGGCGGGCGTGACGTCGCGGACATGGGGTTCGTCGGCGGCGGCCTGGGCCAGCAGGCAGGACCGGGCCAGGGTCAAAAACCGCTCCAGGGCCGGGGAAGAAGCCGGGCCGGCGTCGAGCCAGGCGCATAAAAGCGCGTCTCCGGCCACGGCCCCGGGGCCGGCCGGTCCGTAGAGGTCCTGGGCCGTCAGCCGTCCGGGCCAGGCGGCCAGCGCCCGCTCCAGACAGCCGGCGATGGCCGGATCGGCTTCCAGCATGGGCGAAACCACGGCCGCCACCTCGACGCTCCTGCCCCAAGGTTCGGTCAGGGCGGCCAGGAGCCGCTCGCGCCGGGGCGTGCCGGGCGCGGGAGACGGCTGGCCGCGCAGGCCGGCCACAAAGAGCCGGCGCAGTTCCGGCCCTGGCGTCAGGTCCAGGCCGGCCTCGACCACGGTCAGGGCCTCGGCCGGATAGCCGCGGCCCAAAAGCGTGTTGGCGAGCAAAATGCGGGCCTCGACCAGGCCGGGTTCCAGGCGAAGCGCCCGCCGGGCGCAGTCCTCGGCCTCGGCGGCGCGCCCCAGGGCCATCAAGGCCACGCCGCAGTTGGCCAGGGCGTAGGCGTAATCCGGGCACAGGGCCAGGGCCGCCTGATAACGCGGCACGGCCTCGGCCGGCCGGCCCAGGGCGTAGAGGGTGTTGGCCAGATTGTAGAGGGTGCGCGGCTGGTCCGGGGCGATGGCCAGGGAGGCTTCGTATTCCTGGCGCGCTTCTTCCAGACGGCCGCCGGCCTCCAGGGCGTTGCCCCGGTTGTTCCTGGCGCCCACGGCCTGGGGATCGATGCCCAGGGCCCGGTCGAAACACGCCATGGCTTCCTCCGTTCGACCCAGGCCGAAAAGGGCCAACCCGAGATTGCTGTAAAGCCCCGCCTGCTCCGGGGCGATGTCCAGGGCGCGCCGCAATGGGGCCACGGCCTGTTCGTTTCGCCCCTGGCGCAGCATGGCGGCGCTCAGGACCGTCCAGCCGTAGGCGTCGCCGGGGTGCAGCACGGTGAGCTTCGTGGCCCGTTCGACGATTTCTCCAAGCCGCCCTTCCTGAAAAAGCGCGGCCACGGCCTGTTTCTCGGCCTGCTCCACGCCCCCCGCCGCCGCTGGTGTCCGCTCGGTCCGCATCCGCCGCCCCGCCCGGTTGCCGTTGCCGCCGCTCGTCGTCCGCCCAAACGCGCCGCCGGGCCGGCCGCGCAGGCAAAGCACAGGCGCGGGCTGGTCCGGGATTCCCGCTTCCGTAACACGGTTTCGCGCCGCCACCAAGGGGCCGGGCCGCCGTGAGCGGCGAAAGCGGCTTGAAGGAGCGTCGGCCGACGGCGGCTGACGCTGGTGTCGCGTTCCTGAAAATGACGCTCGTGTTTTTCAAGGAAAACGTATGATTGCGACGTGCTGCCGACGAAATGCCCTCAGCGCTTTTCGTGGAGGCGAGGCTAGGCGACCATGGCCCGGTCGCGGCCGGCGTTCTTGGCCCGATACATGGCGTCATCAGCCCGGATCAGCAGGCTGTCCACGCAGTCGCCCGGGGCAAAGCCGGCCACGCCCAGACTCACGGTCTGGACCGAGCCGGTCGCGAAGGGCTGCTCTCGCACGGCCAGGCGCAGACGCTCGGCCAAAACCAAGGCGGCTTCGGCGGTGGTTTCCGGGCACAGGACGAGAAATTCCTCACCGCCCCAGCGGCCCACCATGTCGCTGGTCCGCACGATGGCCTTGGCCGCGGCGGACATGGTCCGCAGCACCTTGTCGCCGGCCAGATGGCCGTGGACGTCATTGACGGCCTTGAAATTGTCCACGTCGAACAGGATGACGGCAAAGGGACGGCCGTAGCGTTCGGCCCGGTCGGCCTCCTGGCGCAGCACGGCGTCGAGATGGGTGCGATTGGCCAGACCGGTGAGCGGATCGGTGCGGGAGCGGCGCTCCAATTCGGCGTAGAGCTTGTTGATGCGCAGGTTCCAGGCCACGACGATGGCCACGATGAGGGCGAAGCCCGCCGCGATGCGGCCGATGAGTCCGTAATCGGTCGCGGTCTCGACGTTGATGGACACGTGGCGGTTGACGATCTCCTCGCGCTCGGCCGGGGTGATGGTGCGCACGGCCTTGTCGAGGATGTCGCGCAGGCGCGGCATATCCTTGGATACGCCGATGCGCAGGGCGTTGTCGTAGCCCGGCAGCTTGCCGGCGATCTTGAGATTGAAAAGCCCTTCCTTCTTGATGGTGTAGGCGGCCACCACCAGGGAGCGCAGGGTCATGTCGGCCTGGCGCTCGGACACCATGTCCAGGGCCTCGCGCTCCGAGGCGCTGTTGAGGACGCGCAGGTTGGGATAGTCCCGGCGCACCCGCTCTTCCATGGAGGTGCCGGTGGGAAAGACGATGGTCTCGCCGGTCAGCTCCGCCGGATCGGCGATGAAAAAATGCTCCTCGCGGGTGATAAAGACGTTGGCGTCGGTGAAAAGCGGCGCGGTGAAAAGGAGCCACTGTTCCCGAGCCGGGGTCCGGTTGAGAAAGGCCAAAAGTCGGCAGCGGCCGTCCTTGGAGGCGGCCACGGATTCGTCCCAATTGGCCGTGGGAACGATGCGGTAGCGCAGCCCGGCCACCTCGGCCGCCAAGCGGAACAGGTCGGCCCCCACGCCCTCGTACTGCCCCCGGGCGTTTAAGCGCTCAAAGGGCGGCCAGTCCGGGTCCACGCAGACCGTCACCGGCCCGAGGTCGCGGACGTAGGCTCGCTCCTCGGGGGTGAAGTCCGCCAATTCGGCCCGGGCCGGTCCGGCCAGACAGGCCAGGAAGCCCAGCCATGTCAGCAAGGCGAAAACCAGCACGCCAAGGCCCGGCAAGACTGGCCTCGGACATCGCGCCACGCCTGGGCGCACGACGCCTGCGGCGCGAAAAACCTTCAAGAACCACCTCCGCTACGGCGGCTTGCGGCCATGGCTCGCTGCTTGGCCGAAGCCATACCGAAAGCGCTTTTCCCGCCGGCGAACGGCGGTACAGGACTAGGCATGGTTTCAGACATACCCGGCAGCAAGATGGGCGGCAAGGCCAAATGCCGCTGCCCCCGCCCTTGCCTGGCCCGCCACGGTTGCCGGCCGGGTCAAGAAGAGCTAGAGATTCCCGGAACCTGACCGCCAAGGAGGCCGCCATGCCCGCCCTTCGCCTGGCCCTTTGCCAGCTCAATCCCACCGTCGGCGACGTGGCCGCCAACGCCGCCGCCGTCGTCTCCCGCCTGCACGAGGCCCGGGACGGCGGAGCCGACATCGTCGTTTTCCCGGAGATGGTCGTGGCCGGCTATCCGCCCGAGGATCTGCTGCTCAAGCCCGATTTCGTGGCCGCCTGCATGGCCGCCGCCAAGGACATCGCCCGGGAGAGCCGGGGCCTGACGGCGATCTTCGGCTGCCCCTGGTTCGAGGGCGACCTCGTAAACGCCGCCGTCATCGCCCATGACGGGGCCGTGGCCGGCCTTGTGGCCAAACGTTTCCTGCCCAATTACGGCGTGTTCGACGAGAACCGCTATTTCGCCGCCGGCCAGGGGACCACGGTCTTCGACCGGGGCGGCCTTAGTTTCGGCGTGTCCGTGTGCGAGGACATCTGGTATCCCGACGGGCCTCCCACCGAACAGGCCAAGCACGGCGGGGCGCGGCTTTTGATCAACATTTCCGCCTCGCCCTACCACATGGGCAAGGGGAATAGCCGGGAGCGGATGCTGGCCACCCGGGCGGCGGACAACGGGGCGTTCGTGGCCTACGCCAACCTGGTCGGCGGCCAGGACGAGCTGGTCTTCGACGGCCACAGCCTGATTTTCGCCCCGGACGGCGCTCTCCTGGCCCGGGGGAAGCAGTTCGACGAGGATCTGGTCTGGTGCGACCTCGACGTCGATCTGCCAACCCGCCAGCGGCTGCTCGACCCGCGCTGCCGCAAGTGGGAGCCGGTCCCGGCCTGCCGCCCGGTCCGCACGACGCTTTCTCCCCTGGCCGCGCCGGCCCGGCCGGCCCTGGCCCAGGCGACCATGGCCGCGCTTCTCGATCCGGTGGCGGAAGTCTACCGCGCCCTGGTCACCGCGACCCGGGACTATGTCCGCAAATCCGGTTTTTGCGGCGTGGCGCTGGGCCTTTCCGGCGGCATCGACTCTTCGCTGACCGCCGCCATCGCCGCCGACGCCCTGGGGCCGCAAAACGTGCTGGGCGTGGCCATGCCCACCCGGTTTTCCTCGGACGACAGCCTGGAGGACGCCACGGCCCTGGCCGAGCGCCTGGGCATTGAGCTTAAAACCGTGGTCATCGAGCCCATCTTTCAGGCCTTCCTCGACGCCCTGGGCCCCATCTTCGGCGACCGGCCCTTTGACGTCACCGAGGAGAACCTGCAACCGCGCGTTCGCGGCACGCTGCTCATGGCCCTGTCCAACAAATTCGGCCGGCTGGTCCTGACCACGGGCAACAAGTCCGAGGTGGGCGTGGGCTACTCCACCCTCTACGGCGACACGGCCGGCGGCTACGCCGTGATCAAGGACGTGCCCAAGACCCTGGTCTACGCCCTGTCGCGCTGGCGCAATGCGCAGGCGGGCCTCGACGTCATCCCCGAGCGGGTGCTGGTCAAGCCGCCCACGGCCGAGCTGCGGCCCGACCAGAAGGATTCGGATTCCCTGCCCGAATACGACGTGCTGGACCCGGCCCTGCGGGCCTACGTGGAACTGGGGCTGTCCCCGGCGGCCATGCTGGAGCGCGGCCTGGACCCGGCCGTGGTGGACCGGGTGACGCGGCTGGTGGACCGCAACGAATACAAGCGCCGCCAAAGCCCGCCCGGTCCCAAGATCACCTCCCGGGCCTTCGGCAAGGACTGGCGGCTGCCCATCGTCAACCGCTACGCCCCGGATCGCGGCCCCTGCCCGGCCTCATAAGACGGCCGGCCGCTTCCGACGACGTCGTCACGACGCTGACGTCCGTGCCGGCACGCCGATGTATGGCACTGCTGCCGCAATCGGCGGGCCGGTACCCGGACTCGCGCGCGCCTCGCGGCCAGGGCCAAGCGGTTTCGCTGGCCTTCCCCGCCGCCCCTGCCCGACTCGCCCGACATCGCCCATCCCCAAGTTCCCGGCCCCGGCCGGGAACTTTTTTGCCACGCCTAAAGATCGCCCCGCCTACGGCCGATGACGACGTAAAGGGATATTTTAACGGGACGGACGGCCATGGCGCTTAGCGACTACGAACGCAGCCTGCTCATCGACACCTCGATGCAGCTGATGCAGCAAAGCCTGCTCAGCGACTACCTGTTCCAGGCCGGTCCGGTCGGGCAAAGCCTGCGCGACATGATGCTCGCCCCGCACAATGTCGTGCCGCGCACCAACCCCTTTGACGAGGCCATCACCGGCACGCTTCGGGCCGATGTGCGCACCACGCTGCAAAATTCCGCCAACGTCTCGGAAGCGGCCGCCATGGTCGGCATCGCCAACGAGAGCGTAGCCACCATCAAGAGCAATCTGGAGGAGATGAAGGCCATCATCGAATCCATCAGCACCACGCCGACAGCCGCCCAGACGAGCACCTACGATTCTCTGCGAAGCGAAATCTTAAGCCTCATCCCGCAGACGGAATACAACGGCATCTCGCTCCTTGACGGCTCCAAGTGGGGCACGGACCGGATCGACTCCAACGGCAACGTCTACATCCAGGCCTACAAGAACGGCGGATTCAACGTCAATTTCCAGGATTTCAACGCGCTCAATTTCACCCAGCTCACCAGCGCCAACCTGGGAAACTCCACCGACAGAGCCACGGAACTCGCCCGGGTGACGGACAAGCTCGGCAGCACCACCATCATCAACGACATCTACACCAACCGGCAAAGCGGTCTGGAATACCAGGCCGAAAACCTCAAGGGGCAGTCGGTGATGCTGGAACAGGCCGTGGAAGCCCGGCGCCAACAGCCCACCATCTCCACCGAAGACATCCTGCTCAACCTGCTGCTGCGCGACACCGGTTCGCTGCTCGACACGTTGAGCTAGGGAGAAGACGGAAGCGGGGAAAATGCCTCCGGCGGCCGGGGGGATGATCCCCCCGGACCCC
>ALAO01000276.1 GCA_000307955.1 Solidesulfovibrio magneticus str. Maddingley MBC34 | reverse complement strand
GAAGTCCGCAAGCTGGCCGAAAAGACCATGACCGCCACCAGCGAGGTGGGCACGGCCGTGCGGGCCATCCAGGCCGGGGCTCGGGCCAGCATCGAGGGCGTGGAGGGCGCGGCCCGGGCCGTGGACCAGGCCACCGACCTGGCCGGCCGCTCCGGGCAGGTGCTTGGCGAGATCGTCTCCATCGTGGAGCGCTCCGCCGATCAGGTGCGCTCCATCGCCACGGCCTCGGAAGAACAGTCCGCGGCCAGCGAACAGATCAACCGGGCTGTGGAGGACATCAACCGCATCTCCGACGACACGGCCCAGTCCATGGCCCGGGCCGCCGGTTCGGTGGAGGAGCTCGCCGAACAGGCCGAAAACCTCACCCGGCTGGTGGAATCCCTCAAGGCCGGCTAGGCCGGACAAGGTTCCTGACGAAGACAATGGGAGGCGGCCTTGGGGTCGCCTCCCATTTTTCTTGACCGGACCCGGCCAAGCCGGCACAACTCCGCCGGGCGCGTCTTGCCCATGGCCTGGGAAGGCCGTTTCATGCTAGGCCCGGGAAGCGATTTCGCCGATCCGGCCCCGTCCCACCCGTAACCCAGGAGCGCGTCCATGCCCGTCACCGTCGTCGACCATCCGCTGGTGCGCCACAAGCTCGGCTTGTTGCGCGAAAACAACATCAGCACGAAAAATTTCCGCGAACTGGCCAACGAAATCGGCCGGCTGCTCACCTACGAAGCCACCAAATCCCTGCCCACCGAAAAAAAGACGATTCACGGCTGGGCCGGCCCGGTGGAAGTGGACCAGCTCGTGGGCAAGAAAATCACCGTGGTGCCCATCCTGCGGGCCGGCCTTGGCATGATGGACGGCGTCGTGGACATGATCCCCGGCGTCAAGGTCAGCGTGGTCGGCATGTACCGCAACGAGGAAACCCTCGAACCGGTGCGCTACTACGTCAAGCTGGCCAAGAAGATCCACAAGCGCCACGCCATGATCCTCGACCCCATGCTGGCCACCGGCGGCACGCTGATTGCCACCATCAACCTGCTCAAGGAAGCCGGCTGCCGCCGCATCATGGGCCTGTTTTTGGTCTGCGCTCCCGAGGGGCTGGCCCGGCTGGAAAAAGAACATCCCGACGTCGAGGTCTACACCGCCGCCATCGACGAGCGGCTCAATGAGAACGGCTATATCCTGCCCGGCCTTGGCGATGCCGGGGACAAGATCTTCGGCACCAAATAGGGGGGCGCGCCCGGGCGTTTCCGGGCGCGGCGCAAGGAGGGAAACATGGCTTTGGACACGGGCAAGGACTACCAACTGCGGCTGCGGGATTTCCCCGTGGGCGCGCAAATGCTTTTCGTGGCCTTCGGGGCGCTGGTCCTGGTGCCGCTTTTAACGGGACTCAATCCCAACGTGGCGCTGTTTTGCGCCGGCGTGGGCACGCTGATCTATCAGGTACTGACCAAGTTCCGCATTCCGATTTTCCTGGGTTCCTCGTTCGCCTTTATCGCGCCCATCATGTTTTGCGTCAAAACCTACGGCGTGCCGGCCACCCTTGGAGCCCTGGCCTGCGTGGGCCTGGCCTACGCCGGGGCGGCGGTGCTCATCAAATGGCGGGGCGTGGGCATTCTCATGAAGCTTCTGCCCACCATCGTCACCGGCCCGGTCATCATGGTCATCGGCCTCATCCTGGCGCCGGTCGGGGTGTTCATGGCCATGGGCAAGACCGGCGACGGCGCGGCCGTGCTCTATCCCCAGGCCACGGCCATGGGCGTGTCGTTTTTCTCCCTGGCCGTCACCGTGCTGGTGGCCATCCGGGGCCGGGGGCTTTTAAAGCTCGTGCCCATCCTGTGCGGCATCGGCGCGGGCTATGTGGCCAGCCTGTTCTTGGGCCTGGTTGATTTCGCGCCCGTGGCCGCCGCGCCCTGGTTCGCCATGCCGTCCTTTGTCGGGCCGGAGTTTAACATCGACGCCATCCTGGTCATCGTGCCCGTGGCCATCGCCCCGATCATCGAGCATTTCGGCGGCGTCATCGCCATCGGCCAGGTGACGGGCCGCAACTATCTGGAAAATCCGGGCGTCCACCGCTCGCTCATGGGCGACGGCGTGGCCACCTTCCTGGCCGGCTGTCTGGGCGGGCCGCCGCTGACCACCTACGCCGAGGTCACGGGCGCGGTGTCGCTGATTAAAATCTACAATCCGGCGCTGATGACCTGGGCCGCCGTCACCGCCGTCTGCCTGGCCTTTGTCGGCAAGCTCGGGGCGCTTTTGCAGACCATCCCCACCCCGGTCATGGGCGGCATCATGCTGCTGCTGTTCGGGGCTATCATGGTGGTCGGGCTCAACTCCCTGGTGCGCGAAGGGGCCGATCTCATGGAGCCGCGCAACATGGCCATCGTGGCCCTGGTCATCGTCCTTGGCATGGGCAAGATGGCCTTTTCCTTCGGCGGCATCCATCTGGAAGGCATCGGCCTGGCCGGCGTGGTGGGCGTGGTGTTAAACGCCGTGCTGCCGCGAACCGCCAAGGACGCCTGAACCGGGGCCTTGCCGCGCCCCTGACGGGGAGTCGGGCAGGGCAGGCATCCGTTCCCGCCGCGTCTCGACCGGCGAGTCCGCCGCGCGGGGCCGGCAAGGCCGCCGCATTCCGCGCCCGGGCCGCCCGAGGCCAAGGCGATTCGACACGTCCGCGCGCCCCGGAAGGTTCCGGGGCGCGTTTTATATTGGTTTAAAGTGGCATGGAGGTTGCTAGGTAATCCGACAATCGGAGGGTATACCCATGTTTGTCGAAAAGCTTGTCTTGGTTTCCCTGGTGGTTGCCTGCTGCTTCGTGCTGTCGCGCCTGGCCGACGCCGTGCTCAAACCCCGAATTGCCGATTAACGAAATAAAAATGTGAAACGTCGGGCCGCGCGCCGGTCCGGCAGGCTGCTGCGAAACCGGCCCAAGGGCCGGTTTCGCTTTTGCAATGCATGGACGGCATCTCAATGTTGCCTTTTGGGTCAAATTCCCTATAAGAGGGGCATGAACTCAAAGCTGTACGCCCTTGGCCGCGTTCGGGGGGCCGCCTGTTGTTTCCTGGCCTTGGCTGCCCTGCTTCTCCTGCACGTTGCACCCGCCGGCGCCGTCACCAGATACGTGGACGCCGCCGTTGCTTCCAGCGGCGATGGCGCATCCTGGACAACCGCCTTCAAAACGATACAGGACGGCCTCAATGCCGCCGCTTCGGGCGACACCGTGGAGGTGGCCGGCGGAACCTACGCCGAATCCCTGACCACGGTCACCGCCGGCGTCACCGTGGCCGGCAGCACGGCTTCGGGCAAGAACGGCCCGGTGCGGGTGCTGGGGCCGGCCGACTCCTCGGTCCTGACCGTGTCCCACCAGACCGTTTGGCGGCGGCTGACCTTCGACGGCTCGCAAAACGCCGCCGACTGGTACGTGGTGCGTGTCAGCAGCGGCGCGCCCACCTTCGACCAGTGCGTCATCGGTCCAGGCCAGCGGCTGTTGAACATCAGCACGGGCGGCGCGACGTTTACGCGCACCACCCTCCAGGAGGCCCGCTGGGCCGCCACGGGTTTTTCCAACATCGTTTATGTCAATGCCGGCGCTGCCGCCCCCGTCACGTTCGACTATTGTCTCTTTGGCGACATGCAGTTCGGTTACATCAATATCGCTACGGCTTCCCAGGTGGCGTTCAACAACTGCCTGCTCGCCGGTTTTTTGGGCGAAATACTGTATGTGCCCAGCGGTGTGGCCGTTTCCGGCGGCGTCAATTTGACCAACTGTCTGGCCATGGGCAACGGCTACGCCACGCAAGCCTTGATCATCAATGATAGTTCAAGCACGGCCGTGACCCTGACCAATTGTCTGATTCAGGACATGGCCCCCGTGAACATGAATCTGGCCCGATTTGCAGGCAACGTCACCGAGGTCTCGCCATTGTCCCCCGGGTCGCCCAAGCTCGCCCACGGCCGGCGGCCGGCGCTGCTCAATCTTGGCATAGACGACGCCGAACACATCCCCTTCTTTGCCCAAGTGGCCGCCCTGGCCAACAGCACCTACGGCATGAAGATGACCTCGGCCGTGGACGCCGCCGACGCGAGCGACGCCAATTGGACCACGCTGCAGCCTCTGGTGAACGCCGGCAACGAGGTGGCCGCCCACAGCGCCCACCATGTGTATTTGCCCGAAACCAAGCTCATGACCCTCACGTATTCGGGGCCAGGCACGAATGTCGTGGTGGCCGTCGCCGGCGGCGGCACGGGCACGCCAGCCACCTCGTTGGCGGTTTCCGCCACCGGCGATTCCGTCGCCAACTTCAGCCTCGATTTGAGCGCCCCCACCTCCATCGGCGACATCTGCGGGGCCATCAACGCCAAGTCCGGCTTCACTTGCGGCCTGATCACCGAAACCGGCACATCCTACACCAGCGGCCCGGTACTGGCCCGGGATCTGGCCCAGGTGGCCGGCGTTTCCATTAAAAACGTCACCGCGACCTTGCTGCGCGACGACGCCCAGTTTTTTGCCGACGAAATCGCCGCGCCCAAGGCGACCATCGAGCACAAACTCTCCGCCGCCAGCGGCGGCTCCTATGCCTGCACGAGCTTCGTCTATCCCTTCCTTGGCGAGAACCCGACAGTGCGGGCCGCCGTGGCCGGGGCCGGCTACCTCGCTGCCCGCAACGGCTATAATGGCTTCTACGCCATGGGCGGCTTCTATTCCGGGACCACGCCGAGCGGCTACGACGCCCTAGACATCTGGGCTGTGCAGCCGGGCGCGGTTTTCGGCAACCTCGACAAGGGCCTCACCCCGGAGGTGATGGCGCAGCGGGTGTCGGCCTTTCTGGAGTGGGCCAAGTTCACCGGAGCGGCGGTCTCTTTGTTCAGCCACGGGGAGGATGAATACTCCCTGTCCGAATGGTCGGCGCTTTTGGCGCTCATTGCCGCCGACCCGGACGTGACCGTGACCACCCTGGCCGGCATCCAGGCCTATCTCGCGGCCAACGCCCAATCCGCCGTGAACCTCGTATATACGCGTACGGTCTGGCCCGACGTGGCCGATTACCAGCCCCTGGCCGGCTCGCCGCTGCTGGACGCCGGCGCGGCCTACGCCGCGGCCAAGACCGATTTCGGCGGCCAGCTCGTGCCGGCCGGAACCATTCCCTCGGTCGGCCTCTACCAACGCGGAACCGCTTCCTCGGGATTCACCCCAGCTCCACTTATGCTGCTGCTGTTGCAGTAGCCCCCCTCCTTCCTCCGTCTGTTGCGCAGCCGCGACGCCACGTCGCGGCTGTGTCGTTTGCATTGTAACGGTGCGCCGTGTTCCAGGATAACTGGAAGCGGCGTTGGGCTGTTTATTGTGGCTCCACATTTGCAATTATTCGCGGAGACAGGAGTTCGGTTCGGGCGGCAACGCGGGTTGGGAACGCTGAAGACGGGCTTCGATTAAAAATAGTTTAATATTTTTAATGTGATGGGTTCTGGTCGCAAGGCGGTCGGGGCAACGCCGGGTCCAACCGGTGCGAGAAGGGGCGCGACAACGCGTAGCAGATTGTAAAAATGTGAAACGCCGCGTCGGCGATTGTGGCCCGGCAGCGGTTTGACCGGATCCGATATTTCGACACCGTGCAGCTTTGGAGGTCGTATCCATGACGGAAGTATTCCCAAGACAAAAACCCGATCGTCGCTTCCTGCCGGACATTCCCTCCAAGCAACACACGCGGCGTCTCACGGGGCCGCGCTATTTCTCGCAAGGGCAGGCCGACGTCTACAGCGCCGACGGCAAGTACCGCTATACTTCCGGCCGAACCGTGGACATCTCCGAGGGCGGCATGCTGCTTGTGCCGGACAAGCCGCTTCGGGTCGGCGACAAGGCCGTGCTGCGGTTTTTCTTGAGCGCCGGCACCATGCCCGAAGGTTTTGAGTCCTTTGTCAAGCTGCCGGCCAGGGTGGTGCGGGTGGATTCGGCCTCGGGCCATGTCGGCTTCGAGTTCGCCAATCCGCTTTCGCAGTACCTGCACCGCAAGCGCTGGCGTTATTTCGAGACGGGTTCGCTGCTGGGCATCTTGCTGGCCCTGATCGGGGTGTGGTTCATCAAAAAGGAAAGCATCTTTTACTTCTGGTTCGATGTGCCGGTTTTCCTCTACGGTCTGTGCGCCATCTTTTACCTGCTCTCGCGGTTCTTCTTCGCCGCCCTCTACCGGCCCTACAAGGTCACGCCCGGCTATCAGCCAAGCGTCACCATCGTCATCCCCTGCTTCAACGAGGAAGAGTGGATCGAAAAGACCATCCACGGCTGTCTCAACCAGCTTTATCCCGAGGAACTGCTTGAGGTCATCGTGGTGGACGACGGCAGCTCGGACAATTCCGTGGCCGTGGCCCGGGCCGTGCGCGACAAGATCTATGACGAGGCCGGCGACCGGCTCGTTGTCCACGCCTTCCCGGAAAACCGGGGCAAGCGCCACGCCCTGGCCGCCGGCGCCCGCATGGCCAAAGGGGAGCTCGTGCTCTTCGTCGATTCCGACAGCTTCCTGCAGCCCGACGCCGTGCTGCATGTCGTCCAGCCCTTCCACGATCCCCATATCGGCGGCGCGGCCGGGCGTTGCGAAGTGGAAAACAAGTGGACCAACGTCCTGACCCGCATGCAGGCCGTGCGCTACTTCATCGGCTTTCGCATCTTCAAGGCGGCCGAGAGCATCTTCGACGTGGTCACCTGCCTGTCCGGCCCCCTGGCCTGCTATCGCCGGACCGTGCTCATGCGCTACCTCGACGCCTGGGAGAGCCAGACCTTCCTCGGGCGGCCGGCCACCTTCGGCGATGACCGCAGCCTGACCAACTTCGTCCTGGGCAGCCACTACGCCGTCTATCAGCACACCGCCGTGTGCAACACCATCGTGCCCTCCACCTACGGCAAGTTCTTCACCCAGCAGATGCGCTGGAAGCGTTCCTGGCTGCGCGAGAGCCTGCGGGCCTGCAAGTTCATGTGGCTCAAGGAACCGTTCATGGCCATCTCCTTCTACCTGGGCCTGATCCTGCCGGTCATGGCCCCGGTGGTGGTGCTGCGGGCCTTTGTCTTCATGCCCGCCGCCTACGGCATCTGGCCCACCATGTATCTGGCCGGCGTGCTCCTCATGAGCATCCTCATGTGCACGTCCTATCTGTTGCTTAAACGATCGAATCTCTGGCTTTACGGCGTGCCGTTCTGCTTCTTCTACCTCTTCGTGCTCTTGTGGCAGATCGTCTGGGCCTTGCTCACCTTCTGGAAGTCGGAGTGGGGCACCCGGGCGTCCAAGTACGACAAGTCCACGGCCATGGGCTAGCCGCCCCGGAAAAGGCAATAATCCTCCAGACACGGGACGTACGCCATGAGAAAATTCTTCCGCTACCTCTTCCAATACGCCATCCTGGTCGCTTTCGGCTATTTCATCTACCAGACGGCCTTTCGGCGCGAGGCGCCGCCCGTCCATGACCGGGCCGACTGGACCCAGCGTGACGGCTTTGTGGCCATCAGCTACGGCGGCGTCACCATCGACGAGCGCGTCCGTTCCCTGGTGACCAAGGAGCGGTTGCGCGAACAGCTCTCCGCCCTGGCCAAAGCCGGGTATGAGACCGTCACGACCGCTGATCTTGTCGATTTTTACACGAAAAATAAGCCGTTGCCGGAAAAGGCCCTCTATCTGATGTTCGAGGGCGGCCGCAAGGACAGCGTGCTTTTCAGCCAGCCGGTGCTGACGGGGGTCGGGTTTAACGCCGCGCTTTACCTTTATGGCGACCATCTGACCGGTTGGAACCGTTTCTTTGTGCGCCAAAACGAGCTGCGCAAGATCGCCGACAACCCCTTCTGGGATGTCGGGGCCATGGGCTACCACTCCGGCCTGATCAACCAAACCCCCTCGGGCGGCTACGCCTATTACCTGACCGAACGCCTGATCGGCGCCGATGGACGCCCCGAGGAAACCCAGGGCGCTTTCGACGCCCGGGTGGTCGAGGACTTCACCTTGGCCCGGACCTCCATCGAGAATCTCGGCAAGGTCACGCCCCAGGGCTACGTCTTCATGCCGGCCAACACGCTGGGCGTGAGCCTGTCCGAAGCCCTGGCCCGGCCAAACGCCGAAGCCCTGGCCGCGAACTTTCCCCTGGCTTTCACCCGCATCGGCGAAACCTACAACAGCCGCGACGTCGACCCCCGGCGGCTGACCCGGATGCAGGTCGCCCCGGAATGGAGCGCCGAACGGCTGCTGCTCGAAATCGAATCCCGCCAGCCCCGGTCGCGCTACATGGACTTCACCCAGACCGTGCGCCAGGGCTTGTGGCAGACGACGCTGGGCGATCTGGCCGCCCTGGGCGACACCCTGGCCCTGACCCCGCCCGCCGGCAAGGACGGCTTCGCCCGCCTGCGCGGCACCGAGGGCTTCGAGAACTTCACGGTGCAGCTGCGGGCCATGCCCCCCGAGGGCGACGGCGCGGCGCTGGTCTACCTGCGCTACCGCGACTTCGAGTCCTTCCTGCGCATCCGGGTCACGTCCCAGCGCGTGACGGTCCAGGAAAAGACCGGACCCTCGCTCAACACGATCTTCCAGTACGCCCTGCCCCTGGACCACACCGGAGCGGTTGCCCTGGACGCTTGCGTCAAGGGCAACCGGCTGCTGCTGGCCGTGGACGGCAAGGCCGTGGCCAACTATCCCATTCCGCTCACCGCCGAGACCCGCCGGGGCAGCCTGGCTCTGGGCGCGAACGACGAGGGCGACCCGAATCCCCAGGCCGCCGGCTTCTCGGACATGCGCCTGGCCACCTTCCCGCCGCGCTGGATAAGCGCCCAAAGCATCGCCGACGTGCCCCTGGGCGACGCCCGCACGCTCACCGCCGTGGTGCTGCCCACGGACAGCCTTGAGGCCGATCCCCTGCGCGACGCCGCCGCGCTCATCACGGCCGCTGCCGGCGGCGTGGAGGTTTTTCTGGACCTGTCGGGCCAGGACCCGGCCATGGTGGAAGACGCCCTGGCCCGGGTGGCCGACGCCCCGGCCGGTCTGGTCTTCTCCCGGCTCCTGCGCGGCTTCGTGCTGACCCTTGGCAAACCCGAGGATCTGGGTCGGCTGATCCAGGCCGCCACCAAGCTCAAGGCCAAGGGCTATGCCGTGGCCCTGCGGGTGGAAGCCGGGGCTGTGCCAAGGCTTCTGGAAGCCGACCTGGGCCTGGCCCCGGACTGGTTGCTCTTCGACATGCCGCCGCCGGCCGACGACGCGGCGACCACCGCCCTGGAAAACCGGTTCGACCGCTCCAGGATGCTCTACCGTGCCGCCTCCCAGGCCGGCGCCACAACCATCTCCTACGAAGTAAAGGGGTAGCGCCATGGCACTCAAAAACATTGTTCTCACCCTGGCGCTGACCCTGGCCGTGCCGACGACCGTCCTGGCCGCCGACGCCTCGGTGGTGACGCTCCTGCGCCAGTCCCAGCAGGCCGCCGCCCGGGGCCAGCTCGACCAGGCCATGGAGATGGTCAACCAGGCCCTGTCCCAGGACCCGGCCTATCCGCCCCTGTGGAACCAGAAGGCCTCCCTGCAGATCAAAGGCAAGGACTACACCGGGGCCATGCAGACCCTGTCCGTGGCCCTCAAGGTCGAGCCGGATAACGTCGAAACCAATGTCCTGGCCCTGTCCGCGCTCCTGCGCCTAGACGAAAAGGCCGGCGGCAAGGACCCGGCCCTGGCCCGCTACGCCGCCGGTTTAAGCGACGGCACGGCTGGGGCGCTGGTGTCCGACCTGCTGACCCGACCCGGGGCCAAGGCTGACCTGCGCCGGTTCCTGGCCGCCTGGAAACCGGCCTCGCCCCAGGGCCAGTCCATGGCCCGGCTAGCCGCCGGCTACGCCTCGGGCGACCCGGCCGCCATGGCCGAACTGGCCGGGGCCGAGGCTCAGGGGCCGGCCAAGGCCGTGCTCGGGGCGCTGCAGTTCTACGCCGGCAAGGACATGCTGGCCGAACAAAAACTGGCCGTGGCCCAAAAGCTCCTGGAGCAGTCCGGGGCCAACGGCTACGACAAGGTGGCCGTGGCCGGCGAACTGGGCTGGGTGCTCTACAATCAGGGCCATCAGTCCGCCGCCGCCGATCTGTGGGAAAAGGACTGGCGCAACGCCCCCGACGTCGGCCGCTGGGCCGCCTGGATCGCCGACGCCCGACTGGCTTCCAAGGACTACAAGCGCGCCGCCGACTTCCTGGAAAAAAGCCTGCAGTTCGACCCGAACAACGCCGTGCTCCAAGGCCAGAACCTCCTGGCCCTGACCGCCTCGGGCCAGACCGAAGCGGCCGAGAAGTTCGCCGCCTCCCTGGCCGACGCCCCGGACCAGGACGGCCTCAACTTCGGCAAGGCCCTTATTGCCTTAAACGGCGGCCGCTACGACGAAGCCGCCGAAAGCCTGACCCGCATCAAGAACCGCCGTCCCTTCCGTGACCAGTTCATCGAGCTGGCCAACCTCATGGTGACCAAGCTCGGCCAGTCCGGCGACTCGGCCAAGATGGTCGCCGATCTGCGCTCCCTGGTCGAGGGCATGGACATCAAGCCCGAGATCATGCGCGACGTGGGCTGGCGCATGTGGGCCGCCCATCGCTACGACGCCGCTCTGACCTTCTGGAAGGAAGCCCTGGCCGATGGCCTGGGCAACAACGATCCCCTGGTGGCCCGCGTGGTGCCGCTTTTGATCGAACAGGGCAGGGTGGGCGAGGCCATGGCCATGCTGCGGGCCCAGGCCCCGGAAGTGAGCCAGCTTGGGCTGGCCTGGAGCCTGGCCGCCCAGAACCGCTGGGATCTGGTGGCCAAGCTGGCCCCGGGCCTGCCGGCCGGCCCCTATGCCGATCTGCTGACCGCCATGGCCGGCCTGCAAAACGGCCAGGTCCCCCTGGCCCTGGACAAGCTGCGCGCCCTGGCCGGACTGTCCGCCTCGGGACTGGGACAAGCCGCCGTGGCCGGATTCAACGCCGACGGCAAGCCGGTCAAGGGCGCGCTCACCCCGGCCCTGGCCCGCGAGCTGTACCTGCGCATCATCCGCACCCTGGCCGAACAACAAATCATCGACGGCTTTTTCTTCCTGACGCCGCCGGCCTGGGCCGCCGGTGTTGCGCCCAAGGCCCTGGCCGCCGTCCAGGCCGAGGCCGGCAAGGCCCTGTGGCGGGCCGGACGCCTGTCCGAAGCCTCAGCCATGCTCACCGCCGCCCTGGGGGCCGATCCGTCCCTCAATCCGGCCCGGCTCTACCTCGCCCTGGTCAAGAAACGCCAGGGCCAGACCGCCGAGGCCCAGGCGCTTTTGACCCAGGCCCTGTCCGGCGCGTCGCCCTTTGACCGCGACTACGCCCTGGGCGAATTCGCCTATCTCGACGGCGACAAGGCCCAGGCGCTCACCCACTTCCAGCGCTGCCTGTCCCTGGCCCCGGCCGACGACGCCATGCGGCTTCGGGTCGTAAGCCTGCTTGCCGGCGAAAACCGTTTCGCCGAAGCCCGGCAGTACGCATCCTGGTACGACGCCCAAGTGGCCAAGGGTGACCGGGCCGTTTTCGGCACCGCCGCCGTGGTGCGCCTGGAACTCGGCGATCCGGCCGGAGCCGAGGCCCTGTACCGCAAGGTCCTGGCTCAGAACCCCAATTCCCTCGACTACCTCGGCGGGCTTGGCCGGGCGCTCAATCGTCAGAGCCGCTACGCCCAGACCGTCTCTGCCCTTGGAAACGCCTACGCCGCCTCGGCCGATCCGGCCCTGGGGGCCGTTATGTGCGAGGCGTCCTCGGCCCTGGGCGACTATCCCGAAGCCATCCGCCTGGCCGAAGTCGGACTGGCCCGTTCGCCCAAGGACCGGGAGCTGCTGCGCCTGGCCGCCGAAGCCGCCGAGTTCGCCAAGGACCTGCCGGCCTGCGAAGGCTACGTGCGCCGCGCCCTTGAGCTTGATCCCGACTCCCTGACCATGCAGAACATGCTCGGCCGGGTGCTCCTGGATCAGGAAAAGTTCCCCGAGGCCGAGGAACATTTCCAGACCCTGCTGGCGAAAAACCCCCATCAGCTCTCCTCGCTGCGGGGACTGCTCAGCGTCTACCAGCTCTCGGGCAAGGCCGACAAAGCCTACAAGGTGGCCAAGGTCCTGCGCGAGGCCGCCCCAGACGACGCCTCGGCCGAACTCAAGTTCGCCATCGCCGCCGCCGGCGACCACGCCTTCCGTCCGGCCTATCCGCTGCTGGAAAAGCTCCACGAATTCGGCCCGGGCAGCGGCGTGCTGTGTCTCTACTACGCCGACGTGCGCGACGCGCAGGCGCCGGGCAAGGTGCGCCTGTCCCAGGTTGTGGACCACATCCGGGCCGTGGCCGATGCCGGCGGCTCGTTTATGGGCGTCGACGAACTGGCCTCCCGCCCAGTGGGCGACGCGGCCCGCAAGGAAAAGACCGGCAACACGCCGCCGGCCGTGGTCCTGATCGTGGACCGCACCGACGCCGCCGTGCTGGAAAAAATCGACCGTGAACTGGCCGCCGTGGGCGGCAAGGCCGTGCTGGTGGTCGGCGGCGAGTCCCTGGCTCCGGGCACGCCGTATCTGCCCGACGCCGCCCTGGTGGCCCGCCTGCGCCAGTCCGGCCGCTGGTCCCTGGCCCTGACCGACCACAATCCGCCAAGCGTCACCGCCCCGAACGGCGGCAAGACGAGCCTGTGGTACGCCGCCGGAGCCGAAGCCGGCGAGGCCGGCGACGCCGGCGCGCGCCTCAAGGGCCGCCTGATCGCTCTGGATCCCAAGGGCGAGATCCTCGGCCAGACCCGGCCGGTGTTCTTCTACCCCGGCGGAGCCGCCCCCGAGGAACTCCTCACCGGCGAGTACGCCCCCTACCAGAACGTGGTGGCCGAAACCTTCCCCATGGCCTTTGAACTCGGCCCCGAAGGCTTCTGGACGCCGGTGGCCAACCCGCGCCAGATCGGCTCCAAGGCCGTTTCCCCGGCCATGGACGCCGCCGCCCTGCAAACCTGGCTGCGTGAGGCCGACCCCATGCGCCAGGTCTCCCTGGAGCTGGCCAAGGTCTACTCCTGGCAGGAGCAGACCGGACAGGCCGAGAACTACTTCGAGGAAGCCGCTTCCCTGGGCCTTAACCCCTCGGAAGTGACCTTCAACCGGGCTGTCAACGCCTACTACGCCTACGACGACCCCACCGCCCTGCATCTGGCCCAGCAGGCCATGGCCCTGGCCCCGGACAGCCTGCGCGCCGCCGAGCAGCTCTTCCGGGCCGAACTGCGGGTGCGCCCCAAGGCCGAAGCCATCGCCACCACCTGGTGGGACAGCGACAACCGCCGCTACTGGTGGACCGGCCTTGGCGGCAACTACCACGTCCGCGACGACCTCATGGTCTTCGCCAAGGTCGGCCTGGTCGAGTGGTCCATCGAGAGCTACCAGCGCCGGGGCTACATCCTCAAGGCCTACTCCAACGCCTTCCAAAACGGCACGGTTTCGGCCGAAAACCTCTACAATATCGCCAACTCACGCTACACCCAGTCCCTGGGCGGCCAGGATCTCACCGTGGGCGGCCGGTGGTTCTTCCACCCCGAATACTGGCTGGAACTCCAAGGCCAGCTGACCTCCACCGACGGCGGCCCCGGCCCCTGGGCCAACGGCCAGGCCACGCTGCATGGCCCCATCGCGCCCAAGGGCGTCAAGGTCGACGGCACCTGGGAGGTGCAGGCGGCCCACGAGCGCATCGACACCGTGGAAGCCATCAGCGACCAGATCATGGCCAACCGCCTAAGCATCTTCACCCATACCCGCATCCTCGACTTCTGGGATCTGTTCGTGAACGCCCACGGCATCTCGCGCACCGACGGCAACAACACCGGCTCCATCGACGGTCGGCTGCTGCGCCGCCTCAATGAGTACCCGCTGTTCTCCCTGGGCTACGCCTTCCAGTTCGCGAGCAGCGACCGCAGCCCCATCCAGTACTGGGCGCCCCAGAATCTGGCCACCCACTTGGCCTACGGCTCGTTCGGCTACGCGCCGAGCAAATGGTTCAACATCAACGGCAGCGTGGGCTACGGCGTCTCCAGCGACCGCAACAACAGCTGGCGGGAAGTCTGGCGCGCCAACGCCGGCATGGACATCACCATGCGCGACAGGTTAAAGCTGTCGCTGAAGTACTCCTACTTCAGCACGCCGGACTATAACCTGAGCGAAGCATGGGCAGGATTAACCTACACCTTCTGATGATCAAGCGGGCCATGCGCCAGGGGGTTTCCCTGGCGCTGGCCTTTTTCGCCGCCGCCTTTCTGCTCGCCTGCGTGCGCCCGGCCGGTCCGGCCTCGGCCCAGTCCCGGCCCGCCGCGCAGACCTCTCCGTCCCTCGTCAATGACCGCCTGTCCTGCTGGATCGCCGACTGGGATCTCGCCCGAGGCCTGGCCGAATGGCGCGCCCACCCCGGACTCTTCGACACCGTGCGCGTCTTTGCCGCCTATTTCGACGAAGCCGGCAAACCCGCCCTGGCCCCGGCCTGGGCCGCCGCCATCGGCCCCGACGTGTCCCGGGTCTTTGGCTCGACCCCGGCTTTTCTCACCGTGGTCAACGACATCGCCACCCCCACCGGCAAGGGCAACAAGCTCAAGGACCCCGAACTGGTGCACCGGCTCGTCGGCTCCCCGGCCGTCCGGAGCGCCCATATCGCCGACCTCCTGGCCCTGGCCGGACGCCACCGCTTCGCCGGCATCGAGATCGACTACGAAAACGTGGCCGCCGCCGACTGGCCCGAATTCTGTGCCTTTATAAACGAGCTCTTCCCGGCCGCCTCGGCCAAGGGACTGGCCGTCTCGGTGGTGCTCCAGCCCCAGCGCCGCTTCCTGGCCGCGCCCATGCCGGCCGGCCCGGCCTACGTGCTCATGGGCTACAACCTCTTCGGCTCCCACTCCGGCCCCGGTCCCAAGGCCACCCCCGCCTTTCTGGCCGAACAGGCCAAATCCCTTCAGGCCATTGGCCTGCTGGACACAACCGCCCTGGCCCTGGCCACCGGCGGCTTCGACTGGACCGAGGCCAAGGCCGCCAAGCAACTGGTCGAGTCCGAAGCGGCCAGCCTCATTGCCGAAAAAGGGGCCGCCCCGACCCGCTCCGATCCCGACGGCTACCTCGTCACCCGCTACCGCGACCCGGCCGGCAAAGCCCACGAAGTCTGGCACGCCGACGCCGCGACCTTCGCCACGCTCTGGCAGGCCGCCCAAAACGCCGGCTTTTCCCGCCTGGCTGTTTGGCGGCTTGGGGGCAATTCCCCGGCGCTTTTCACCTGGCTCGCCACCCTCAAACACTGATCCCCGGAGGTCTGTCCGTGCTCCGCATCGGCCACCATTTCCTCGGCGGCATCCTCGCCTGCTTGCTCCTCCTCGCCTTCGCCGCCGCCGCCCCGGCCCAAGGCCTGTCCGACGCCACCCGGGGCGTCCCGCTGCCCGGCAAAGGCCCCCGCGCCTACGTCAATCTCATCATCGACGACCTGCCTAACCTCGACCTCTGGGCGCAACTCGCCGATGACGCCGACGCGTTCGGCATGAAGACCACCCTGGCGCTCAATACCGCCAAGGCCGCGCCGGCCGACTACGCCGCCATGGCCGCGCGCGTCGCCAAGGGCCACGAAATCGCCAACCATACCCGCGACCACGTGCCCGTGGCCCCGTCCGGCGTCATCAAACTCCGCTTTTTCAGTCCCCAATCCAAATCCGCCTACGCCGCCGTGGACAGCCAGGCCAAAATCCTGCGCATCATCGTCGACGACAACCCTAAACCTCTGGCTGAACTGGATCTCGCCGAAAACGGCCGCAACCCGACCCTGCGTCAGCTTGTCGATGCCCTGAGCAATGTGCGCGGCGTCGCGGCCGAACTCGGCGATCCATACTACGCCAACATTCAGTCCCGGTTTCTGGCCGAGCGCGGCAAAACCGACATCTTCTTCAAAAACGGCTTCGCCCCGCTGTTCGTCGACATCCCCGCCCACGCCCGCTACGAAATCCAGGGAGCCGACGAAGACATCAGCGCTGGTATGCCCGGCTACGCCGTTAAATCCATGGTCTTTCCGTTCCTCGTCTCCGACGCCGCTTCGCGCCAAGTCACCAGCGAACTGGGACTCACCTGCGGCCGCGTCGGCACCGCCGGCAACGCCGCCCTGGGCTCGCCCGGCGGCTACGACCTCTACCGCATCTACGCCGTCAAACCCCGCGACGCCTTCGGCACAGACCCCGCCTCGCCACAGTTCGCCGACAAGGTCGCCAGCTTCCTCAAAAAGATCAAAGAAGTCGGCGGTGTCCTGTGCCTCTACTCCCACGGCCCCGACGAGTTCACCAACGACCAATGGAAAGCCCTGCTGCCGCTGCTCGCCAAGGACAAGGAAATCGCCTACGTCACCCTCGGGGAATTGGGCGAATTCGTCCGAAAAACCGCCGTGGCGCGCGATGGGAAGTATTACCTGCCCCAGGCTAAGTAAGGGGGAAGGGAGAGGGGATGAGTGAGTAGGGAGTAGGCAGTAGGGGAGGGAGAGAGATAAGAGGGAAGATGCCTCCGGCGGCCGGGGGGCT
>ALAO01000275.1 GCA_000307955.1 Solidesulfovibrio magneticus str. Maddingley MBC34 | reverse complement strand
CCCCCAGCCGCCGGAGGCATCTCCCCTCTTGTCTCTTCTCTCACACCCCCAGCAACAACCAGCCCGAGACGACCAGCGTCAGCACGGTGGCCGGGGCGGCGATGCGGGCATGGTCCCGAAAGCCCATGGAGACGCCAAGCAGCGCGGCCTGATCGGCCACGATGAGGTTGGCGATGCTGCCGGGCAGCAGCAGATTGCCGGCCAGGGTGCTGGAGACGGCCAGCAAGGTCGCCTGTTCGGGCGACCCATGGCCGGGCAGGAGCAGCATGACCGCCGGCACGTTGGAGACGATGTTGGACAGGACCACCGAGGCGGTGAACAGCCAGGCCGGCCGGCCGAGGTCCACGCCGCAGGCGGCCACGCCCCGGTAGAGGTCGTCCAGCAGACCCACGGCGGCCACTTCGCGGTTGACCACGAACAGCCCGAGGAAAAGGAGCAGGAGCTGCCAGTCGACCAGGGCCAGGGTCTCGCGCGAGGCCATGCGGCGGCTTAACAGCAGCGCCCCGGCGCAGCCCAGGGCCACGTTTTCCCGGGCCATGCCGCCCCAGACGAATACGATCATGCAGACCGTCAAGGCAGCCAGGCCCTTGGCCGACTGCCAAGGCGAATAGGCCGGGGCGGGCACGTCCAGGGTCACCTTGGGTCCGGCGAACCGGCCTTGAAAGCCCCAGACGATGGCCACGAAGGCGATGGCCAGGCCGACGGCCACGCTTGGCAGGGCGGCCAGCATGTAGCCGCCAAAGGGCAGGCTCGCCACCTGGCCGATGAGCATGTTTTGCGGATTGCCGATGAGCGTGGCGGCCGAGCCGATGTTGGCGGCCATGGCCAGGCCGATCAAATACGGCAAGGGATTCAGTCCCCGGGCCAGGACGGCTTCGACCAGGATGGGGGTCATGGCCAGGCAGACGATGTCGTTGGCCAGAAGTGCCGAGAGCGCGGCGGCGGCGGCCATGACCCGGGCGAGCAGTCCGGCCGGGCCGGCCGAGGCGGCGATGAGCGCGCGGCTGACGGCGGTGTAGAAGCCGCCCAGGCGCAGTTGGGCCGAGATGACCATGAGTCCGAAGAGCAGGGCCAGGGTCGGCACGTCGGCGGCGGCCCAGGCGTCGGCGACGGTCATGGTTCCGGCGGCGATAAGGGCCAAGGCCCCGAGCACGGCCGCGCCGGCCCGGTCCAGGGCCAGGCCCGGCAGGCGGCCCAGGATCATGGCGGCATAGACCACGACAAAGACGATGATGACGACGGCGCGCACGGGGTTGGGCCTATCGAGGTTTTGCCCAAAAGTCCAAAAAAAAGGCGGCCCCCGAAGGAGCCGCCTGAAACACCGTCGCGACGGTTACTTGCCGAGCAGGTTGGCGTTGGACGGATGCTCGCCAAACCAATGGACTTCGCCGGAATCGATGTCGTAGAGCGCGCCCACAACCTTGATCTTGCCGTCGGCGGCCATCTTCTTGAGCAAGGGGCTCTTGGCGTACATGTCAGCGATGGCCTGCCACATGTTGGCCTCGATGGAACGGTTGATGAGCTCGTTTACGTCGTCCGTGGCGAAGCGGCTTTTCACCGAGGCCACGGCCGGCACGATGGGGGCCACGAGCTTGCCAATGTTTTCGGTAACGTGCTCGCCTTTGACCACGGCCGTGACCGCGCCGCACTTGGTATGGGCCATGACCAGCACCAGGGGGGTGCCCAGGTGCTCGGCGCCGTATTCGATGGTGCCGATCTCGTCGGTGTTGGCCACGTTGCCGGCCACGCGGATCACGAACACGTCGCCAATGCCCTGGTCGAAGACGGTTTCCACGGGCACGCGGGAATCGGCGCAGGACAGCACCGAGACAAAGGGATGCTGGCCGCCGGTGGCGGTTTCATGCCGCCGGGCCGCGTCCTGGCGCGGGGTCACGGCCGCGCCGGCCACATAGCGGGTGTTGCCTTCCTTGAGCCGGGCCAGCGCCTCATCGGCGGAAATGCCTGCTCCACCGGAAAAAGCCATGGCCGCCCCTGCCATGGAAATCGTGATGACCGCTCCCGCGAACGCCGTAACGAACCGTTTCATAAGCTGCTCCTCCCTGCCGGGGTAAAGTGGTAAGTTCCTGACTTTAGCAAAGGACGCTGGTTCCGGTCAAAAACAATCCTCGCTCCCCCTTTACGGGCTTGGGGGCGGCCGGCTATCGGTACGCGTAAACAGCGGCAGCAATGGCGAAACGCAAGACGGAGCAGGCATGTTGGCATTCACGGTTTTTTCCTGCGGCGCGGCGGTGATGGTGCTGGAGATCGTCGCGGCGCGCATTCTGGCCCCGTTTCTCGGCACGTCCATCGTGGTCTGGACCGGGCTTATCGGCGTGGTCATGGCCGCCCTGGCCCTGGGCTACTGGCAAGGCGGCCGGATTGCCGACCGTCGGCCCGACCCCAAGGTGCTGGCCCGGATCATCCTCCTGGCCGCGCTTTTGACCGCCGCCACAGCCGCCACCAAGGCCCTGCTCCTCGATTTCCTAGTCACTCGGGGCCTTGGGCCGCGCCTTGGCGTCATCGCCGCCACGTTGCTCCTTTTTGCCCCGGCGGCCGGGCTTCTCGGCATGGTTTCGCCCTTTGCCGTTCGCCTCAGCCTCGACCAGACAGCCAATGCCGGCAAAACCGCCGGCCGGCTCTATGCCCTGTCCACCTGCGGCAGCATCGTCGGCACGTTTGCCGCCGGCTTCATTTTGGTGGCCGCCCTGGGTTCCACCACCATCCTGCTGGTCACGGCCGCCTTTCTTGTCGTCATTTCCCTGGCCGCCAGCCGCACCGATATCAAGGCCAAGGCGGCCGTGGCCGGGCTGGTCGCCCTGGCGGGGTTGTGGCTTTACGCCCAGGACGCGCTTTTGGCCGAGGCCGGCATCCACGACGTGGACACGCCCTACGGCCGGGTGCTGGTCTATCAGGGCATGGACCCGGTCTCGACCCGGCCCATCCGGGTCATGACCACTGGGCCGTCGCGCTTCCAGTCGGCCATCTTCCCGGACGCGCCGGGCGAATTGGCGCTGAGCTACACCCGCTTTTTCACCGTGGGCCTGGACATGGCCCCGGCCAACGCCAAAGCGCTGGTCATCGGCGGCGGGGCCTACAGTTTCCCCCGCCACTTCCTCGACAACCGGCCCGAGGCTTCGGTGACCGTGGTGGAGCTCGACCCGGGCGTGACGGCCCTGGCTGAGAATTATTTCGGGCTCACACCCCGGCCGGGGTTGACCATCGTTCACGAAGACGCGCGGATGTTCGTCAACCGCGACGGCGGCCCCTACGATCTGATCTATCTCGACGCTTTCGGCACGGACTACGCCCCGCCGTTTCATTTGGTGACGGTCGAGGCGGCCCGGCGCTACCAGGCGCTTTTGGCCCCGGACGGCGCGGTCATCGTCAACGCCATCGGCCCGGTCTCCGGCGACGGCGGGCGGTTCATCGCCTCCCTGGCCGCCACCTTCGCCTCGGTCTTCGCGGATGTGGGTCTCTATCCCCTGGGCAGTCCCGAGTCGCCCCAGGCGGCCCAGAATGTGATGCTCATGGCCCGCAACCGGCCCGGTCCCCTGCCCGAAGGCCACAGCGACGAGCTGCGCCGGTTTCTTGGCCGGCGGCAGGAAGCGGCCTCCCTGACCGGGGGCCTGACGTTGACGGACGAATTCGCGCCGGTGGAATGGCTGTGCGCCATGACGCTTGGCGACGATTAGCATGGCGGACTCGAAAGTAACCTCTGCCGCTTCACTTGCAACAGGCAAAAATTCCTGAGTATTTAAAAAACGATCGTCCTTTCAAAGGCCGCCGCCCTCCCCCTGACACTTTTCCCATGCAGGGGGTCCGGGGGGCTTAGCCCCCCGG
>ALAO01000274.1 GCA_000307955.1 Solidesulfovibrio magneticus str. Maddingley MBC34 | reverse complement strand
TTTCCGGGGCCTGGGCGGTCGCCTCGGGAGCCGCGGGCATGTCCTCGGCCACCGGCGCGGCCGGCGTTTCCGCCGCCGTCGGGGCTTCAGCCACGGGTTCGGCGGTCACGGCGGGGGCAGCGGGCTCCTCGGCCTGTTCCGGCTCGGGGCGCTCGATGATGCGGGCCGTTTGGGCCGGGCGCACGATGCGCGCGCCGCCCGTGCGGGGAGCCGGGGCGGGGGGAGCGGACTCCTCGGCGGGGGCTTCGGCAAAGGCCTCGAAATCCTCGGCCTGGGGCTGATACTGCACTTCGACGGGTTCCTCGTGTTCCGGTTCGGCCGGGGCCGTCGCCGCCACGGGTTCGACGGCGGGCGCCGCCGGTTCGGGTTCAAGGTCCCGGGGGGCTGGCGCGGCGTCGGCCGGGGGGGTGGGGGCGGCCTTGCGGCGGCGGACGATGACGCCGGGCGAAACCTCGGTGTCGATGACCTGGGTGCGGCCGGAGCTGCCCTGCCGCACGCGGGCGCGCAGTTGGGCGGCTTCCTCGTCGGTCAGCGTGGCCATCTGGCTTTTGACCTGGATACCGAGTTCGCGCAGGAGATGCAGCATGTCCTTGCTGGACAGGGCAAGCTCCTTGGCAATGTCCTTCATTTTAATCTTGTTCACCTTGACCCCCCCCTCCGTCGCCTGGGCCGACCGGAGTATTTCAAAAATTTCTCGGCGCATGCGGGGTTGGCGCAGAGATAGTGCCCGCGTCCGGGCAGGACGGCCCGGGGATCGGGCGCAAGGCCCGCTTCGCCCTCGGCCGCCGCGACGTGTCTGACCAGCTCGCTTTTCGGAAAGCGCTCCCGGCAGATCACGCACATCCGCACCGGCCACGGCGGCCGGGCATGGGACTTGCCGCGCGTCATTTGGCCTCGTCCGCGTTGGTTTCTTCCGTGCCGGTCGCGGCGTCGCCGCTGGCCGGGGCTTCGCCTTCGGCCGGCGTTTCGTCGTCGGCCGGGGCATCCCCTTCGGCCGTCGCGGGCTTGTCGAAGGCCCCCATCAGCTTCAGGGCGGCGCGCAGATCGTCGCGCTTGGACGGCGTCATGCCGGCGATGGCGTCGATGGCCTCGTCGTCGGCCTCGGCCAACTGCTCCATGGAGACAAATCCGGCGGCGATGATGTTGTCCACGTGGATCTCGGCCACGCTGGCCAGCTGCTCCAGGAACTTCTTGGACGCGTTGGCTTCGCGGAACCGGGACTCGGTGACGATGTCGATCTTCCAGCCGAGCAGCTTGGCGGCCAGCTTGACGTTTTGTCCCTTGCGGCCGATGGCCAGGTTGAGCTGGTCGTCGGTGACCACCACTTCCAGGGATTTTTCGTCCTCGTCGACGGAAATGCGGGTGACCCGGGACGGCGACAGGGCGTTGGCGGCGTAGCTGGCGATTTCGGGGTTCCAGACCACGATGTCGATGCGTTCGCCGCGCAGTTCCTGCACGATGTTCTGGATGCGCGAGCCCCGGATGCCGACGCAGGCGCCGACCGGATCGACGTCGCGGTCCTTGGAGATGACGGCCACCTTGGCCCGGGAGCCGGGATCGCGCGCCACGGCCACGATCTTGACCGTGCCGTCGGAAACTTCCGGCACTTCGCGGGCGAAAAGGGCCTTCATGTAGTCGCCGTGGGTGCGCGACACGATGATCTGGGGTCCGCGCCCGGAAGGCAGGACTTCGATGATAAAGGCCTGGACCCGGTCGCCGCGCTTGTAGCGCTCGCGGGGGATCTGCTCTTCCTTGGGAAGGAGCGCCTCGGTGCGGCCGAGGTTGATGATCCAGCCGGCCCGGTCGCGGCGCTGGATGATGCCGGAAATGATCTCGCCCTTGCGGTCCTTGTACTCCTCGTAGATGATCTCCTGCTCGGCGTCGCGCATGCGCTGGATGATCACCTGCTTGGCGGACTGGGCGGCGATGCGGCCGAGGTCCTCGACGGCGAGCTTGAAGCCCATCTCATCTTCCAGGGCGACGTTGGGGTCGATGGCCTTGGCGTCGGACAGGCAGATTTCGGCGGCCGGGTCGGCCACGTCGTCGTCTTCCACCACAACCTTGAACTGGTAGACCTCGATCTCCCCCTGCTCGTCGTTGTAGCTGACCTCCACGTCGAGGTTCTCGCCGTACTTGCGGATCACCGACGAACGGACGGCTTCTTCCAGGGTGTCCACCAGCAGATCGCGGTCGATGCCGCGATCCTTGCTGATCTGATCGATGGCTTTTTTCAGTTCGGTCATGAGGTTGCCTCCGAGTTGCCGTACGGCCCGCCGTCGCCGTCGGCCTCTCCTTCGGGTGTGGCGTCAAAAGCGTGGATGAGGCGGATTTTGTCCGCCTCGGCAAAATCGAACGAAATCGGAAATTGTTTGGCCCCGGGGTCCGCGGTCATGGACACGGTCTGGCCGTCCACGCCCGACAGCAGGCCCCTAAAGCGCTTGCGCCCGTCGCGGGGCACGGCCAGCTTGGCCTCGATCTCCCGGCCGACGTAGGGGGTCAGTTGGCCGGCTTCGAAAAACCGGCGCGACAACCCCGGCGAGGAGACTTCCAGCACGTAGGGGTTGTGGAAAATTTCATCGACCTCAAGGAGCGCGCCGAGATGGCGGCTGACTTTGGCGCATTCGTCGATGGTCACGCCCAGGCGTTCGGGCGTGCGCGGCGTGTCGGCGGCCAGGTCGAGATACAGGCGCACGAGCTGGCGATGGCCGGCCGAAGCCAGCTCCACCCCCCAGACCGCAAGGCCCAGGGTGGCGACGTAAGGGGCGATAAGATCCCGGACGGCATCGGCCACGGCGTTTTTCTGAAGCATGATTTCCTTGTCAGCAAAAAAAAAGTGGACCGATCGTCAGGCCCACCTCGTCACGTCAACCATTCGGTTGGGAGACTCAGGTTTGGAGCGGGCGACGAGGATCGAACTCGCGACACCAAGCTTGGGAAGCTTGTACTCTACCAGCTGAGCTACGCCCGCTCGAATGGGAGGAAATACCACTTCGCCGAGGTTTGTCAAGCTGTCCGAGCCCGGCCCGCGAAAAAAGACGGCTCCTCGGCTGACGCCGTCCGGCCAAGGCGGCCAAGGGCTGGCCCGCATGTTGCAAAGCTCAGCGCCGAGGAGGACCGCTTCCATGGAAATGAGCATGTACAGCGCGGTTTTCGGCGCACTCTCAACGGAAACGCGTCTCAATATCTCCGCCAATAATTTGGCGAACGTCAACACCACGGGCTACAAGCGCGACCGGGTCTCCTTTGAAGACACCTTTTACCGCTACGCCCACGACTATCATATGGACCCCCGGGGCGACATCCGCCAGAAGCAGCTCCTCCCTCGGGCCGACCTCATCGCCAAGCCCCGCCTGGCCATGCAGCAGATCGACTTCGCCCAGGGGGCGCTGACGGCCACCGGCAATCCGCTGGATCTGGCCATCCAGGGGCCGGGCTTTTTCAAGGTCTCGGCCGGCCAGGGCAATTCCTACTACACCCGAAACGGGGCGTTTCACCGCTCGGCCGAAGGGATGCTCGTCAACGACCAGGACATGCCCGTCCTTGGCGGCGGCGGCCCCATCCAGCTGCCCGAGGGCCGCATTTCCGTGTCCGGCGACGGCGCGGTCTATGTCGACGGGGCCCAGGTCGGCCAGGTCGACGTGGTCACCGTGCAAAATCCCGACGCCCTCATGAAGTACGGAGCCAACCTCTACATGCCCCAGACCGGCGCCACCATTCAGGAAGGGGTGTTGCGGGCCGGGACCACCGAAGTGGCCCAGGGTTTTCTCGAAAAACCCAACGTCGAGGTGGTGGAGGAAATGGTTTCCATGATTGAAACCCAGCGCACCTTCGAAGCCTATCAGAAAGTCATGAGCAGCGCCAATGAGCTTGACACCAAGGCCATCCGCGTCGGCACCGACAAGTCGTAAGGCTAAACATCCCGGAGGGATACTGTTATGATGCGATCATTGTGGACGGCCTCCACCGGCATGGTGGCCATGCAGATGCAAATCGACACCATGTCCAACAACCTGGCCAACGTGAACACCGTGGGCTTTAAAAAGAGCCGGGCCGAGTTCGAGGACCTCATGTACCAGACCTTGCAGGTGGCCGGCACCGAGACTGTGGGCGGCAACCGCCTGCCCACCGGCCTCCAGGTCGGCCTGGGCGTCAAGCCGACGACGGTGCACAAGTTCTTCACCCAGGGCGACATGCAAAATACCGGCAACCAGCTCGACATCGCCATCCAGGGCGAGGGCTTCTTCAAGGTCGACGTCAACGGCCGCGAGCTCTACACCCGGGCCGGTTCGTTCAAGCTCAACCAGGACGGCACCATCGTCACGGCCAACGGCTATCCGCTCCAGCCGACCTTTTCCGTGCCCACGGAAACCAAGACCATCACCATCACCGAAAACGGCCACCTGTCCTGCCTCGACGCCAGCAGCACCGAGCTGGCCGCCACCGACATCCCGCTCTACACGTTCATCAACAACGCCGGCCTGACCGCTGAAGGCCGCAACCTCTATTCCACCAGCCAGGCCTCGGGCGCGGCCAACGAGGTCACCCCCGGCAACCAGAACGCCGGCACCCTGGCCCAGGGATTCCTGGAAATGTCCAACGTGGAGCTCGTGGACGAAATGGTCGGGCTTATCGTCGGCCAGCGCGCCTACGAGGCCAATTCCAAGTCCATCACCACGGCCGACGGCATGTTGCAGACCGCCGTCAACATCAAGCGTTAAGCGGGCGTCCGTTGCCCGGTTCCCTGTTTTTGGGGCTCGTCCCGCCGCCGCCGCCCGCCCTGGCGGGCGGCGGCGCGGGGAGGGCCCGACAGCCAAGGAGGTCGCCATGAAACGCCGCGCCATCACCATGCTCACCGTCGCCGCCCTGGCCGCCGCCTGGCTCCTGGCCGCCTTGCCGGCCGGGGCCGGACTGTGGCGGATCACCGTGCGCGAGGCGGCCACGGCCGCCGGCGAGCGGGTGCTGTTGTCCGAAATCGCCGAACCCTCCGGCGAATTCCCGGCCGACGCCTGGGCCGTGCTCGGGGCCACGCCCCTGTGGTACGCCCCGGAGGCCGTGGGCCGCGTCGCCGTCGTCCCCTCGGCCAAGATCATGGAAGGGCTGCGCTATTACCTGCGCGACGCGCCGGTGGAATACGCCCTGCCGAACCAGCTGACCCTGCGGCGCGGGGGCCGGGTGGTCTCCGGCCAGGAGCTGCGGACCCTGGCCGTCGAAACCTTGACGCCCAAGGTGGCGGCCCTGGGTCCCGAGGCCAAGCTCTTGTCGGTGACCGCCCCGGACCATCTGTTCGTGGACGAGGCCGCCAGCGTCGGGGTCGAGGTCGCCGAGGTCCAGCCCGGCCGCACGACCTTCCGCTATGTGGTGACCGGACCCGGGGCAAGGATCTTGCATCAAGCCTCGGCAGAGGCCGTGGTCGAACATTTCATCCGGGCGCCGGTGGCCATCAAGAACATTCTGCCCAAGGACGGAGCCGCCATGGAACAGATCGCCTACGTCTACGAACGCCGCAATCTGGCCGGGATCAAGGGCCGGGTGTTCGAGCCGGGCGACGGGCAGTGGCGGGCCAGAAAGGGCGTGGGCGCGGGCCAGGTCATCATGGCTGACGACATGGAGCCCATGCCGCTCATTGTCCGGGGCGACCAGGTCAAGCTCGTCTACCAGGGCCGGGCCGTGCGCCTGACCATGCTGGCCGAGGCCATGACCGACGGCGCGCCCGGCGGCAAGATCACGGTCAAAAACAGCAAGTACGCCAAGGAAATCACCGGCGTCGTCAAGGACAAGACGACGGTGGTGGTGCAGTAGGAAGCTTATACGGGCCTTTCGCACGGACCGCGAAACGCAAAGGAAGACGCGCCATGAGACGCACACCGCTTATCCCCCTGGCCCTGATCGCCGCTGCCGTCGTCGGCTGCGCGCCGGCCACCAAGCAGGCCGCCCCGGCTCCCCAGATGACGCCGCCCGTGGCCAAGGCCCCGCCGCCAGCCGACAATCCCGGCTCCATCTACAGCCAAAGCCAACCCACCTTCCTTTTCGACGACACCCGGGCCCGGCGCATCGGCGACATCCTGACTGTCAACATCGTGGACACCTCCAAGTCCGACCTCAAGGCCGAGACGAAAAACGACCGCACGGCCAGCAACGAACTCGGGGTGCAGAACTATTTCAGCAACAAAAACGTGGCCGGCAACCTGTCCGGCCAGCTCGGCGGCCCCAATTTCGGCATGAACGGGCTTATCGGCAGCGATCCCATCGTCAAGACCAACACCTCGCAGAAGTTCCAGAGCAAGGGCGAGACCAAGCGCGAATCGGCCGTCACCGCCTCCATCGGCGCGCGCATCGTCAACATCCTGCCCGGCGGGGTGATGCAGGTCGAGGGGGCGCGCCAGACGCGGGTCAACGACGAGAACCAGATCATCGTCATCAAGGGGCTGGTGCGGCCCATCGACGTCGGCCCCAACAACACCGTGCTGTCGACCATGCTGGCCGATTGCCAGATTGAATACTACGGCGAAGGCGACCTGGCCGACCGTCAGAAGAGCGGCTGGCTCACCCGCATCCTGGACAACGTCTGGCCGTTCTAGCCCGGCGCGACGCAACACACAGCCTCGGCCGCTGCTTTTGCCCAAGCCGGGCCGGACGGGGACACGACAAGAAGGATTACCAAGGGGAGCGTATGGACATGCAACCCAATGCACACGCCCGGAGGGCGAAGACGCGACGGTCGGCCCGGGCCGTCATGGCGGCGGCGCTGCCGGGCAACCTGCCGGCGATGTTGGCCATGCTCATCCTGGCCGCCCTGGTGCTCGGCGTGGTCCACACGGCTCACAGCGCCCGCATCAAGGACATCGCCACGGTGTCGGGCATGCGCAAGAACCAGCTCGTGGGCTACGGTCTGGTGGTCGGGCTTTCCGGCACCGGCGACCAGCGCGGCTCGGATTTCACGGTCCAGTCCATCTACAACATGCTCGACAAGATGGGCGTGCGGGTGGACAAGGCCACGCTGAAGCCGAAAAACGTGGCCGCGGTCATGGTCACGGCCCAGATGCCGGTATCGTCCAAGGCCGGCAGCCGGCTCGACGTCACGGTGTCCTCCATCGGCGACTCCACGAGCCTTTTAGGCGGCGTGCTGTTGGTGACGCCCCTTAAGGGCATCGACGGCAACATCTACGCCATCGCCCAGGGGTCGGTCCTGGTCGGCGGCGTGTCGGCCCAGGGGGCCGGGGCGTCCGTCTCCAAAAACATCACCACCGTGGGCATCGTCCCCGGCGGCGGCAACATCGAACGCAGCGTGCCCTTTGCCTTCAACGACCAGCCCGATCTGACGCTGTCGCTGCGCACCCCGGATTTTTCCACGGCCACCCGGCTGGCCAAGCGGGTCAACGAATCCCTGGGCCAGGCCATGGCCACGGCCATCGACGCCGGCACCATCCGGCTGGCGGTGCCGCCCGAGAACCAGGGCAACCTGGCCATGCTCATGGCTTCCATCGAAAATCTCGACGTCACCCCGGACCACCGGGCCAGGGTGGTGGTGGACGAAAAGACCGGCACGGTGGTGCTGGGCCAAAACGTCCAGATTTCGCCGGTGGCCGTCACCCACGGCAACCTGCAGATCCAGGTCCAGGAATCGGCCGATGTGTCCCAGCCGCTGCCGTTCTCCAACGGCCGCACCGTGGTCACGCCCGAGACCAACATCGCGGTCAACGAGGAAAACCGGAAGCTGCGCATGATCGAGGGCGCGACCTTGCAAGAGCTGGTCGAGGGTTTAAACGCCCTGGGGGCCACGCCGCGCGACCTCATCAGCGTCCTGCGCACCCTGGAAGCCTCGGGCGCGCTCTCGGCCGACCTCGAAGTCAACTAGCCGCCCCGCCCGCCATGAAAGACCTCGCCGCCCCGGCGTCCTTCACGGACCGCCGGGGCGTTGTTTCGCAACCGGCGGGGCAGGGGAGGGGCCTCAGACCCCCGGCCCCGGAGGCTCTTTTCTCTCGCCCCGCGCCCGCTCACGCCAACAGCCTCGCCCGTCCCCTTGACCCATGCGGGGGGTCCGGGGGCCTCAGGCCCCCGGCCGCCGGAGGC
>ALAO01000273.1 GCA_000307955.1 Solidesulfovibrio magneticus str. Maddingley MBC34 | reverse complement strand
GCCCGGAACGCTTTCGCGTTCCGGGCCGATTCCTTAGGGGGAGAAAAAACGACGATCAGCCGCCGCCGAAGCCAGCCAAGCCCACGCCCGTGCGCGGCAGGATCAGCTCGCCCTTGCCCATCTGGGAAAACATGGCCCGGGTGAGCTTGCCGGCCGGATCAAGATAGGCCGTCAGCGTAAACGGCACCATGGGGCCGCGCACCTTCTCCACCAGCGGATTGACGGCAATAAACCGCAGGTCCTGAAAGGCCAGAGCCGTGCCGTCCGGGGTGGCGGAAGCCGATTTGACTGGAAAATCCGTGAACCAGACATAATAGGAAAAAACCGGAGCCTGCTTGCCCAGCCGCTCCAGCTCGTCGCGTCCGGCCCGCTCGAAACGCCGCTCGGGCAGGAGCTTGTCCGGTTCGGAAAGCGTCAGCCCGGTCAGCACGTAGTCGTTGCCTTCCTCAGCGATGATCTTCCACCACAGGGGCGCGAAGGCGTCGGGCTGGGCTGTGACGCGCGTGGGCTTCTCGCCCCGGGCGACAAGCAGTTCCCGGGCATGGGCGGACACGGCCTGGCCCACGCCAAAGCCGATGGCTGGCCAGGCCAGCATGACGGCCAAGCCGGCCACGGCCAGCTTCTTGCCCGCCGCCGGACGCAAGGCAGCAGCCACGGCCAGGCCGATCAGGGCCAGGGTGTAGATCGGATCAATGATGAAGACCGAGGGCACGGACACCCGGACATCGGAAAAAGGCAGAAAAACGCCTGTCCCGTAGGAAGTTATGCAGTCGAGAAAGATATGGGAAAGCACGCCCAAATAAAAAAACACGAACAGCCGCGAGGCCCTCGCCCCCCCGGCGAACCGGGAAACGCACAGGGCCAAAAGCCAGGCCAAAAGCGCCCCGCCAAGCAGCGAATGGGTGTAGCCCCGGTGGTGGCGCATGTAGGCTTCAGCGCCAAAAAACGTAACGATATTATCAATATCCGGCATCCAAGCGGCCAGGGCCGAGAGGGGCACAAGGGCTCTGACGCCCGGGAAACGATCCTTGGCCGCTTGCCCTAAAAGCACGCCCGCCGTGATGTGGGTAACTGGATCCATGCGACGACTTCCTCACGTTTCGGAGACGGATTTGGGGAGGATAGGGCTTTTTTCGCATTTGACAAGGATAGCCGCTGCGCTACAGTGCGCCCCGGCGCATTCGCGCCCAAATCACCCTTTTTTTTCGGAGCGATCATGGCAGACAAGTCGCCGGACACCAAGGAAATGCCGGCCGAGGGCGAATTCGCCGCGCTCATGGAGGCCTCTTTGGCCGAGCGCGGCGGGGAGATCCATGTTGGGGACCGCATCACCGGCCCCGTTATTGCCGTCACCGAGACCACCCTGGTGGTCGACACCGGCACCAAACTCGACGGCGTGGCCGACAAGTCGGAATTTCTCGACGACAACGGCCAGCTCACGGTGGGCGAAGGCGACGAGGTCACCCTCTACGTCGTCTCGGTGCGGGGCGACGAAGTGGCCCTGTCCAAGGCCCTGACCGGCCAGGGCGGCGCCGAGGCGTTGCGTGAGGCCTACGAGAACAATATTCCGGTCGAAGGCAAGGTGACGGCGGCCCGCAAAGGCGGCTTCGACGTCGAAATCGTCCACCGCCGGGCCTTCTGTCCGGTCAGCCAGATCGATCTAGCCTTTACCGACAATCCCGAAACCCACGTGGGCCAGACCTACCAGTTCGCCATCATCACCTTCGAGCGTGACGGCAAGAACATCGTGGTGTCGCGCCGTAAGCTCCTGGAGCAGGCCAGGGTCGAATCCGAGCTGCGCTTCATGGAGACGGTCCAGCCCGGCGATGTGGTCCCGGCCGTCATCAGCCGCCTGGTGGCCTTTGGCGCCTTCGCCGAAGTGGCTCCGGGGCTGGAAGGCCTGATCCACCTGTCCGAGCTGTCCTGGTCCCGGGCCGAAAAGGCCGAGGACGCCGTGACGCCGGGCGAAGCCGTCACCGTCAAGGTGCTGGCCTTTGACCGCGACAAGAAGGGCCGCCCGCGCATTTCGCTGTCCATCAAGCAGGCCGGGGCCGATCCCTGGGACAGCGTCGGCGACAAGTTTACCGTCGGCGACAAGATCGAAGGCAAGGTGGTGCGACTGGCCGACTTCGGCGCGTTCGTGGAAATAGCCCCGGGCATCGAGGGCCTTATCCACGTCAGTGAGATGAGCCATGTCCGCCGTGTGGCCAAGCCGGGCGACGTGGTCGCCGCGGGCGACGCCGTCACCGTGTCCGTCAAGGACATCGACCTGTCCAAGCGCCGCATTGGCTTAAGCCTCAAGGAAGCCGCCGGCGACCCCTGGCAGGGCGTGGCCGAGACCTTCCCCATCGGCGCGACCGTCACCGGCACGGTGGAAAACCGCCAGCAGTTCGGCATCTTCGTCAACTTGGCCCCTGGCGTCACCGGCCTTTTGCCGGCTTCCAAGCTGCGCGACGCCCTGGAGCCCCAGACCTATGAACGCCTGAAAATCGGCGACGAGACCACGGTCATCGTCTCCGAGATCGACACCGACAAGCGCAAGATGACCTTGTCCCCGGTGGGCGGCCAGAAGGAACGGGAAAATCCCGACGAATGGAAGCGCTTCGTCAAGAAGGAAAAGGCGGCAGCCCCCAGCGGCGGCCTTGGACTTCTGGGCGAAAAGCTCCAAGAGGCCATGTCCCGCAAAAAGAAGTAAGGGCATCCCCTGCGCCGGCAAAACGTCGGTGCGGGGACGCTGTTCCGTAACGCCCAGGCCGCAAGTCCGAGGCGCTACGGAAAGCCCTTAAACGAGGCCAAGCCGAGGCCCGGTCCTGCCGGGTTCATGTTCAGGCGGCCCTCACTCCGACCATCGGCCGGAGCGCAGGGCCGCTTGCATTGTCGCCCCTCGTCCTGCATGTAAGCGCCAATTGACGCGCGCGCCCGGTTCGGGCGGCGCTTGTGGAGGAAGGATATGGCCGTAGAGCCCAATAAGATCATTTATTCAATGATCCGCGTCAGCAAGTTTCACGACAAAAAACCCATCATCAAGGACATCTCGCTGTCCTATTTCTACGGCGCCAAGATCGGCGTGCTGGGCCTTAACGGCTCGGGCAAATCCACCCTGCTCAAGATCCTGGCCGGCGTGGACAAGGATTTCCAGGGTGAGACCGTGCTCACCCCGGGCCATACCATCGGCTACCTGGAGCAGGACCCGCTGGTGGACGTCACCAAGACCGTGCGCGAGGTGGTCGAGGAAGGCGTGGCCGAGATCGTGGCGCTGCTCAAGGAATTCGAGGACATCAACGCCGCCTTTGCCGAGCCCATGGACGATGACGCCATGAATAAGCTCATCGAGCGCCAGGGCGAGGTGCAGGAAAAGCTCGACGCCTGCGACGCCTGGGATCTCGACAGCCGCCTGGACATGGCCATGGACGCCCTGCGCTGCCCGCCCGCCGACACGCCGTGCAACGTGCTCTCCGGCGGTGAGCGCCGCCGCGTGGCCCTGTGCCGGCTGTTTCTGCAAAAGCCCGACATCATGCTCCTCGACGAACCCACCAACCACCTGGACGCCGAGTCCGTGGCCTGGATGGAGCATTTCCTGCACAGCTACCCCGGCACGGTCATCGCCGTCACCCACGACCGCTACTTCCTGGACAACGTGGCCGGCTGGATTCTGGAGCTTGATCGGGGCCGGGGCATCCCCTGGAAGGGCAACTACACCTCGTGGCTGGAGCAGAAGCAGGAACGCCTGCGCCAGGAGGAAAAGAGCGAGAGCGAACGGTCCAAGACCCTGGCCCGGGAACTGGAGTGGGTGCGCATGTCGCCGCGCGGCCGCCACGCCAAGTCCAAGGCCCGCATCGCCGCCTACGAATCCCTGGCTTCCCAGGAATCCGACCGTCTGGCCAAGGAACTGGAAATCTTCATCCCGCCCGGACCGCGCCTGGGCAAGAACGTCATCGAGGCCGAGGGCGTCGCCAAGGGCTTCGACGACCGGCTGCTGTTCGAGAACCTGACCTTCACCGTGCCGCGCGGGGCCATCGTCGGCATCATCGGCCCCAACGGCGCCGGCAAGACCACCATGTTCCGCCTCATCACCGGCCAGGAAACCGTGGACAGCGGCGCGTTTAGGCTCGGCGACACCGTGCAGCTGGCCCACGTGGACCAGAGCCGCGAGGCGCTGGATCCCGAAAAATCGGTCTTCGAGGTGGTGGGCGAAGGCTATGACGTCATTCGCCTGGGCAACAAGGACGTCAACGCCCGGGCCTACATCGCCCGCTTCAACTTCACCGGCGGCGATCAGCAAAAGAAGGTCAAGGTGCTCTCCGGCGGCGAGAAAAACCGCCTGCACCTGGCGCTGATGCTCAAAAGCGGGGCTAACGTCCTGCTTTTGGACGAACCGACCAACGATCTTGACGTCAACACCCTGCGCGCCCTGGAAGAGGCCCTGCTCTCCTTTGCCGGCTCGGCCCTGGTGATCAGCCACGACCGCTGGTTCCTGGACCGCGTGGCCACCCACATCCTGGCCTTCGAGGGCGAAAGCCAAGTTGTTTTCTTCGACGGCAACTTCACCGAGTACGAAGCCGACCGCAAAGCGCGTCTCGGCGCCGACGCCGACATCCCCCACCGCATCAAGTATCGCCACTTCAGCCGCGCCTAATCCTCCCCGCTGCAAGCCGTCAAAGCCGTCCGCCCTCCACAGGGGCGGGCGGCTTTTTTTGTTGTCCTCTCCCAGGCAAGGTTTGTGCCGCCTTTCTCAAACTCCTCCTTCACTGTCACGGCGACAGGCTAAACAGTGCCTCTGCAGCGCCATTTGTCCTATTGTTACAAATTTGTCACCAAACCCAAGAACGTAAAAATCAACAAACAAAACACGATTGACACAAAACAATCATTTTTCTATCAAACAGGATAATAGAGAAGTGAAGAATCTCGTTTCAGTCACCCTCAACCCAGGCAGATACTTACTGTAATCATTTCGTCACATCCGCTAACAGATTGTTGCATTGTCGTTGTCGCTCTTGCTGTCTTTGCCACCCTGCAAGGAGTTGTCGATGTCTCACTCGACCCGCGCCGTTATCGGGCCAATCCAATCCGCCGCCCTGGCCGCCTTGGCCGCCGCCAACCTGAGCTTCGCCGTCACCCTGGCCTTGTTCCCCGACTGGCCCCAATCCACTCCCGCTCTGCTCCCTATGTCCGCCGTGGGCTGGGGCGTGCTGGCCGTCTGGGGCACGGCGGTTTACCTGCGACTGTTCGGAGCGGCGCGAACGGCCCTAGCCGCAACGTGCACCCTAAGCGCCCTGGCCGCCGGCGATCTGGCCGCCACGCCGCCGCCTGTGGGCTTGGCCGCCCGCGACCGTTTTCGCGATTTCTGCATCAACAATAAAAACGCCGTCACCACCACCGCCGCCTATTCCCAGGAGTTCGAAAACCACTCCCAGGCGGCCAGCACCATGGCCGCCGCCGCCAAGGGCGACGCCGCCGCCATCGACGCCAGAGCGCGCCAACTCGCCCAAGACATGGAATCCATGGACGCCGCCGCCGACGACACCGCCGCCCATATCGCCTCGGTAGCCGCCTCGGTGGAGCAGACGCGCCAAGCCAGCGACGAGATCGCCGCCAGCGTGGACCAGGCCCGGGAGGCCGTGGAACGCGCCGCCGAAGCAGCCCGGCGAAACGCCGTGGAAATCGCCGGCCTTGGGGAGCGCGCCGCCACGGGCGCAACCGGCCTGCGGCAAGTGGCCGACTCCATTGTCGGCGTGCGCGACCAGGCGGCCAACCTCCAGCGCGACATGGCGGCGCTTGGGCGCGACAGCCAGTCCATCGGCGAAGTGCTCGGGGTCATCGCCGACATCGCCGACCAGACCAACCTGCTCGCGCTTAACGCCGCCATCGAGGCGGCCCGGGCCGGCGA
>ALAO01000272.1 GCA_000307955.1 Solidesulfovibrio magneticus str. Maddingley MBC34 | reverse complement strand
CGGGAGGGGGTTACCCCCTCCCGGCCGCCGGAGGCATCTTTTCCCTCTCCCGCGTTACTGGAAATACGTCGAAGCCGCGCCGTCCATGTAGCTGTAGAAGAAATCGCCGGAGGAGGCGGTGCTTTGGATCTGCTTGAGGTAGGCGGCGTAGCCGTTGGTGCGCACCAGGGACGCCGACTGGTTGGACGTCATGGCCGCCAGATCCGAGCTGGTCTTGGACAGGGCGGTGAAGGCTTCGCTCAGGGTCGGCACATCGGTGAACAGCTTTTCGATGGCTTCCTTGTCCGGGTGATCGCCGGCAACCGTCACTTTTCCGTCGGCCCCCTGGGTCAGGGTGATGGGACGGCTGACGTCGATGCCCAGCTCCTCGAACTTGGCGGCCAGGGTCTTGGTGAACTGGGTCTGTAGCGCCTCGGTTTGCAGCTTGGCCTGGAGCACGGGGCTGATGTAGGCGCTGTCGAGATTGAGATTTTGCGTGGCGGATTGGCCGGTTGTCGACGTCTTGGCGCTTGTGGCCGTGGTCGTGCCGGCGGTTTTGGCCTGGCCGTCGTTTAAGCCCGACCGAATGGTCAGCAGTCCGCTGTGCTTGTCGTAGCTGGTGTTGATGTCCATGGCACGCTCCCGGGGCTGTCTCCCGCGAAATCGTGCAAGAAAAATGCCCGGTAGAACTTGCCGCCCCACCCGCCGCCTGACGAGATTCGTCGCCGGACGAACCCCGTATCCCATCCGTCGCCGACGTTTTTCCGACAACGGGGTGGGCATGCCTCAGTCACGAAACCGCCCTCTCTTCGTCCAAACTTCGCCACCAAGCGGCACTACGTTGCGACGTTGCATGGCTGTTGCCCAAACGCCCCCGCGAAGATGAAAAATAGTTCATCTCCGAACATCGCCGTAACCTCTCCGCATCGTCCTGCGCCTTCAGCTGACAGGTCAACCGACGCATCGCCGATTGCTCACAAGTCATACAACACACACAAGAGGACAGTATCATGAAGTTGTTTAACGACATGCACGTTGGCAAGAAACTCCTCATCGCCTTTCTTGCCATGTCCTGTCTTACTGTCGTCGTCGGCAACATTGGCGTAAAAAATATGAGAGACATCAACAGCCTTGCGGAATCAATGTATACAAAAGAACTGCTTGGAATGTCCGCCATAAAGGAAACAGACCTCGCCCTTGGCCACATCGACCAGGCCACGAAGAACATGCTCCTTGCCGACTCTCAAGAAGAACGTGAGAAGCACCTCAAAATGATAGAGCATTACAAGGCCCGCTTCACCGAAAACTACAACAAGGCCCTGGCCTTGTTCTGGACAGACAAAGGCAAGCAAAGCCTCAAGAAGCTTGATGACCTGTGGCACGCCTACGACGCTTCGCTCTCCCAACTTATTGCGCTCAATAAAAACGAAGCGCCCGCCGCGCACCGGGAATCCACCGCCCTTTCCATGGGGCTCCTGCGCGAAAAAGCCGACGCCATTGACGAGGCCGTCAACATCGCAAGCGACCTCAAGGAGGCCAACGCCCACGAGTTTGCCCGAGAAATCCAGGCCACCTACATTTCCAGCCGCAACGCCCTCCTCGCCGTCACGGGCGTCAGCATCCTCCTTGGCATCGGCCTTGGGCTGGTCATCGCTCGATCAATCAGCAAACCGCTCAATCAGACCATGCAGTTCGCCCAGCTGGTGTCCCAGGGCCAGCTCGACGCCTCTTGCCCGGTGTCCAGACGCGACGAGATCGGCCAACTGGCTGAGGCCCTGCGCAATATGGTCGTCAGGCTCAAGGAAAAGATAGACGAAGCGTTTGCCGGGGCGCAGCATGCCGCGATGGAGTCCGAGCGGGCCGCGCAGGCCATGCGGGAGGCACTGCAGGCCAAGCAGTTCGCCGAAACGGCCAGGACCGAGGGCATGCTGCAGGCCGCCGGACAACTCGAGGCCATCGTCGAGGCCCTGCATGTCGCGTCCGAGGAGCTCGCCGCCCAGATCGACCAGGCGAGCAACGGCGCCCGGGAGCAGGCCCAGCGCGTCGGCGAAACCGCGACCTCCATGGAGCAGATGAACACCTCGGTCCTGGAGGTTGCCCAAAACGCCTCCAGCGCCGCGGCCACGGCCGACCAAACCAAAGCGCAAGCGGGGCAAGGCGCCGACGTTGTCGGCCAGGTCGTGGCCGCCATTGCCCAGGTTCAAGCCCAGTCGCAGGAAATGATGCACGACATCAGCAGCCTGGGTTCCCAGGCCGAGGGCATCGGCCAGATCATCAACGTCATATCGGACATCGCCGACCAGACCAACCTGCTGGCCCTAAACGCCGCCATCGAGGCCGCCCGGGCCGGCGACGCCGG
>ALAO01000271.1 GCA_000307955.1 Solidesulfovibrio magneticus str. Maddingley MBC34 | reverse complement strand
GGGAGGGGGTTACCCCCTCCCGGCCGCCGGAGGCATCTTCGCCTTTGTATTCCCACTCCCCATCGCGTTCGCCGGCGTGCGCGGCTTGGGAAACGACACGGTGACGGTGGTGCCTTTCTGCTCGGAGGTGGCCATGGCGATCTTGGCCCCGTGGGTTTCGGCGATGAGCTTGGCCCCGTACGCGCCAAGGCCGGTGCCGTCTTTTTTGCCGGCCGTGGCGAACTTGGTGAAAAAGCGCTGGCGCACCGAGGCCGGCACGGCCCCGGCGTTGTGCACGGCCACGTCCAGGGTGCGGCCCTCGGCCATGGTCACGGCCACGCGCTCACCGGGGGGCGAGGCTTCCAGGGCGTTTTTGATGAGATTGGAGAGCATGGTGTAGAGGAGCATTTCCTCGCCGCGCACGGCAAAGGCGTCGCCGTCCTGGCGGGGGCGGCCCCGCACGACGACGTCCAGGGCCAGGTCGCTGGCTTCGATGACCCCGCGCAGTTCGCCGGAAATGTTGTCGAGGATGGGCAGGATGTCGACCATCTGGGGCGAGAGTTCGTAGACGCCGCGCTCCATGCGGTAGAGGTCCAGCGACTGGTTGATCATGTTGAGCATGCGGTAGCCGGCGTGCTGCATGAGGCTTAGCATGTCGTTTTGGCGCTCGGTCAGGTTGCCGTCGCGGCGAAGGAGCTGGGGCAGGGTCAGGACGGCGGTCAGCGGCGACTTGAGGTCGTGGCGGGTCATGCGCTCCACGTCTTCGCGAAGCCGTTCGGCCTTTTTGCGATCCGTGACGTCAACGATGGTGTAGCCCAGGATGTCGGCGAAGTGGGTGGCGAACTCCGATCCCTTTTCGCTGGTGTAGCGGTCAGGGTTGGAGTCGAAAAAGCTCAGGATGCCGACGAGCTTTTGGGGGCTGAACTTGTCGCGCAGGGGATAGATGAAGCAGGAGCCCAAAAGCAGCACCTTGCGTTCGGCGCAAAAGCCCGGGCCGAAAAAGAACTCCGGATCGGGCACGGCCCGGATGGAGCCCATGAACGCCCCGGGACCGGCCCCCTTGGGCATGAGTTCGGCCAGCTTGGCCCGAAGGGCTCCGGCTTCGGCCAGGCGCGCCGCGGGCGGCTCGAAGGGGGCGTATTCCCCGGCGTCCAGCAGCAGGCTCACGGCCCGCAGGCCAAAGAGATCCTTGATGCGGTCCAGCACGGCCGGCAGATCCTCGTGGCCACGCATGAGCTCCACCACCCGGATGGCCTTGCGGAACTTCTCGAAGGCCGTGAAGCTGCCCTCGAAGCGGTCCACCACGGTCTTGAGCTTGGCCTGCAAATCCACGCACTGCTTGCGGTTGCGCTCGTTTTCCTTGCGGCTGTCGAGAATCTCGGCCTGGGCCAGGGCCACGGCGTTGGCCCGCATCTTGATGGAACGGCGCAGCTCGGACAGGGCTTTTTTGAACCGATAGCCGTTGCGGTCGGCAAACGCCTCCTCCAGGGCGAGGAGGCGTTCCTGGATATCGGGAAAATCGTGGGTATCGGCCATGGAAGGATCAGCGCCGGCCGGCCGGAGTTCGTGGGCGCACGCGACAAAACGCGGCCGGCCGCGCGACAGTGCGCGCAAAGGGCTCGCAGCCGGCCGGACCCCGCCGGGCCGGCTCCCCTGAAACACGTGGACGAAATGGCATGAAGGCTCCCTGAGGCAACCGTCGGACCCCCCGTCCGGCGCTTGCCATCCCCACCCTACGGCAAGCGCCCCCCGGGCGCAACGCCGGGAGCCGGGCTTTTGACTTTCGCCATCCTCGCGGGTACAAGCGCAACGTCGATTCCGCCCCATCTCCCGGGGCAGGCCACACGCGTTCGCCACGCAAGGGGAACCAAACCACATGCATCACACAGTCCGCGCCAGCATTCTGGCCGTCGTCGCCGTCCTAGCCCTGGTCGTCGCGCCCCTGGCCGACCCGGCCCAGGCCCTGGCCAAGGAACAGCACGCCAAATCCCAGGCCAAGCCGGCCGCCAAGAAGCCGGCCAAGGCCGATGCCGCCCCCAAGGCCAAGAAAACGGGCAAGGCCGCCAAGGCCGCCGCCCCGTCCAAGGCGACTCACCCGGCCAAGGCCGCTGTGGCCGACAGCCCGGCCAAGAAGCCCCGGCGGGCCAAGAAAGGCGAGCTGCCAGTCAAAAACGACATCGAAAACGAGGAAGGCGACATCGGGTCCTGCGCCGTCGGGTCGCCGCTGACCGTCAAGTCCGCCATCCTGTGGAACATGAACACCGGCGAGGTGCTCTACGAGCAGAACCCGGACGTGCAGATTCCGCCGGCCTCGCTGACCAAGATCCTCACGCTCTACATCCTGTTCGACGCCATCCGCCAGGGCCGGCTGCGCCCCTGGGACGTCATCGAGGTCTCGCCCCGGGCCGCGACCCAGGGCGGCTCCACCATGCGCCTGCGCTCGGGCGAACAGGTCAAGGTCACGGACCTCATCAAGGGCATCGCCGTGGCCTCGGCCAACGACGCCTGCATGGCCATCGCCGACAACCTGGAAAACGGCAACGCCGAGGCCTTCGTGGCGCTCATGAACGACACGGCCAAGCGCCTGGGCATGACCAACTCGGTGTTTTTCAATCCCAACGGCCTGCCGGCCGACGGTCAGGTGACCACGGCCCGGGATATGCTCAAGCTCGCCGCCGCCTACCTGGAGCAGTTCCCCAAATCGCTGACCATCCACTCCATGCAGTATTTCACCCACAACAACCGCCAGCGCCATAACGCCAACTCGCTGCTGGGCCGCTACGAGGGCGTGGACGGCCTCAAGACCGGCTTCGTGTGCGCCTCGGGCTACAACATCGTGGCCACGGCCATGCGCGGCGACACCCGGCTCATCGCCGTGGTGCTGGGGTCGCGCAACCCGCGCGTGCGCGAGCGCGAGACGGCCAAGCTGCTGGACAAGGGCTTCAAGATGGCCCAAGCCAAGAAGGCCGCCGGCCCCACGCCGGTCGCGGCGGCGACGCCCCCGGCCGTGCCGGCCGCGGCTGCGGCCCAGCCCGCGTTTTAGAAAACGCGCATGAAATATGCCTCCGGCGGCCG
>ALAO01000270.1 GCA_000307955.1 Solidesulfovibrio magneticus str. Maddingley MBC34 | reverse complement strand
GCCTCAGGCCCCCAGCCGCCGGAGGCATCTTTTCCTCTCCTCCCCCTAGGGACCTATAAACTTCCACGGCAGCGTCGGGGCGAGGTTGACGGCGTCGACGCGCCAGCAGTCCGGGGAGAGGTCGAGGAGATTGAGGCGGCAGTAGTCCTGGCCCAGGCGAAACAGCCGCGATAGGTCCAGGCCCAGGGCGTGGCACAGGATAGTCCGATTAACGCCGCCGTGGGCCACGACCAGGACGTTGCCGCACAGGTGGGCCAGCTCGGCCAGGGCGGCCACGGCCCGGTTTTGGACCTCGGCGAAGCTTTCGCCGCCTTGGGGGGTAAATCCGGCGATGTCGCAGCCCCGGCGTTCGTAGGCTCCGGGGAAACGCTCACGCACTTCGTCCACGGTGAGGCCTTCGAACGCGCCCAGGGCGATTTCGCGCAGGCGCGGTTCGGGGCGCACCATGAGGTCGCGGCCGCCGAGCACGATGGCGGCGGTTTCCCGGCAGCGGGAGAGGTCGGAGCAGACGGCGGCGGTGAAGGGCACGTCGACCAGGGCCTCGCGCCACAGGGCAGCCTGAGCCCGGCCCTCTTCGGTGAGCGGATGGTCGGTCTGGCCGACGAACCGGCGGGGATGGCGCTGGACGATGGCGCCGTGGCGCATGAGAAAGAGCGTGCTCATGGGAGGGTCTCCCAGGCCAGGCCCGTGTCGGCCAGGATGTCGGCCAGCGGCCGGGACAGGCCGGCTTCGACCCGGGCGAGCACGGTGAGCGCATTTTGCCGGCGGCGGGTGATGGCGGCCACGGCCTCGGGATCGTGGGCGAACAGGTCGATTTTCTGGCCAAAGCGTACGGGCACGGGCACGAGCTGGCGGCCGTGGACGAATTTGTCGGCCAGATAGACGATCTCGCGTTCGGTGACGGGGGCGCCCTCCGGCAGGGCGATGTCGCGGTGGGCGGCGACGATGGCGGCCGCCGCCTCGAACCCGAGGGCAAAAAGCAGTTCGCCGCCGGCTTGTTCGTGTTTGGGCCGGCCCTTGGCCACGTCGTGGAGCAGCGCCGCCGCCTCGACAAGCTCCAGATCCAGGGCCGCGCCGGCATCGCGTAAGCATCGGGCCAGGCCCACGGCCACGGCGGCTACGGCCCGGGCGTGGGCCAGCCCCTGGGGCGGCACGGCCTCGACGGCGAGAAGCGCCTCGGCCTCGGCCACGGTGGGGATGCCCAGCCGCCCGGCCCGGGCGTCCAGCCGGGCGTGGTCGGCCGGGGTGTCCATGTCGGCCAGGATCAGCTCGTCGGGCACGGCCACCCCGGCCTGGGGGAACGGGGCCAGGGCGGCGCGCAGGCCGTCGTCGCCGCCGTAGGCCAGGACGGCCGGCAGGAGCGCCGCATCGAGGCAGGGCGGATGGCCGCGCTCCCCGCCAAAGGTCGGATAGAGCACGGGCGGCGCGTCCGGGGCCTCGGCGCGGTCCAGCAGCCGGGCCACCGTGGCCGGGCGAAAGAGCGGGATATCGGCCGGGGTCAGGAGCAACCGGCGGCAGGTTTCGGGCACGGCGGCCAGGGCGGCCTTGACCGTGGAGAACATGCCGGACTCATAATACGGGTTGAACACGAAACGCAGGTCCAGGCGGCCGGCCTCGGCCGCGACCTCGGTCTGGCGGTGGCCGCCAGCCACGATGATGTCGGTCAGGCCGGCCCGGCGAAAGGTCTCGGCCAGCCGGGAAAGCGGCGTTTCCCCGGCCAGTGGGAGCACGGGCTTGAGCGGCCCGGCCATGCGCGAGGACAGGCCGGCGGCCAGGATGACGGCGCAGACGTCGGGGCGCGCGGCCGCGCCCTTTGCGCCTGGGCGGCCGACCGGCCGGGCATCGGGGCCAGGGGGGTTGGACGGCTTGGCGTCGGCGAAGCCCGGGCTGGGCCGTTTGGCGTCAGGGAGATCAGACATGGGGGACAGTGTGGGAGCGACGGGGGGCGCGCGTCAAGTCCTGCCGGCGGCGGGAAAGGCGAGGGAAAAGACCGCGCCATGGTCATTTTGGGCCGTCACCTGGCCGCCGAGTTGGCGGGCAAGGTTGCCGACGAGCTGCATTCCAAGGGTACCGGTGCTTTCCACGGCGAAATCCGGGGGTAGACCGGGGCCGTTGTCGGCCACGACGATTTCCACGAAACCGTCCCGCACGGCCAGGGTCACGTCGAGGCGGGCCTGCGCGTTGTCCCGAAAGGCGTGCTTGTGGGCGTTGGTGAGCAGTTCGTTGATAACAAGGCCGGCCGGCACGGCCTGTTCGATGGGCACGGTGACCGGGTCGAGGCGGCAGTCCACGGCAATGGGCGCGCCCTGGCCGACCTGGCCGAAGATCTTGGGCAGAAGGTCCCGGATGTAGTTGTCGAGGCGGATGCGGGCAAGGTCGGTGGAGCGGTAGATTTCCTCGTGGACCAGGGCCATGGAGGCGATGCGGTTGCGGCTGACGCGGAAGCTCTCCAGGGCCACGGGGTCGTCCACCTGCTCGGCTTGGAGATAGAGCAGGCTGGAGATGATCTGGAGGTTGTTTTTCACCCGATGGTGGACTTCCTTGAGCAGAATCTCCTTTTCGGCCAACGAGGCGCGCACGGCCCGGTCGGTTTCGACCCATTTGGTGACGTCCTTGGACACGCCCCGGTAGCCGCGAAACGTGCCGTCCTCGTCGTGCCAGGGCACGGCGTTGCACATGAGGCAACGGCGCGTGCCGTCGGCCGCGATGCGCCAGTTGATGAGGTCGCGGATGGGCGACAAGGCTTCCAGGGCCTTGGTCACGACCGGGCGCATGGTTTCCTCCTCGCCCGGGGCCAACCCATCGAAAACGCTGCGGCCAATCAGCGAGGCCGGCTCATACCCCAGGGCATCCTTTACTCTTTCACCCATATACACGTAGCGACAGTCGGTATTGGTCTCCCATATCCAGTCGGGCATGGAGGCGGTGATGTGGGCCAGGCGCTGCTGGCTGGCCCGCAGGGCGGCCAGGGCCCGGTCGCGTTCGGCGTCGCTGGCGGCGAGCCGGTCGGCCATGGCATCGAGGCTGGCGGCGACCGTGCCGATGCCCGAGGCGTCATGGGGAACGCCGGTTCGGGCTTGGCGGTCGCCCTGGCCGATGCGGGCGGCGGTGTCGGCGATGCGGGAAAGGCGGCGGGAGAGGATGGGGCCGCCGACGGCCCAGGCCACGCCCAGGGCCAGGGCAGCGGCGGCGGCCAGCAGGCCGAGGTTCTCGATCAGCGCCTTGTTGGCCGGGGCCAGGACAACGTTCTCGGGCAGCCCGACGACAAGGTTCATGTAGGGCGGCGCGGTCGGGGACAGGCGCAGCTTGCGAAAGGCGTAGTAGCGCAGGACACCATCGGAGCCGGGCAGCAAGGCCAAGCCTTCGTCGCCGCCGGCCTGGATGGCGTCGTAGACCGCCGGCCGGATGGGGCTGCCCACGGGATTGGCCGGATTAAACGGCCGGTAAAAAAGCCGGATGCCGTTGCGGTCGGCCAGCCCCAGGTTGGCTGCGCCAGGCATGTGCAACCTGGCGAAGACGGCGTCGAAGGAATCGAGCTTGACGGCGGCGATCAACACGCCGACGGCCTGTCCGGTCTCGTCGAGGATGGGTAGGGCAAAGGGAAAGGACGGCGTGCCGGTGGTGCGGCTGACGACGTACTCGCCGGCCACGAACTGGCGGGTGGCCATGGCGTCACGAAAATATTTGCGGTCACTGAAGTTGAGAAGGGCAAACGGCAGGCCGGAGGCGAACATGTCGCCGCTGGCGTCCGCGGCCAGAATATTGGTATAGAGAGGGTTTTTGTCCAGGAGCGTGGCGAACAGGGCGGAACAGGCGGCGGCGTCCCTGGCGCGCAGTTCAGGCATGGCGGCCAGGGCGGTGAGCAGCAGGCGCGTGCTGTCGGTGATGCTTTCCTGGACTTCGGCCATGGCGGCGGCGGCCCGGAAGACTTCGGCTTTGGCCTCGGTTTCCAGATGGCGGCGATGCTCCAGTCCGGTGGCCAACTGCAAGGCCAGGGCCGGCAGCACGGCCAGCAAGGCGGTGAGCACCAGGCCGCTGCGGATCGACAGGCTGGAAAACAGTCGCACGCGTCGCTCCTTGCCGCCCCAGACGTTTGGTCAACGCCCGGCGATGCGGGAGAAAAACCACTTGGCCAGGCCGACGCCCAGCCGCACTTCGTCAAAGCCCCGGCGCAGGCCGTCGCGGGCCATGGCCGATTCCAACCGCAGCAGGCGGCGGGAGAGTTCGATGCGAAGGCCCAGGTCCTGACGCGCCCGAGCCAATTCACGCAGTTTGCCGTCTAGAAACATGCCCGGTCCTTTTTGAGCTCGGCCACGGACTGGGAAAAGGCCAGGGGCAGCCGGGCCAGCCGACGACGCAGGACAAGGAGGGCGCAGGCTCCAAGCAGCAGCAACACCGCCCCGCCGCCGGCAGCCAGCCACAGCCGCCACTGGGGCGGCAGGGCCAAAAACAGGGCCACCAAGGCCAAGCCCAGGCCCATCAGGAACAGCGCCGCGCCGAAAACGGCCAAAAGAAGCATCTGGACCAGCCGGACCTTGACCTCCCGGGCTTCCAGGCCCAGCAGTTCCAGCCGGTCGACCACGACGTCCAGGGCCAGCCCGGCCATGCGGCCGGCGGCGGCCAGGAGTTCCGACAGGGCGGCGAAGGTATCGGCCACTACTTGCGGCTCATGAACCAACCCAGCAGCAGCCCCAGCAGAAAGGAGCCGCCCACGGCGTGGTACGGTTTGTCGTGGACGAGGCGGTCGGCGGCCTCGATCTTGCGGTCCAGCAGCTCGTCGAGGTCGGCGTATTTGCTTTTGGCGGCATCCAGCCGTTTTTCCAGCTGTTCACGGACCTTTTGGACCCGTTCGTCGGCTTCGTCGGCGGTGGCGTCCACCAGGGCGCCGGCGTGGCGGATGATTTCGCGCAGTTCGGCGGCCATGGCGTCGGAGGGGGATGTTTTGGAGGCCATGCGGCGTCTCCTGGACTGGGGTTGATAAGATCAGTTTTCTATTTAGCCCGAATCAGCGGAAGCTGTCCATGGCCGGGGTTCCGGGGCCGTCTGGTCCAGGGAGCCTTCGCCCAGCAACTGGCCGAGATGGGCCAGAAAGACGCTCTTTTGAATGGGCTTGGTCAGAAGGCCCGAGGCCCCGGCGGCGGCGGCCCGCTCGCTTTCCTCGCGGAAGGCGAAGGCCGTGACCACCAGGATGGGGCAAGGCGGCCGGCCGGCAGCGGCTTCACGGCGGCGGATCTCCTGGATGACGGTCAGCCCGTCGATGTCGGGGAGCTGGATGTCCATGACCACGGCGTCGTAGCTCCCCGTCTCGGCGCGCTCCAGGGCCTGGGTTCCGGTGTGGGCAAAAGTCACGGCCAGGGGCAGGTCTTCGAGGAAGGCCTCGTAGATTTGCCGGTTGGGTTCGCTGTCCTCGACGATGAGCAGCCGCCGGCCGGCCGGGGTCCCGGCTGGGGCGGCCCGGACGGGGATGGGAGCGAGGCGGCCGACCCCGGCTTCCCGGGGCAAGGCGCAATAAAACACGCTGCCCGCGCCGGGCTCGGATTCCAGCCACAGCCGCCCGTTCATGCCGTCCACGAGCAGGGCGCAGATGGCCAGGCCAAGCCCGGTGCCGCCATAAGCCCGGGTGGTGGTGGAATCGACCTGGGTGAAGGGCTTGAAAATGGCGTCGCGTTTATCGGCCGGAATGCCGATGCCGGTGTCGGACACGGCAAAGAGGAGCTCCTCGCGGGATAGCCGGGCCGGCAGCAGGGACAGCTTGAGGACCACCTCGCCCGCGGCCGTGAATTTCACGGCGTTACCCACGAGATTAATCAGCACCTGGCGGATGCGGTCGGGGTCGCCCACGGCCTGCCTGGGGGCGTCCGGAGCGGCCTCCAGGCGAAGCGCCAGCCCCTTGGCCTGGGCCTGGGGCGAAAGCAGGGTCACGACCTGGCCGGCCAGATCCAGGGGATCATAGGCTGTTTCGGCCATCTCCAACACGCCGGATTCGATTTTCGACAATTCCAGGATGTCGGTCAAAAGGGCCATGAGGGATTCGCCGGCCAGCTCCAGGGTGCGCAGGAACTCCTGCTGGCGGGCGGAGAGTTCGGTGCCGCGCAGCACGTCCACCATGCCGAGGATGGTGTTCATGGGCGTGCGGATCTCGT
>ALAO01000269.1 GCA_000307955.1 Solidesulfovibrio magneticus str. Maddingley MBC34 | reverse complement strand
GGCCAGCAGGTTGGTCTGGTCGGCGATGTCGGAGATGACCCCGAGGATGCCGCCCACTTCCGTGGCCTGGGCCGAGAGCGTGTCCATGTGGTTGCCCAGGGCGACGGCCTTGCCGGACAGTTCGTTCATGCCGGCCAGCACCTTGGCCATGGTGTCGGCCGCTCCGGCGGCCTGGTCGCGGGTTTTTTGGGCCACGTCCCCAGCCTCGCCGGCGGAACCGGCGATGTTGCGCGCGCCGTGCCCCAAACTCGTCACCGAGGCGGCCACCTGGCCCATGCGGGTCTTCTGGTCATCGGCGGCCCGGCTGGCCTGGGACACCTGTTCGGCCAGCACCCGGGCCGCGTCGGCCAGGTCGGAAGCCAGGCCGCCGGCCCGGCGGGCCAGTTCGGCGGTCTGGTCGTTTTGCTGGCAGATGGCCGCTTCCTTGGCCCGCAGTTCGGTCACGTCGAGATAGAGGCAAAGACCGCCGATGACCGCTCCCGCCGCGTCGCGCAGGGCGAAAACATTGTAGAACACGTCGCGGCGGCCGCCCCTGTGGCCGGTGATGGTCACTTCCTTGTTGGAAAAGACCGTCCCGTCGCCCATGGCCTTGCCGACCACCGTGGGGCGTCCGGGGTCATTGTAGAACACCTCGGCCAGGGTGCGGCCGAGCTGGCGCTCGGGCGGGCCGTCGATCTCCAGCATGTCCAGGGTGGCCTGGTTGGTAAAAAGCGTGCGTTCCTGGGGATCGACCAGCAGGTAGGGGATGGGCAGCCCCTTGGTGATGCCCGAGAGAAATCCCCGGGTGGTGCGCACGGACTCGGCCAGCCCGGCCAGGGCTTCGGCCAGCTCGGGAGAAAGGTCTCCGGCGTCGGGCGAACGGTCGGCCGCCACAGCGGCCAGGGCTTCGGCCATGGCCTTGGCCTGGCGCTGGCGCGCGCCGCCAAGGGCCAAGATGGCGGCGCAGGCCGTAGCCGCCGGAATCACCCCGCCCACCAGGCCGGCCACGGCCCCGGTGGCGTCCACGAACCATCCCAGCAATACGGCGGCGGCCAGTGATGCCGCCGCCGCGCCAAGCCAACCAAGCAATTGTCCGGACATACAGCTTCCCCTAAAATCCGTAGTGTCGCTGGAGCGCGTGTGAAACCCGGCGTCAGTTCATGGGCAACATGCGGTGCTGATCGCTGCTGCCGGCGGTGGTCTGCATGACCTCGCCGTCTTTGACGCAATACGTCGAACCGTCATACTGGGCCGTCAGGCAGTTGCCGTCTATGGATGCCCCGGTCCAGCCCTTGAAGGTGTTGAGGGATTTGCCGTCCATCATGTAGTAGTAGAGCGCGTAGCCGCCGGTGCTTTTGACCAGGCAGTACTCGTACTTGTTGGGCCGGTTATATTCGCTGGGCCGGCTGCGCAGATAGCAGCCCACAAGTTTCGGATTCGGCTCCTTGTTGACCGTGGCGTACACCGTCGGCGTTCCGGAAATGTCCGTTTGACTGACGGCGTCGAGACCGTTGCAGGAGAAGAGTGAAAGGGCGGCCAACACCGTCAGGAAGCACAAGCTCAAGCGGTTCATGGGCGACTCCAGGTTAAGGGAAAAGAGTGTGTTTCCTTATAGGCTTTTTGGAAAGGTCTGGCAACAATGGCGGCGCAAGCAACGGACGGGCCTGGACGCCTTGCCCGCTGTCGCGCAGCATCGCGGCCGGCCGCGATTGAGGCTTTACCGCCCGTGCCGGCTGTCGTACAAGACGACGCTTTTGACGCGGCGTGTTTGTTGGTCCGCCGCCAAACGTCGCCGCGAGGATACCCATGCCAAAACGCCTGCCGTCGTTCGCCTTGTTGTCGTCGCTGCTTTTCGTCGTGCTCCTGTGCGGCTGCGCCCGCATCGGCGTGCGCCCCGCTTCCTTGGACGACCGGGCCGCCAAGCTCGACCGCACGGCGCTCAATTCCGACCGGCCTTCCGAGCGCACCCTGCGCTTCGTGCGCCAGCGCGACCTGGAAGCCTCGCTGGCCGCCGACCCCGAAACCATGCTGTCCGCCCTGGACGCCGAAGCCCGGGACGAAAAGGACCGCGAGGCGCTTTTTGCCCTGGCCGAGCTGTGCTACCGCGAGGCCGTCAAAAGCAAAAGCGATCCGGCCAAGGCGGCCATGTTCTATCTCTCCAGCGCCGTCTACGCCTACGCCTATCTCTTCGACGACACCTACCGGCCGGTGCTCGACGTCTACCATCCCTATTCCAGGCAAGCCATGGAGTTCTACAACCGCTCCCTGGCCAACGTGCTGCTGTATGCCCGGGCCACCAACCTGCGCTACGCCAAGGGCAAGGAGCTTCCCTGGCTCATGGGCCGGGTGCGCCTGGCCGAGCGGCGCTCGGAGCTGACGTTTAGTCCCGAGGAAGTGGAAAGCTTCCATCTGGCCTACGAATTCGACGTGCGGGGGCTTACGCCGGAGCAGGTGCGCCTGGGCCTTGGCGTGCCCGTGGCCGTGGTGCGCCGTCCGCCCGAGGGCGACAAGCTCGCCCCGGCCGAGCGCTTCATCCCGCCCGTGCGTCAGACCTACGCCGCCACCGTCTTTTTGCGTTTCGCCCCGGTCGCCGACGCGGCCAAGCCGCGCAACCGGATCTACGAGGCCGATTTCGAGATCCACGACCCCATGAAGACCGACGCCCTGGACGTGGCCGGCCGGCGCATCCCCCTGGAAAGCGACCTGACCACGCCCCTGGCCTTCATGATGCAAAACTCTCCCGAACCAAGCGGCCTCGAAGGCATGATGAATCCGGCCGCCTGGGAGAACCTCACCCGCCTCTACATGCTCCAGCCCTACGACCCGAACAAGATCCCCGTGGTCTTCGTCCACGGCCTGCTGTCCTCGCCGACCACCTGGGCCCCCATGTTCAACGGCCTCATGGGCGACCCCGAATTGCGCGCCCGCTACCAGTTCTGGTTCTTCCGCTATCCCACCGGCAATCCCATGCTTTTTTCGGCCGGCTCCCTGCGCGCTTCCCTGGACGAGGCCCGCCGCGTCTTCGACCCCGCCGGCAACAATCCGGCCTTCAACGACATGGTGGTGGTGGGCCACAGCATGGGCGGCCTGTTGACCAAAACCCTGGTGGAAGACAGCGGCGACGACCTCTGGAACGCCTTTTCCAAAGCGCCGCTGGAGACGCTTGCCGTGTCGCCCGACGTGCGCGACGCCATGCGCCGCACCTTCTTCTTCTCCCGACGGCCCTACATTACGCGGGTGGTCTTCATCGCCACGCCCCATCGAGGCTCGGAAATGGCGCTGGGCATCGTCGGCAAGATCGGCCGCACGCTGATTACCCTGCCGCTGACGGTGCTCAAGCCTTTTGGCGCGGTCACCGCCGCCCTGGCCCACGCCGGCAAGACGCCGGACGGCGCCCAGGTCGCCGTCGACAAGATGCCGACCGGCGTCGACAGCCTCTCGCCCAACAACCAGGCGCTCAAGATCCTGGTCGAAAAGCCCCTGGCCACGCCCTACCATTCCATTATCGGCAACGAGAAAAAGGCCGACGTCGCCGGCGGCTCCGACGGTATCGTGCCCTACTGGAGCTCCCACCTCGACGGCGCGCAATCGGAAAAGATCGTCCACTCCGGCCACAGCGCCCAGGACCACCCCCTGGCCATCCGCGAAGTGCGGCGTATTCTGCTGGAACACTTGAAGGCTGCTCCAGCGCCTGCGGCGCAGTAGGCGGGGAAAGCGGGGGAATGCCTCCGGTGGCCAGGAGAGGCGCTGCCTCTCCTGGACCTCTCCGCTGG
>ALAO01000268.1 GCA_000307955.1 Solidesulfovibrio magneticus str. Maddingley MBC34 | reverse complement strand
GGAGAGGCGCTGGCCTCTGCCTTACCCTCTCCGCCGGGGGCCTGAGGCCCCCGGCCCCCCACTTGGGGAAAAGGGGTATGGGGTGGCGGGGTTCCCCGGCCGGAGAGACACTGGCCCAAGGGTCCGAGCCTGACGACCGTCGCGGCCCCAAGACGGACACGCTGTTGCAAAAGGATAAGCAGTGCTGGAACACACAATCTATATCGGCCACGTGCCGCTGGTGGTCAAAGTGCTTCTCGTGGTCGCGGCCATCCTCGTTTTGCGCCAGTTGCGCCGCCGCGACGACCGGGTGCGCGGCCGCGACGAGGAAGCGGCCATGGCCGTGGTGGACGAGGTGCGCGCCGGACTGGCCCGTCTGGAAGAACGCCTGGACAACCTGGAAACCCTGATGCCGGAAGCGTCCGGCAAACGAGGCGGACATGAGAAGCCGTAACGACGATTTTCCCGGGCGCCGCAAGCTCTATCGATCCCGAAACGGCCTGGCCCTGGGCGTGTGCCGGGGGCTGGCCGACTATCTCGGCCTGCCGCGTTGGGTGGTGCGGGCCTTTGTGATCGTGCTGTTCGTGTCCACCGGCTTCACGGCGGCGCTTCTCTACTTTGCCGCCGCCTTCATCGTGCCCCTGGCCCCCGAGACGGGCCAGGACGCGGATACGGGCCGGCTCGGCCGGGCGGCGGCCGACGTGTCCCGCCGTTTCAAGGACCTGGACGCCCGGCTCTCGCGCCTGGAGTCCCATGTGACCTCCCGGGAATACGATTTCGATCGGCGCTTGCGCGGGCTGTGACGGCCCGGGAAGGCCGGGGCGGAGATTGTGCCATTAATAACATGAGTTCATTCGAAATACTTATACAGCGCCCTCGAGAACGTGAAATTTTGAACAAAAACCCTATCTCTGAGGCCGGCCCAGGCGTGGAGCGATTAATGGAGCGCGCCAGCTGACGACAGGATTGTTGGAAGAAAAAGAAAAGAACATTTCCAAAAAAGGTTGGAAAATTTTGTCTCCCTCTCTCTTGTGGAAAGCTGTTTGACGGCGATCGAATTTCAAAAGAATCGTTGTGTTGCCATATCAATGAGTCGACGTACAAATAGCGAAGCCAGATTCCAGCCGTAACTGTGTAAAAATTACCTATACGAAAGGAAACTTGCTTCCCCCCGCCGACGTTGCTAGGAGAGGAAAGCCCATAAGCGCCACCCCTGCCGCGAGGCAGGTCCGGAAAGCCGCGGGTCTCGACGGCCGTTGTCGAGACAGCCGAGCCGCTGGGATACTCCGAGGGGGACGTTATGCGGGTTTCCATCGCGGCCAAGATCATGGCCCTGGTCATTGCTTCCGTCGTCGCTACCGTGGCCATCATCCAGGCCGTGGCCTATGTCAGCGTCAAGGACGGCTACGAAGCCGTCACCGCCCAGGCGGTCAGGAGCTATCTCAACGTCCTGGACAGTCAGATTCTCGCTTACAAGGAAGTCTACGCCGACATGGCCCGGACCCAGGCTGGCCGCCCCAATGTCATCGACGCCGTTCTGGCCGGCGACACGGCCAAGCTGCGCGATCTCGGCAAGACGCTTATGGCCGGCGGCAAGGCCGACCTCGTGGTCTTCACCAACGCCAAGGCCGACGTCGTGGCCCGGGCCCACAACGACAAGGCCGGCGACAACATCGGCAACCAGGAAGGCGTCAAGCGCGCCCTGGCCGGCGAAGCCTGCGCCGTGTTCGAATCCGGCAACACGGTGCGCTTTTCCATCCGCGCCTACGCGCCCATCAAAAAGGACGGGGCCGTCATCGGCGTGGTCATCGTCGGCCAGGACCTCTCCAACAACAGCACCCTTGTCGACGGCGTGAAAAAGGATCTGGGAGCCGAGGCCACCATCTTTTACGGCGACACCCGCGTCTCCACCTCCCTTGTGGTCGACGGCAAGCGCGCCGTGGGCACCGCCCTTGAAAACAAGACCATCGTCGACGAGGTGCTGCGCCAGGGCAAAACCTATTTCGGCGACAACACGCTGTTCGGCCACGCCTACCGCACCGCCTACGAGCCGCTCAAAAACGGCGGCAACATCGTCGGCATGATCTTCGTCGGCGTGGACATCTCCCAGGCCATGGCCGCCCGCGACGCCATCATCAAGCAGATCGGCCTGGCCGGCCTTTGCAGCCTGCTCCTGTTTGCCGCCTTGGCCTGGTGGCAGTCCAGGGTGCTGGTCGGACCGCTTTTGGCCTGCATGGACTTCGCCCGGGCCGTGGCCAAAGGCGAGACCGACCGGGCCCTCGTCGTTTCCCGGGCCGACGAAACCGGCGTTCTGGCCAAGGCCCTGACCGCCATGGCCGGCGCCATCCGTTGCCGCATGGATGAGGCCGCCGCCGCCCGGCAGCAGGCCGAAGCCGACGCCCTATGCGCCAAGGCCGACCGGGCCAAGGCCGACGAGGCCTGCCGGTTGGCTGAAACCGCCAAGATGGAAGGCATGCTCCACGCCGCCGAACGCATCGAGGTCGTGGTTGAGGCCGTGACCAGCGCCTCCCAGCAACTGGCCGCCCAGATCGAGCAATCCACCCGAGGGACCGAGGACCAGTCTCGCCAGGTCGCCGAGGCCGCCGGCTCCATGGAGCAGCTCAATTCCACCGTGCTGGAGGTGGCCAAGAATGCTTCCGAGGCCGCCGACGCCGCCGACGCCGCCCGCAAGCGGGCCGAGGAAGGCGCTTGCGTGGTGGACGAGGTGGTGCGCGGCATCTTCCAGGTGGCCGACCAGGCCCGGAGCCTCAAGGACGACATGGGAGCCCTCGGCCAAAAGGCCCAGGGCATCGGGGCCATCATGGAAGTCATTTCCGACATCGCCGACCAGACCAACCTGCTGGCGCTCAACGCCGCCATC
>ALAO01000267.1 GCA_000307955.1 Solidesulfovibrio magneticus str. Maddingley MBC34 | reverse complement strand
GGCGAGCAGGTTGGTCTGGTCGGCGATGTCGGAAATGACGGTCATGACTTGGCCGATGGATTCGGCCTGGCGGCCCAGGCCGGCCATGTTGTCCTTGAGGGCGGCGGCCAGGGTGGAAACCCGGCCGATGGCGGCCACGGAGTCGTCCACCACGGCGGCCCCGGCGGCGGCCCGGCGACGGGCCTCCTCGGCGGCTCCGGCGGCCTGCTCGGCGGCCCGGGCCACGGCCACGGTGGCCTCCACCATCACGTCCACGTCGGCGGCGGTGTCGTCCACCCGGGTCTTTTGCTCCTCGGCCCCGGCCGAGACGTCCCGGGCGTCCTGGCGCAGCGAGCCGGTCGCCTGCTTGATGGAGTCGGCCACGCCCTCCAGGGTTTCGCCGGCTCCGAGCATGCCCTGGCGGCGGACTTCATCCTTTTTGACGGCCAGCCGGGCTTCGCGGCTGGCTTTTTCGGCGGCGGCGGCCTGGGCGTCGGCCTCGGCGGCATGGTCGCGCACCAAGGCGAGCTGACTGGCCTGGGCGGCGACCAGGGCTTGCAGGCTGTCGCGCAGCCGCCCCAGACGGCCAATGAAGCGGGGATCATCCGGCAACGGCTCGGCCCGGCCCTGGCGCGCGTCGTCGGCGTAGCCGGCCAGCATGTCCAGGGGACGCATGAGATGGCGACCGATCAGGGCCAGGAAAACCAGGACAATGCCGACGGCGCAGGCCCCGCCGGCTCCGACCGACACGACCGCGGCCTGACCCGGCAAGGCGGCCAGGGCCGCGTCCAGGGATTCGAGGTCTGCCTTGGCCGCCGACGCCTCGGCGGAGCCGAGATCACGGCGCACCTTGGCGACCTGTTCCCGGGCCGTCCCGGTCAGGTCCGACAGACGCCAGGACACGGCGACATTGGCCGCCAGCACCACCAAGGCGAAACCGACAATGGTCGTCAGCGTCAACCGCAACTGCAAGGAAAGTCGCATGAGCCCCCCTCCGCGACAGGAATGAAGACGTGCGGCGGCCGGCCGAACCCACCCCACGTGGCCCGGCCGGCCGACACGCAAAAGCCCTCTAGTGCTTCCTTTCGTAACACAAGAGGGCTTCAAGTCAACGGCGGCAAAAACCCGCCGTTTTTTACAAAAATGGTGATTTTCTTAGGAGACGCGATCCCCCGGGGCCACCAGAACCGAGGCTGTCATCAGGGCCATGCCCCCGGCATGGCGCACGGCCAGGATCATGCCGTGGGAGACCACGCCCCGCAGCTTGCGCGGCTTGAGGTTGGCCACGATGGTCACCTGGGCCCCGAGAAGCTCCTCGGGCTTGAAGTGCTCGGCCAGCCCGGCCACCACCTGGCGCGGGGCCTCCTCGCCGATGTCCGCCTGGACGATGTAGAGCCGGTCGGCCCCGGGCACGGGGGCCACGGAGACCACCTTGCCCAGACGCAGGTCGAGCTTGGCGAAGTCGTCGTATTCCACCTCGGCGGCCGGCCCGGGCTTGGCCGGGGCCTCCTTGGACTTGCCCTTGTCGGCCTGAGCGGGCTTGGCCGGCTTGACCGCCTTGGGCGCGGCCGCTTCCTCCCGGACCGGCGGGTCCAGGCGCGGGAAGAGGTTGGAGGTGGCCGCCACCTGGGTGGCGGCGGCAAGGGGCGTAAAGCCCTTGGCCTCGTCCATGAGGTTGACGGCGGCCGGGTCCTGGCCGAGCTGGGTCAGCAGCGTGGCCGACGCCTCGGGCATGACCGGCAGCAGGCAGGCGGCCACCGTGCGCAGGCCGCCCAGGGCGTTTCGCATGACCGTGGCCAGGCGATCGACCCGGCCCTCCTTGAAGAGCGTCCAGGGGGCCATGGCGTCGATGTAGCGATTGAGTCCGCGCACCAGCTCCCACAAGGCGTCCAGGGCCCGGGAGAACTGGGCCTGGCGGAATAGGGCCAGATAGTTGGCCACGGCCGTCTCGGCCAGCTGGACCAGCTCGCCGTCGGCCGGCTCGGCCTCCTCGCCGGCCGGCAACGTCGAACCGAAATACTTGGCGGTCATGGCCAGGGTGCGGTTGGCCAGATTGCCGAGGTCGTTGGCCAGGTCGGCGTTGAAGCGCCCGACAAAGCCCTCCTCGGTGAAGCTCGCGTCAGCCCCGAAGACCATTTCGCGCAGCAGGAAATAGCGCATCCCGGACAGGCCGGCCTTGGCCGCCATCTCGCGCGGCTCGACCACGTTGCCCAGGGACTTGGACATCTTGGTGTCGCGCACCAGCCAATAGCCGTGGACATTTAAGTGCTTATACAGCGGCAAGCCCATGGCCAGCAGCATGGTGGGCCAAAAGACGGCGTGGGGCTTGAGGATGTCCTTGGCCACCAGATGCTCGGCCACGCCCCACCAGGCGTCAAAATCCGGGGCGTCGGGCCAGCCGGCGGCGGTCAGGTAGTTGATCAGCGCGTCGAACCAGACGTAGGTGACGAAATTCGGATCAAAGGGCAGCTCCACGCCCCAGGTCAGGCGCGACTTGGGCCGGGAGATGCAGAGATCGTCCAGCGCCCCGGATTCGAGGAGGCTGACGACCTCGTTGCGGTACTGGCGCGGCCGGATGAAGTCCGGGTTGGCCTTGATGTGCTCCAAAAGCTGGCCCTGGTACTTGGACATGCGAAAGAAGTAGTTCTTCTCGGCGATGTACTCGGGCTTGACCTTGTGGTCCGGGCACAGGCCGTCCACCAGCTCCTTTTCGGTCAGAAACCGCTCGCAGCCCTTGCAGTAATGGCCGCCGTATTCGCCGAAATAGATGTCGCCCTTGTCATAAACAAGCTGCAGAGCCCGGCGCACGGCGGCGATGTGGTCCGGGTCGGTGGTGCGGATAAAGCGCGAGGGCGTGATGCCAAGCTCCGGCCACAGCGAGGAAAACAGGCCGCTGATGGAATCGGCGTATTCCTTGGGCGTCTGGCCGGCCTTGGCGGCGGCCTCGGCGATCTTGTCGCCGTGCTCGTCGGTGCCGGTCAGGAAAAAGACGTCCTCGCCGCACAGCCTATGGAACCGGGCCAGGGCGTCGGCCACGGTGGTGGTGTAGGCGTGGCCGAGATGGGGCTTGGCGTTGACGTAGTAAATGGGCGTGGTGATAAAAAAGCGATTCACGATCCGCTCTCCGGTTCACGGGAAGGTTTGCCGCCCTGGGGGCGTCCCTCGGGACGCCGGGACCGCTGGCGGGGGTTATGCTGGGCTTCGGGCGCGCTGTCGCCGCCCGGGGCGGACGTCCCGCCGGGACCGGTCGGGCGGCCGGGCCGACGGCCGGAGCGGCGGGAACGCCGGGACGAGCGCGAGGCTCCGTCGCGGCCTTGCTGCTCGCGGGACTGGCCGTCGCGGCCCTGGCCCTCGCGGGGCAGCCCATCGCGGGGCTGCGGTTCCCGGGGCTGGCCGCCGGCTTCATGGGGCGGGGCGTCGGCTTCGGAAGCGGCCGGCGCGGCGTCGCGGCGGCGTTCGGCCTCGCGGTGCGGATCGCGGCCGCCCTCGCGGCCGCCGTCCCGACCGTGGTCACGACCGCCGTCGCGGGTCTGCTCGCGTCCGCCGTCGCGCCCGCTGTCGCGACGGGGGTCGCGGCGCTCGCCGGAGGAACCGCCGTCCCGGC
>ALAO01000266.1 GCA_000307955.1 Solidesulfovibrio magneticus str. Maddingley MBC34 | reverse complement strand
AGGGGGTCCGGGGGGCTTAGCCCCCCGGACGCCGGAGGCCTCTTCCCTCTTGCGCTTTTCATTCCCCGCTTACGAGAACAACAACCGCGCCAGATCGCCGAGGTTATCGGCTTTGGGGCGGCCTTTGCCGCTGTCGGGGCTGATGATGGGGCCGTAGCCCAGGCGTTCGGCCTGTTTGAGGCGGGTCTCGTGGGCGGCGGCCGGCCGGATGCGGCCGGACAGGTCGACTTCTCCCCAGAAGACCGCGCCGGCCGGCAGGGGACGGTCGTAGAAGGAGGACAGGACAGTGGCGGCGATGCCGAGATCCAGGCCCGGATCGGCGATTTTGAGGCCGCCGCCGATCTTGGCGTAGATGTCGGTCTGGCCGAGGTTTAAGCGCAGGCGTTTTTCGAGCACGGCCAGGAGCAAGTGGAGCCGGCCGACGTCGAGGCCAAGGGCCGCCCGGCGCGGCATGGAGAGAAACGACTTGGCGGCCAGGGCCTGGACTTCCACGGCAAAGGGCCGCCGGCCTTCCATGGCCATGACCACGGCCGATCCGGACACGGCCGGGTCCCGGTCGCCAAGGAAAAACGTCGAGGGATCGGGCACTTCGTTAAGGCCCGCTTCGCGCATTTCCATGACCAGCAGTTCGTCCGTCGGGCCGTAGCGGTTTTTGAGCACCCGCAGGATGCGAAAGAGGTGGCGGCGTTCGCCTTCGAGGTAGAGCACCGTGTCGACCATGTGCTCCAGGAGCTTGGGGCCGGCGATCTGGCCGTCCTTGGTGACGTGGCCGACCAGGACCAGGCAGGCGTCGCCGCGCTTGGCCGCTTCCACGCAGGCGGCGGCCACGGCCCGCACCTGGGAAACCGAGCCGGCCGGGCCTTCGACCCCGGCGGCGTGCATGGTCTGGACGGAGTCGAGGATGACGAGGTCCGGGGCGGGAGAAGCGCCCAGGATGTCCACGACCGCACCGGCGTCAGTGGTGGAGGCGGCGAGCAGCCCGTCGTGGAGCACGTCCAGGCGCTCGGCCCGGGACTTGAGCTGGGGCAGGGACTCCTCGCCCGAGACGTAGACCACGCGGCGGCCTGCGGCGGCGGCAAGGCCGGCCAACTGGAGCAGCAGGGTCGATTTGCCGATGCCGGGCTCGCCGCCAAGGAGCACGGCTCCGCCCGGGGTCAGCCCCCCGCCGAGCACCCGGTCGAGGCCGTCGATGCCGGTGGGAAACGGCTTGAAATCCGCGCCGGGATGGTCACCCAGCACAATGGGAAGCCCGGACGGCGAACCGTCCGGGCCGGGGATTCGGGCTGCTCCACCGAGCTTTTCGGCCAGGGTGTTCCAGGCCCCGCAGCGGGGGCACTGGCCCCGCCAGGTGGGCGAGGCCCCGCCGCATTCGGCGCAGACGAAGGTGCGCTTGGTCTTGGCCGCCATCCTACTGCCGGGGCGGGTCCTTAGCGTCCACGACCTTGACGCCGAATTCCTTGACCGCTTCGGGCGGATCGAAAAAGACCATCATGAAGGGCACTTCGCCGGCCGGAGCGATGTTGGTGTTGTTGGTGAGCACGCCGACCTGGGAGGCCAGGGCGTTTTTGAGCTCGTCGCGGGTCATGACCTGGAGCTGGAAAAGCGACACGGTGTTGCCGGCCAGCTCTTCCTTGGAAACCAGCGTGCCGCCCTTTTCGTCGAACAGGCTGGCTTCGAGCTTGATCATTTCCTTGGGTGTCTTGAAGTTGTTGACAGCCTTGCCCTCGATGACAAACAGCTGGCCGGCTTTTTCGTTGGAAACGTAATATTGCCGCACGTTTTGCAGCATGATGTCCTTGACCTTGGCCGCTTCCTCGGGCTTCTGGGCACCCTGGCCGGCCGGCGCGGCGGGCTTGGCGGCGTCGGCTCCAGGGGCGGCCGGCTTGGCCGCGTCGCCGGCTGGGGCAGCGGTTTCGGCGGCCGGCTTGGCGGCGTCCTTGGCCGCTTTCTTGCCAGGCATGAGGTCAAGGAAATACACGGCGGCGAGGGTCGCCGCCAAAAGTCCGACGAGGATGCCGCCAAGAAGCAGGACCCGTTTGCGTCGTTCTTTTGACGGCCGGCTGCCCGGCAGGGGCAGGTCAGCCACGTCGTCGAGGCTAAACCCAGGCTTCACCGGACCACCCGGAAAATCGTCGTCGGTGTCCGGCTCGGAGGCGGCTTGTTTCTTGGGCGCAGCCGGGGGGGCATAGGATTCGGAATGGAACAGGTCGCCCGGCACGCCGTCATCGGGAATGGACGGCCCCGGGCGATCACCGCCGGCCGCGCCGGCCCGGGGCGGGGTCGGAGCCAGATCGTCGGGAAAATCGAAATCCGTCAGGCCGCCAAGATCCGAGGACTCGGGCGGCGCGGGCGGGTCGACGTGAAAGACGTTGCGGCATTTGCTGCAACGCAGCTTGGCCCCGTCGGGACCGACCTTGTTGTCGGGGAGGTTGAACTTGGCCTGGCAATTGGGGCACTGTACGATCATGATTTCTTTCCCGCGCCGGTTGCGTTTTTAGGCCAACCTCTGCAATTTCAAGGCCATTACTCTTGAATCAATTCGTAAACCGCCGGCAGCCGCCGCAGCCGTTCGCCGATGTCCATGCCGTAGCCCACCAGGAACACCGGGGGGGCCGAAAAACCGACAAAATCCACGGGCACGTCGACCTCGCGGCGGTAAGGCTTGTCCAGAAGCGTGCAGACCTTGATGCTGGCCGGATTTCGCTCCTTAAGCATATTGAGGAGATAGGCCAACGAGCGGCCGGTGTCCACTATGTCTTCAACGAGCAGGACATGGCGTCCGGCGATGTCGGTTTCGAGGTCCATGAGAAACCGCAACGCCCCCGGGGCCACGCCCGCGCCGTAACTGGCCACGCGCACGAAATCGAGTTCCGGGCAGAAATCCAGGGCCCGCAACAGATCGGCCATGAACGGCAGCGCGCCCTTGAGCACGCCGACCAGCACCACATCCTGGCCGGCGTAGGCCGCCGACACGTCACGGCCAAGCTCGGCCACCCGGGCGGCGATGGCCGCCTGGCCAAACACTTCTCGCAAGGTCTCGGACATTGTTCCCCGCGTCTGATTTTATAATAAATGAAGCGAAAAAGCCTACATTTCCATGATGAGCGCGTTTTCGTCGCACTCCGGAAACTTGGGGCAATGGATGCAGTCGGCCCAGACCTTCTGGGGCAGCTGCTCCTTTTCCACGGGCGTAAATCCCAGCCGCTCGAAAAAGTGCGGCCGGTAGGTGAGCGTGAAGACCCGGAAGATGCCGAGCGTCACGGCGTCGGACAGGCAGGCTTCCACGAGCTTGCCGCCCCAGCCCTGCTTCTGGATGTCCTCGTCCACGGCCAGGGAGCGGATCTCGGCGATGTCCTCCCAGCAGATGGACAGGGCGCAACAGCCGCGAACGCCCGGGGCGTCGTGCTCGGCCAGGACAAAGAAGTCGCGCAGATGACTGTAGAGCTGGTTGTAGGAGCGCGGCAGCAGGAACTCCTTACGGGCACAATTCATGAGCAGCGCGTGGATCTGCTTGACGTCCTGGATTCTCGCCTTGCGGATGAAAAGCCCGTTCATTTCTCGCCGCCGATGAGCTTGTCGAGAATCTGGCGCAGCATCTCGCCGGGCATGAAGCCGGAATGGTTGAGCGCCTGCTGGCCGGCCGGGTCGTAGATGATGGTCTTGGGAATCATCTTGACGCCAAAAGTGCTGATGACGTCGGGATCGGCCAGGTAGACCGGGAAATTGAAGGGCGTCTGCTTGACGAAGCGGAAGTACTGCCCTTGATCCTGGTCCAGGGAGATGCCGATGAAGACCACCTTGTCGGCGGGATAGTGCTTGCGGGCCTCGATGAACTCCGGAATCTCCATGAGGCAGGGCTTGCACCAGGAAGCGAAGAAGTCGATGACCACGACCTTGCCCTGGGCCGCGACCACGGCGTCAAGGACGCCCTGGCCGTTCATGGTTCCGGCGTCCTGAGCCAGAGCCTTGGTGGCGGGCAGGCACAAAAGCGCCAGAGCTAGCAAAAGAGAAGAAATACGCAACGGCGTCCTCCACGAGTGCGATTGCGCGGCGCGGCCGCCAGGAGCTTTTACTCCAAACGCGCCGGGCCGCGCCAGCTGTTTTTTCCTACTGCCGCGGGTTCGCAATTGGCCTTTCACGCTTTTCGGGAACCGCATGGCGACATCCTGATCACCGCTCACTACTCCCGGTCGGCCGTGAAGGCCAGCGTCGCGTTCCTCAACAAGAGCGACAGAATTTCCCAATATGAATCAACTGTTACGCGCAGCGTCCGCGAATCTCCATCGGCGATTTCCGAGGGTGCGCCCTAGGCTCCGCCGGCCAGGGCCTTGGCCTGGCGCACGGCGTCCACGGCGTCGGTGGCGTAGGCGGCCGCGCCGATGGATTTGGCGAAGGCTTCGGTGACCACCGCCCCGCCGACCATGACCGGGATGGCCAGCCCCTTGTCGCGCAGCAGGCGCACCGTGTCCTCCATGCGCACCATGGTGGTGGTCATGAGCGCCGAAAGGCCGATGACGGCGGCTTTGTGCTCCTCGGCCGCTTCCACGATGCGCGCCGCCGGCACGTCCTTGCCGAGGTCGATGACCTCGAAGCCGTGGTTTTTGAGCATCAGGCACACGATGTTCTTGCCGATGTCGTGGATGTCGCCCTCCACCGTGGCCATGACGATGCGGGCCTTGGCGGTCTCGCCGGCCTCGGTCAAAAGCGGCTCCAGCCGGGTGAATCCGGCCCGCATGGCCTCGGCGGCGGCCAGAAGCTGGGGCAGGTAGAATTCCTTGCGCTCGTAGCGCTCGCCCACACTCATGATGCCGGGGATGAGCTCCTCGCCAAGGAGCGTGGCCGCGTCGGCGCCCTCGGCCAGGGCTTTTTCGATGCGCTCCAGCACCTCTTCGCGACGGCCGTAGACCACGGCCCGGCGCAGCGGGCTCTCGCCGTCGTCGGCCCCGCCCGAGGCCGGGCCGGAGGCCGTGCCGCTCTCGCCTCCCGAGCTCGGCTTCCAGCCGGCGTAGCCGGCGATGTAGCGCCCGGCCTGGGGATCGCGGCCCATGAGCACCTCGCCGGCGGCCAGCGTCTCCATGAGGCGCGGCACGTTGGGGTTGGCGATGGCCGCGGCCATGCCGGCCCCCAGGCACATGGCGAAAAAGGCGCTGTTGACGAGCTCCCGGGCCGGCAGGCCAAAGGAAATGTTGGATAGGCCAAGCACGGTGGGCAGCCCCCACTTGTCCCGGCAGGTCCGGATGACCTCCAGGCAGGCCAGGGCGGCCTCGGGCTTGGAGGAGACAGTGAGCGCCAGAGCGTCGACCAGGATGAGGCGGCGCGGGATGCCAAGGCCCTCGGCCTGGAGAAGCAGCTCCTCGATGATGGCCAGGCGTTCGGCGGCGCTGACCGGGAGCTTGCGGCCCTTCAGCGGCAGCAAGATAAACGGCGCGCCGTGGTCGCGGCAGATGGGACCCAGGCGCTCCATGCGGCCGGGTTCGCCGCTGATGGAGTTGACCAGGGGCGTGCCCGGATAGGCCCACAGGCCGGCGGTCAGGGCGTCGATGTTGTTGGAATCAAGGCACAGGGGCAGCTGCTGGCGCTTGACCAGCTCCAGGGCGAGCCCCGGCAGGACGGCCGTCTCGTCGACCATGGGCGCGCCCACGTTGACGTCGAGGATGTGCGCCCCGGCCGCAGTCTGCTCCTCGGCGAAATGGAGCGCTTTGGCGAATTCCCCGGCAACCAGCTCGGCGGCCAGCTCGGCCTTGCCCGTGGGATTGATGCGCTCGCCGATGACGGCCAGGGGCGCGCCGCCGCCGATGGGCACGACCATGGCGCGCGAGGTGACGGCCAGGACCGGGCGGTCGGGGGTGTCGGCCCGCTTCCAGCTGCGAGGGGCAAGGGCAACGCCCAAGGCGGCGATATGGGCCGGGGTGGTGCCGCAGCAGCCGGACAGGGCCTTGGCCCCGAGGTCCACGAAGCGGGCCGTCTTTTCGGCGAACTCGTCGGGACCCATGGGGAACACGGTGCGGCCGTTTTCCAGACGCGGCATCCCGGCGTTGGGCTTGACGAAAAAGGGCGTTTTCAGGCGGCGCGAGAAAGCCTCGCCGACCAGGCGCATGTCGTCGGGCCCCTGGCCGCAGTTGACGCCGATGAGGTCGACGCCCAAATTTTCCATGGCGTCGGCAAAGACCTCGGGACCGGAACCGGTGAGGCTGGCCGCGCCCTCGAAGGTCATGCACATGGCCACAGGCAGGGAACAGACCTGCCGGCAGGCCAGGATGACGGCCTTGGCCTCGGCCAGATCGAAATGGGTCTCGCCGATGATCAGGTCGCAACCGCCTTCGGCCAGGCCGCGAATCTGCTCGGCAAAGGCGTCGACCAGGTCGCGCAGGCTGGCCTTGCCAAGGGGCGCGACAAAGTGGCCGGTGGGGCCGACGGAACCGGCCACGAACACGCCCGGTCCGGCGGCTTGCCTGGCCAGACGGGCCATTTCGCGGTTGAGCCCGACGACGTCCGTGCCGGCCGGCAGCTTGTAGCGCGAGCCGCCGAAGGTGTTGGTGGTGATGACCCGGGAGCCGGCCTGGACATAATCCCGATGCGCGCCGATGATGGCGTCGGGGTTCGTCAGGCCGAACAGCTCTGGTGACTGGCCAGCGGACAGGCCCCGCCCCTGGAGCAGGGTGCCCATGGCCCCGTCGAAAAGCAGCAGCGCGTCGTCAGCAAGCGCCTTTCTGAAATCGCCCACAATATCTCCTTCAGCTGGCCGGCGGCCCGCTTGTCGTTGACGAGAAACGCGGCCCGTCTACTGAAAAACATTGAAAAGGACAAACCAAAACTTTACAGGGAGAGGTAGGCATGCGAGACAGCGCCTTTGCCGCCATGGGCACAAGGCCCGGGCCAACCCCAGCGGTGCGACCGCACCCGTAAGCACGGTCAGTATCCGATGGAAATCCACGACGATCAAGAAATTTCCCCTGATGACACGGACCTCGACCCGGTCGAGCCCGAGGTGCTCGACGCCGACGACGACGACGACGCCCACGAATCAACCATCGACCCTGACCTCAAAATAGACGCCGCCGATACCTTCACGCTGCCAGCTCCGCGCCCGCGTTCCGAGGGGTCGCTCTCGACCCGTGATCCGCTCCAGCTCTATCTGCGTGAAATCGGGAAGTTTCCCATGCTCAAGCCCGAGGAGGAACAGGAACTGGCCCGCCGGGTGCGCGACGCGAACGACCAGAAGGCGGCCTTTCGCCTCATTTCCTCCCACCTGCGCCTGGTGGTCAAGATCGCCATGGACTTCCAGCGCCGCTGGATGCAAAACGTGCTCGACCTCATCCAGGAAGGCAACGTCGGCCTCATGCGGGCCGTGACCAAGTTCGACCCGGACAAGGGCATCAAGTTCTCCTATTACGCCGCCTACTGGATCAAGGCCTACATCCTCAAGTACATCATGGACAACTGGCGCATGGTCAAGATCGGGACCACCCAGGCCCAGCGCAAACTGTTCTACAATTTGAACAAGGAACGCCAGCGCCTGCAAAGCCTCGGCTTCGACCCCAGCGCCGCCCAGCTTTCCCAGGCTTTAAACGTCACCGAATCCGACATCGTGGAGATGGACCAGCGGCTTAGCGGCAACGATCTGTCCCTGGACGTGTCCCTTGGCGACGACACCACGTCCACGCGCCTGGACTTCCTGCCGGCGCTCACGCCCGGCATCGAGGAAATCCTGGCCGGCGACGAGATTTCGCACCAGCTCGATAAGCACATCCAGTCCATCCGCCCAAAACTCAACGAGAAAGAGATCGACCTGCTCGACAACCGCATTCTGTCCGATTCCCCCGTGACCTTGCGGGAGATCGGCGCGAAATACGGCATCACCCGGGAACGGGTGCGCCAGATCGAATCCCGGCTCCTGGAAAAGCTCAAGGATCATCTGTCCAAACGCATCGAGGATTTTTCCTCGGATTGGATTCACAAGGACGAATAGCGCCGAAAAGCCGGTCCAGCCGCCCCCTTGCCGGGCGGCCGGGCCGGCCGGCGCAACGGATGCCGGTCATGCCTGAAGCACGAAACCGCCTGTTCCCGGCGCGCCTGCCGGTTTTGCTGGTCCTGGCGCTTTTGCCGTGTTTGTTGTCCAATTCTTGCGCCTCCAGCCGGCTGGCCCGCAATGCCTACGCGGCGCGCGGCCTGTCCCAATCGGCCGAGGTGAATTACCAGTTCCTGGTCTACCAGGATCTTTTGCGCCAGGGCCGCAAGGAAGAAGCCGCCCAGACCTTGGCCGGCCTGGCCGCCGGCCACCCCTCGCCCGACCTCTCCGTGGAGCTGGCCAATCTCTACTGGGGACAAAACGAGCGGGAAAAGGCCACCGAAACCCTGGAACAGGCCCGAGCCGCCTTTCCCGCCAGCCGGCAGGTCACGTTCTACCTGGCCAACGCCTATCAAATGCGCCGGCTCAACGACCAGGCCATCAAGGTTCTGGAGGCCTTCCTGGCCAGCCAGCCCAAGGACTACGCCGCCGTCCAGGAACTGGCCTCGCTGGAGATCGACGCCAGCCGCCCCAAGGAGGCCGGGGAGCTGCTTGCCCGCATTCCCGAGGCCGAGCGCGACGCCACGGTGCAGTATCTGATGGGCAAGGCCGCCGCCGGCTCCGGGCGGGCCAAGGACGCCATACGCCATTACCGGGCCGCTGTGGCCGCCGACGCCGGCCTCATGCCGGCCTGGGCCGAACTGGCCGCCCTGCTCGAAGCCGAAGGGGATTTCAAAGGCGCCCAGGACGCCTACCAGCGGATGCTGTCCCTTGGCGAGGAATCGCCCGAGGTGCGGGCCAAGCTCGTGCGCCTGGCCATCCGCCAGAAAAATCCGGCCAAGGCCTTGGCCCTGCTCAAGGAAGGCCCCACGGGCAAGTCGCAGTACCTCGACGCCATGTCCGCCCTGGTCGAGGCCGGCCAGCCCAAGCAGGCCCGGCAGGTTTACGAGATGCTGCGCGCCGCCGACCCAGCCAGCCCCGACCTGCCCTTTTATGACGCCGTGCTCACCTATGAGGGCGAGAAAAATCCCAAGGCGGCCATGGCCATCCTGGCCAGGGTGCCGGCCGACAATCCGAACTTCGACAAGAGCCTGAGCTTTCGCGTCCAGATCGCTTCCGAGACCGGCAACATGGCCGCCGCCGCCGCCGTGGTGCGCGAGGCCAGGGAGCGCTTCCCGGACCGTCGCGAATTTGTCGCCCTGGAAGCCGCCGTCAAGGACAAGGCCGGCGACGTCGCCGGAGCGGTCAAGACCCTGGAAGAAGCCGTGGCGACCTGGCCTGACGACCTGGATCTCCTCTACCGCTATGGCGTGGGCCTGGAAAAGCTCAAACGCCGCGACGAGGCCAAGGCCGTCATGGAACGCATCGTGGCCAAGGACGGCAGCCACCCTGACGCGCTCAACTACCTCGGCTACTCCCTGGCCGAGGAAGGACGCGATCTGGAGCGGGCCCTTGCCATGATCGAGAAGGCCTTGGAAAAAGAGCCGGACAATCCCTTTTTCCTCGATTCCCTGGCCTGGACGCTGTACAAGCTCAAAAGGACCGACGCGGCCTTTGCCGCCATTGAGAAAGCCATCGCCCACAAGGTCAAGGACGCCATCATCTGGGAGCACTACGGCGACATCGCCGTGGCCGCCGGCCGGACGGACGAGGCCCGCAAGGCCTACCGCAGCGCCCTGGAGCTGGGTTCCGAGACCCCGGCCATCGTGAAAAAGAAGCTGGAGGCCCTGTAATGCGCCGCCGCGCCCTGCCCGTCCGCCTGCTGCTTTTCGCCGCCCTGGCCGTGGCCGCCCTCGGCGGCTGCGCCCCGGCCAAGCCCGGCGCGCCAACCCCCGCCGACGAGGCCAAGGCCGTCTATCAGACCTTCCTGGACGCCCAGGCCAAGAACGAGCCGGCCAAGGCCTTTTCCCTGTCCGGTTCCTTGAGCTTCGCCCGGGCCGGCAAGAGCGGCCGGCTCAATTACCGTTTTTTCGGCAACTACGCCGCGCCGGTGCGTCTGGACCTCACCACGCCCCTGGGCGGGGCCTACGCCCATCTGCGCGAGGCCGGCGGCGAATTCACCGCCTTCGTGCCCAGCCGCGACGCCCTCTACACCCATGCCGACACCCGGGCCGGCGCGGCCAAGCTTGGCATGCCCCTGCCCTTTACCTTACGCGAGCTGGCCGCCATCGTCTCGGGACGCCTGGGAGAGTTGGCCTCGCCGCGCTACGCTTCGGCCAAGAAGGTCCAGGGCGGCTACGAATACGCCTTTAGCAGCGATCCGCGCCTGTCCTCCCTCACCCTTGACTTCCAGGGGAAACCGCGACATCTGACCGGCCGGGGCGTGGAGCCTTGGCGCATCGATTTCGAGGATGACGAGGCGACCCCGGGCTATGGCGCGCCCGTGGCCAGACGCCTCGTCCTGACCACCCCCGGCGGAGCGACGCTCACCCTTCGCGTCAAGACCCTCGCCCCTCGCCCGGCCCCCTACCCGGCCGCCGACCTGGAACTGCCCGTCCCGCCGAACGTGGCCGTGCGGCCCCTTGACGCCGCCGGCGACGGCGGGCTTTTGCCGGAACTTTAAACCGCGCCACGCGGAGTACGCCCATGCCCAAGACCGTCTTCCTCGGCTCCGACCACGCCGGCCTGGAACTCAAAACCGTTGTCGCGGCCCATCTCGCCGCCGCCGGCCATACCGTGGTCGATCTCGGCCCGTCCGAGGCCAAGAGCGTGGACTACCCCGATTTCGCCAAGGCCGTATGCGCCAAGGTCCTGGAGACCACGGGATCGTGCGGCATCCTCATCTGCGGCACCGGCATCGGCATGTCCATGGCCGCCAACCGCATCCCCGGCATCCGGGCCGCGCTTTGCCTCAACGAATACCTGGCCCGCATGACCCGGCTGCACAACGACGCCAACGTCCTGTGCCTGGGCGAACGCGTCATCGGCCAGGGCCTGGCCGCCTCCATCGTCGACGCCTTCATGGACACCGCCTTCGAGGGCGGCCGCCACCAGCGCCGCGTGGACCTGATCGAAACCTGTCGGCCCGGCTGCGGGCTGTAGACAACCTTCCAACCGCCCTGTCGAGGAACCCTCCATGACCACCGCATCCGCCAGCGACGCCCAGGCCGTCAACGTCATCAAAGGCCTCATCATGGACGCCACCCGCAAGGCCGCTTCCGGCCACCCGGGCGGAGCCATGTCTTCCGCGGACATGGCGTACGTGCTGTTCAAGGATTATCTGCGCTACGATCCGGCCGATCCGACTTGGTTCGACCGCGACCGGTTCGTGCTCTCGGCCGGCCACGAGTCCATGCTGCTCTACGCGCTGCTCCACCTGCGCGGCCTGCTCACCATGGAAGATCTACAGCATTTCCGGCAGTTCGGCAGCAAGACCCCGGGCCATCCCGAGAATTACGAGACCCCGGGCGTCGAGTGCACCACCGGGCCGCTGGGCCAGGGTTTTTCCATGTCCGTCGGCATGGCCGTGGCCGAGGCCATGCTGCGCGAGCGTCTGGGCGACGACATCGCCGGGCACTACACCTACGTCCTTTCCTCCGACGGCGACGTCCAGACCCCGATATTCCAGGGTTCGGCCGCCCTGGCCGGCCTGTGGGGACTGGGACGGCTCATCGTCCTTTTCGACAAGAATCAGGTCCAGCTCTCGGGGCCGGTGGCCATCTGCGACCATGTGGACTACGCCAAGCTCTTTACGAGCATGGGCTGGCACGTCATCGAGATCGACGGCCATGACCACGCCGCCATCCGGGCCGCCATCGAGGCGGCCAAGGCCGAAACCTCCCGGCCGTCCATGATCATCGGGTTGACCACCATCGCCAAGGGCTCGGTCACCATGGAGGGCGACTGCGGCTCCCACGGCGCGCCCTTTAGCGAGGACGAGATCAGGGCCACCAAGAAAAACCTCGGCCTGCCCGAGGATCAAAAATTCTATCTGCCGGCCGAGGTGGGCGAGCATTTCCGCGCCCGCTGGCCCAAGCTGGCCGCCGCCCGTAAGGCCTGGGACAAGACCCTGGAAACCAAGCTCGCTGCCGACGCCGGCTTCGAGGACCTCTGGCGGCAGGCCAAGCGCGCTCCGGGCAATCGGACCTTCAACTGGCCGACCTTTGACCCGGCCAAGGCCGTGGCCACCCGTTCGGCCTGGGGCAAGGCGCTCGACGCCATCACCCCGGACTTCCCGCTTTTGGTCGGCGGCTCGGCCGACCTCGATCCGTCCAACCAGACCGAGAAGTTCCGCAAGACCACCGGCGTCTTCGGGCTGCACAACAAACTCGGCCGCACCCTGTGCTTTGGCGTGCGCGAGTTCCCCATGGGGGCCATCGTCAACGGCATCACGCTGCACGGCGGGCTCATGGCCTTTGGCGCGACCTTCCTCATCTTCTCCGACTACGAACGCAACGCCCTGCGCATGGCCGCGCTCCAGCGCATCCCGGCCCTGCACGTGTTCACCCACGACTCCTTCTACGTCGGCGAGGACGGCCCCACCCACGAGCCCATCGAGCAGACCAGCTCCCTGCGTCTGATTCCCAACATGCTCGTCATGCGCCCGGCTGACGCCTACGAGACGTGTTCCTGTCTGGAAGTGGCGCTCACCCGGGTCAACCGGCCGACCAGCCTGCTTTTGACCCGCCAAAACCTCCCCGTCCTCGATCCGGCCCACTATCCCGGACTCAAGGAAGGAACGGCCAAGGGCGGATACGTCCTGGTCGAGCCGGAAGGCGGCAAGCCGGACATGATCCTTATGGCCGCCGGTTCGGAAGTCTCCCTGGCCATGGCTGCGGCCAAGCTCCTGCCGGAGCTGGCCATCCGCATTGTCAGCATCCCCTGCATGGAACTTTTCAACGAGCAGCCCGAGGCCTACAAGGAAAGCGTGCTGCCTGCGGCCATCCCCTTCCGCTTCGCCGTGGAAGCCGGCCGGCCCGAGCTGTGGTGCCAGTACACCGGGTGCATGGACCACATCCACGGCATCTCGCACTTTGGCGCTTCCGCCCCGGCCGAAAAGCTGGCCGAGGCCTACGGATTCACGCCCACGGCCCTGGCCGCCGCCGTCCAGGCCGCCTGGGAACGTCGCTAACTTCGGCCGGGACGCCCCGGTTCGTTTATGGTTCGGTTTAGCCGGCCCCGCGCGCGCAGGCGCGCGGGGCTTTTTGGAATAACGCCCGGCATGGCCGACGGGACGGCGCGCCGGGCCTTCCCATCCTCTCCCGACCGCACAAAGGAGCCTTGCCATGGAAGCGCCGGACAGAAACCTGGGCCTTGACCTCGTACGGGTGACCGAAGCGGCGGCGCTGAGTTCCTCGCGCTGGCTCGGACGCGGCGACAAGAACGCCGGCGACCAGGCCGCCGTGGACGCCATGCGCCTGTCGTTTAACACCCTGCCCATCGACGGCGTCATCATCATCGGCGAGGGCGAAAAAGACGAAGCTCCCATGCTCTACAACGGCGAGCGCGTGGGCAGCGGCCAGGGCCATGCCGTGGACGTGGCCGTGGACCCGGTCGAGGGCACCAACCTGCTGGCCTACGGCCGGCCCAACGCCATTTCCGTGGTCGGCATCGCCCCGCGCGGTTCCATGTTCAATCCCGGCCCCAGCTACTACATGCAAAAGTTGGTGGTGCCGCCCCAGGCCAAGGAAGCCGTGGAACTCGACGCGCCCATCGGGGAGAATCTCAAGAAAATCGCCAAGGCTCTGGGCAAGGACATGGACGACCTCGTGGTCTTCGTCCTCGACAAACCCCGCCACAAGGCCCTTATCCAAGAAATCCGCACGGCCGGAGCCCGCATCCAGCTCCACACCGACGGTGATGTGGCCGGCTCGCTCATGGCCGTGGACCCGGACAACGTGGTGGACGTGATGTGCGGCACCGGCGGCACCCCCGAAGGTGTGCTCTCGGCCTGCGCCATCCGGGCCCTTGGCGGCCGGCTGCTGGCCCGCCTCGACCCCCAGTCCGAAGCCGAGGCGGCCGCCCTGGCCGAGGCCGGCATCGACTGCAAGCAGGTCTTCACCGAGGAGACCCTGGTTCGCAGCGACGACACCTACTTCGCTGCCACCGGCATCTCCGGCGGCGCGTTCCTCGAAGGCGTGGCCTTTACCGGCACCCACGCCGTCACCCACTCCCTGGTCATGCGCGGCAAGACCGGCACCATGCGCCGCATCGAAACCCGCATCCGGCTGGACAAGCTGATGGAAATCAGCGCGGTGAAGTACGATTAATGATGGTCATGCCACGGGAGCCGGGGCATTTCCCCGGCTTCTGTGGTGATGCGACGGCGCGATTGCCGCGTCGGCCGGGCAATGGGGCAAAGCGAATGGGCGCGGGCTCATCCCGGCAAGGCTGATCTTCAGCCCTGCTCCTCGAAAAAGCGGATGGCGTTTCGCAGTTCCCCGAAACGATAGATATTGTAATGGGCTTCGACCCCGTCCATGGCCTGCTGGCCCTGGCCGGTGGCGAAAAAGACCGTTCGAAGGCCGGCTTGGCGCGCGCCGTAAATGTCGCGGTACATGTCGTTGCCGACAAACACCACCTCCTCGGGCGGCAGATGCAGACGCCGCAGCGCCAGGGCGAAGATGCGCGGGTCGGGCTTGCGGTAACCAAGATCGCCCGAAACGACGATGGGATAGAAATACTGCTCGATGCCGACCATGCGCATTTCAGGCACGGCCCAAACCGACTGGGCGTCGGACAAGACGGCCAGTCGATAGCGCGGCCGCAGTTCTTCCAGCACCTCGCGCACTTCGGGATAAAGCTCCAGGCGATTGAGCGAAATCCCCCGGTACAGCTCGGCCAGGAAATGCGGCAGTTGGGCAAGCTTGGCCTTGGGCAGACTCACCCCCGAGCGCTCCAGCCGCGTTTGCAGAAATTCCCGCCATACCGCCACGGCGTCGAACTCCGGAAACGCCTGCCCGCCGGTCCGTCGCTGGGCCTTTAAAATCTGGTAGTAGCCGTCGCGCACGTCGCCCCGGCTGGTGCGGATGCCGTAATACTTGAGCAGGTGGCTGATGGAACGGTAGATCTGCTCGTTGCCCTCATCGGTGTTGATGTCGATGAGCGTGCCGTTAATGTCGAAGATGATGGCCTTTATGATCATGCCAGTCCTCCGCTCAGAATCACCCGCGCCTCATGGACGAGACGCTTGCGGTAGTTCGCGTCAAGCCAGCCGTTGCGGGCGATGCGCAAAAGCGTCAAGCCCAGATGAAACGGCAGCCGGCCGGACAGGGAGGCAAAGGTGCGCTCCCTATCTGGAAAGTGGCCGGCGTATTCCCACAAAAAGTGGCCTATATACGGCTCGGCCCGGTCGATATCGCCGGTCATTTGCAGGAAACAGTGCTTGAGTTCGCCGCACAGCCGCCCCACGTCATAGACCCGGTCGTCGCGGTGCATGCGCTCCAGGTCGATGGCGTAAACGGCCTGGCCCCGGCCAAACAGAAAATTGGACGGTGTGGCGTCGCCGTGCACCGCCACCTGCACGTCCTGCCAGTGTTCTGGCCGGGCGGCGTAGGCATGGCCGAGTTCGTAGAGCCGGGCGGCCCGACGCTCGGAGATGCCGCCTTGGGCGGCGAGATAGCCCACCACCCGGTCGAAGTAGCCCTGAGTACGGTTAAAATCCACCCGCTCGGGACCGGCGGCCGCGTTGTGCAGCCGGGCGAAAAAGCGGGCCAAGCCGGAAAGCTTGCGAAAAAGCCGGTCGCCCCTCCCAGCCGTGGCGGCGGCGGCGACAATGGCGTCGAGCTGTTCGCCGGCCAGGTGCTCGATCACCAGCAGATCGCCCAGATCCTCGCGCACGCCAAGGGGCCGGGCCACGTAGTCCGGCGACGCATCCAGGCCCAGATTGCGGGCGTACTCCAGGCTGCGACGTTCGTTTTCGGCGGACTGGGGCGCGTTGCTGCCGTTGAGGCCCCGGGCCCGGGCGTAGAACTTGCCCACGACCCGGACTTCAGTCCATTTGTCCTCATACAGATAGACGGCGCTTTCGGCCGAGACGCGGTAGACCCGAAAACGGGGCTCCTGTTCGGCCTGGACAAGCTGCGGCAAAATGGCGTCGCGCAAATAGCCATGAAGCGGGTCGGTGGGGGCGAGGTGTCCGAGGTATTCACGCATGGGCGACATCTTTGCAGGCTTATGCTACATTTTTGTGGTTCCGTGTCCTGTTGACGCAGACACCAACGTGGATAACCATGATTAGCCTATGCCAACACTTGCCGCTTGCAAATACCCCGCCGCGCTTTTTCATCGCGCCCCGGCGACGCCGGCTTGCTTTCGTGAATTGCCAAACAATCCCGGGACAGAAGCCACGTCCAGGGAAGACGGTCAAACGGCTTCGGACACGGACGAGCACGGCTCGCGCCTGGTCTGCGCCGCTTGCCGGCGCATGATTACGGCCCCGTCCTGGCGCGTGGCCGTGACCGGCTCGCACCGTCATGTTTTTGCCAATCCTCATGGCCATGTTTTCGAGATCGGCTGTTTTGCCGCCGCCCCAGGCTGCGCCGCCGTGGGCTTGCTGACCTCGGATTTCTCCTGGTTTCCCGGAACGATCTGGCAAATTGCCGTCTGCGTCGCCTGCGGCCTGCATCTGGGCTGGCGCTATGTCCAGGGCGACGGCGGCGCGTTTTTCGGGCTGATTCTCGATCGCCTACGCCAGACGCCTGAAAATCTGGCCTGAATCCTGCATAAATACTTCCGACAACGCGCGGCTTGCCAGGAAGGCGGGACGCCCTATTTGAACTAGACTTTTTCGGTAGGAAATTTTGTCTCCCAACCCTGCAACGCGGACGAACGCCAAGTTCCCGCCGCCCGAAGGGGGTCGATATGAACCACCTGACCCTTATCCCCACAACCCCGCCCATCAGCCTCACTTGGAACGATGACGCGGACGACAAGGGCGCCGCCTCGAAACCCGTTTTCGACAACCCGATCCTGGCCGGAGCCGACCGCATGGTCTGCGCCCATTGCGGCGAGGACGTCACCCGCGGCAGCCTGCGCATCGCCGTCAACGGTTCCCACCGCCATCTCATGCCCACGGCCCACGGCATCGATCAGGAGATGGGCTGCTTTTCCCTGGCCCCGGGCTGCATGACCGCCGGCCATTTCGCCATGGATTTCGGCCTGGGCGAAGACGGCTTCTGGCAGATGGCCCTTTGCGCCTCGTGCGGCAACCACCTGGGCTGGCATCATGAAAAGGCCGACGGCATGGGCTTCTACGGCCTGATGCTCGACCATCTGGCCCCGGCCGCCGATGTCGACAAGGACGCCGCCTAAAGTCCGCCCTTGGATCGGCCAACACCTTCGACCCCTTCGCCGTGAAAGCCTCCCGTCCGGAGGCTTTCCGCCCCGGAGGCGGCCATTTCCCGGCTTTGGGCGAAAAAAAGCCGGGAGCCCGAAAGCCCCCGGCCGGAATGGTCGTCGTCGTAGCCTGCCTTAGGCGGCGCTCACCGTGATCACGTCCTCGAACTCGGCCGTCACCTTGAAGCTCTTGCCGCCGGCTTCGACGAGATAGTCGTTGCCCGGGAAAAGCTGGACATTGGCGCAAAAGGCGTCGCCCACATAGATGTCCTTGGCTTCGCCGTTGGTCTCGAAGCGGATGGTGGTGCCGTCGCTTAAGGTCACCATCTCTTCATGGTTGATGCTCTTGGGAAGGTCGGCTTCGGTGTAGTTGCTCATAACGCTCTCCAGGTTTGGCGATTATAAGGCCTGCCCGCTCGCAACGGGCCGATAACCGGGATATTTGTCTTGAACCTACGCCCGTTTGCGCCGAAAGCAAAGTCGTTTCGACAATTACCAACCTAAAACATACGCAAAAATGAGCGGCGCGACGATGGACGCGTCGGAGTTGATCATGAACCGGGGCGTGTCGATGTCGAGCTTGCCCCAGGTGATCTTCTCGTTGGGCACCGCGCCCGAGTAGGAGCCATAAGAGGTGGTGGAGTCGCCGATCTGGGCAAAGTAGGCCCAAAACGGCGTGTCTTCCAGCTCCAGGTCCTGAATCAGCATGGGCACGACGCAGATGGGGAAGTCGGCCGCGATGCCGCCGCCGATCTGGAAAAAGCCGATGGGCGTGCCGGCCTTGCCCTGCTCGGTGTACCACTTGGCCAGCACTTCCATCTGTTCGGTGCCGGTGCGGATGGCGTTGTGGCTTTTCACGTGGCCCTGCATGACCTCGGCGCAAAAGATGTTGCCGAGCGTGCTGTCTTCAAAGCCCGGGGAATAGATGGTCAGGCCCTTTTCCTTGGCCGCCAGCACCCAGGAATGCTCCTTGGGGATCTGGAAGAACTGGGCGATGTCGGGCTGGTCGAGCAGCGCGTACATGTACTCGTAGGGAAACTTGGGTTCGCCGGCCTCGGCCGCAGCGGCCCACAGCTTGGAGATGCGGCGCTGGACCTGGCGCAGGACGCCTTCGGGGATGCAGGTATCGGTGACGCGGTTGAACCCCTGGTCGTACAGCTCCTTTTCCGCCTCGGGCGACAGGTCGCGGTACTCGGGCACCATCTTATATTCGTTGTGGTTGAAGAGGTTGAAGAGATCCTCTTCAAGGTTGGCGGCGGTGCAGCTGATGGCGTGGACCTTGTCCTGGCGGATCATCTCGGCCAGGGAAATGCCCAGTTCGCAGGTGCTCATGGCGCCGGCCATGGTGAGAAACATCTTGCCGCCGCGCCCCAGCAGATCGTTCCAGGCCTTGGCGGCGTCCAGGGTCTCGCGGGCGTTGAAGTGGCGGAAATTGGTTTCCATGAAACGGGATATGGAAGACATTGCGGCTCCTTGGGTTATTCCTGGGCGGAAGCGGCGCTCCCGCGTCCTTCCTGCTCCGTTGCGGCGTCCGGGGAAGGGGGCAAAAAGCCCTCGAAAACAATGTTGTCCCCATGGCGCAAGGCTTCGACCATATCCTCTCTCGCGCGCACCGTCCAGAGCAGAACCGGCAGCCCGAGCCGCCGCAAAACGGCCGGCATCAAACGCGGCAGTCCCCACCAGCCGTAGGCCAGACAGTGCGGCCGGGCCACGGCGGCATGGAGCAGGTTGGCGTAGAGGAAGCGCTTGACGCGTCCCATGTCCGTCGCTTTGTCAAAATCGCAGGAAATGAGGCAGCGCGGGAGATCAGGGCGCAGAGCGGCCATGCGGGCCAGGGAAAAGGGATTGAACGAACCAGCCAGGACATGGCCGTCGTAACCGGCAAGCGCCGCGGCCAGGGCCTGTTCCAAGCGCCCAGGCCGGCCGTCGTTCTTGATTTCCAGCAGAAGCGGCGCGCGGCCGGCGCAACGGGCGAGCAGCTCGCGCAAAAGCGGCGGTCGTTCGGCCGTGCCCAAAAGGCGCAGCTCCCGGAGATCGGCGGTCCGCAAATCCTCGATCCGGCCGCCGCGACCGGCCAGCCGCGTCATGTCCGCGTCGTGAAACACGACCACCTCGCCGTCGGCCAGCAGGCGCACGTCGCACTCGATGCCGTAACCGGCCGAAATGGCGGCGTCAAAGGCGGCCAGGGAATTTTCCGGCCCGGTGTCCGGTCCGTGGAGCCCCCGATGGGCAAAGGGAGCGGCCTTGACCCAGTCGAGGCAAGGGCGGTGAAGGACCGGCAGTTCGCCGTCCCGGCCGACCCGGCTACAGCTGGAGCAACCGAGCAAGGGCGGACTCGATGCCCGACTGGTCGATGCAGCAAAGGGCGCGCAAGGCCTTTTGAGAGCCATGCTCCACAAAGCCGTCGGGCAGGCCCAGGCGCTGGACCGTGAGGTCGGCCAGCGCGCCGGCGTCGGACAAAGCCTCGACCACGGCCGAGCCAAAGCCCCCTTCCAGCACGTTTTCCTCCACCGTCAGCCAGCGCTTATGGGTCTTGGCCAGCTCCAGCAACTGGGCCAGGGGCAGGGGCTTGATGAAACGGGCGTTAAAGACCGCGACCTGCTTGCCCGTACGCGCGGCCAGGGCGTCGGCGGCGGCCACGGTCGGCATGACCCGGCTGCCGATGGCCACGACGAGGGCGTCGCTCCCCTCGCGCACGAGTTCCCCTTGGCCGATGGGCAGGGGTTCGGCATGTTCCGGCACGGGCAGGCCCACGCCGGCCCCGCGCGGGTAGCGGATGGCGGTCGGACCGGGATGGGTCAGGGCAGTAGCCAGCATGGCCGGCAGTTCGGCTTCGGTCCCTGGGGCCATGCAGACGAGGTTTGGAATATGGCGCAGATAGGAAATGTCGAAGGCCCCGTGGTGGGTGGCTCCGTCCTCGCCGACGAGACCCGCCCGGTCGAGACAGAAGGTCACGGGCAGGTTCTGGAGACAGACGTCGTGAACGATCTGGTCGTAGGAACGCTGCAGGAAGGTGGAATAGATGGCGACCACCGGCCGAAAGCCGGCCATGGCCAGGCCGGCGGCGAAGGTGACGGCGTGTTGTTCGCAGATGCCGACGTCGACGAATTGGTCGGGCAGTTCGGTGGCGAACCGCGACACTCCGGTGCCCTCGGGCATGGCGGCGGTGATGGCCATGACGCGTTTGTCGGCCTTGGCGGCGGCGAGAAGCGCCTCGCCAAAGACCTGGGTGTAGCTCGGCGGGCAGACCCCGGGCTTTTCCACCAGCCCGGTCTCGGGTTCGAAACAGCCCACGCCGTGGAAATAAGTGGGGTTGGATTCGGCCGGCTCATAGCCCCGCCCTTTCTTGGTCAACACATGGACCAGCACCGGGCCTTCGATCTCCTTGACTTCCTTGAAGACCTCGATGAGCCGTTCGGTGTTGTGCCCGTCGATGGGCCCCAGGTAGTTGAAGCGGAAGGCCTCGAACAACATGCCGGGCGTGAAAAAGCTTTTAAACGATTCCTCGCCGCGCCGGACATAGCCCATGAGGTCGCCGCCGTAGGGCAGCGAACCGATCCAGCTTTCCATGTCTTTTTTGAGCCGCTTGACCCAGCGCTGGTTGAGCTTGCGGCTCAGAAACAGCGAAAGCGCGCCGACGTTCTTGGAGATGGACATTTCGTTGTCGTTTAACACGACAATGAGCCGTCCGCCCCAGCCCCCGGCCTGGTTGAGGCCTTCATAGGCCAGGCCGGCGGTCATGGAGCCGTCGCCGATAATGGCGATGACATCGTGGTCCTCGCCCTTGCGGTCCCGGGCCATGGCCATGCCCAGCGCCGCCGAGATGGACGTGCTGGAATGGCCCACGCCGAAATGGTCGAAAGGGCTTTCGGCCGGACGCGGAAAGCCACTGACGCCGCCCATGGTGCGCAGGGTATGGAACTCTTCCTGGCGGCCGGTGAGGATCTTGTAGGCGTAGGCCTGATGCCCCACGTCCCAGACGAACTTGTCCCGGCCGGGATCGAAGGCGGCAAGCAGCGCCAGCGTCAGCTCCACGACGCCCAACGACGGGGCCAGATGGCCGCCGTTCATGGACACCGTGCCGATGATGACCTGCCGGATTTCCTCGGCCAGCACGGTGCGTTCCTCGGCGGAAAGCGCCGCGACGTCGTGGGGATGCTTGATACGGGTCAGGATGCGCAGGGCCGCGTCGCTCATTGCCGTCATGTGGTCGTATCCTTGTGGTTCGCGTCGGAAAACCGGCCGGCGCGCCCTGGCGTCTCGGAATCGATATGGCGTCACATCCGGGCCGGGGCACGCCCCAGCGTCGGCGGTCGTCGCAAACTACTGCACCCGGACCACGATATAGCGGGCCAGGTCACGCAAAAACTCGGCCGCTTCGCCGGCATACGGATCGATGGCGGCAATGGCGGCGGCTACGCGTTCCTCGGCCAGCCGCCGGCTTTCGTCAAGGCCGATCATGGTGGGGTAGGTGTTTTTGCCCTGCTCCCGGTCGCTGCCCACGGGTTTGCCGAGGGTGGCGGCGTCGCCGATCTCGTCGAGGATGTCGTCGACGATCTGGAAGGCCGCGCCCACGGCCTCGCCGTATTCCCGGGCCCGGGCCACGCCCTCCTCGCCCGCGCCGGCCAGGATAGCGCCACACACGCAGGAAGCGGTGAGCAGCGCGCCGGTCTTGAGGGCCTGCATCCGGGCCAGTTCGGCCAGGGTCACGCCTTCCCGGGCGGTGTAGTCCATGTCCAGGACCTGTCCGCCCACCATGCCGGCCGCGCCAGCCGCCTTGGCCGCCTCGGCCAGGGCCGGCAGCACCAGCTCGGCCGCCACACCGGGCCAGACCCGGCCCATGCAGCCGAAGGCCTCGGTCAAAAGCGCATCGCCGGCCAGGATGGCTCCGGCCTCGCCAAAAACTTTGTGGTTGGACGGCCGGCCCCGGCGCAGGTCGTCGTCGTCCATGGCCGGCAAATCGTCATGGATGAGCGAATAGGTGTGGATGATCTCGAAGCCGGCGGCAAAGGGCATGACCCTGGCCCGATCGGCGTCGAACAGCTCGGCGAAAACGAGACACAGGACCGGGCGCAGCCGCTTGCCGCCGGCCAGCAGGGAATACTCCATGGCGGCCAGCAGATTCTCCGGCACGCCGCGCTCGCGCATCCGCGCGCCAAAACGCTCGCGGAGATACACTTCCACCTCGCCGGCCATCACGGCCAACCGTTCCTTCACCGTCACGACTCCTCCCCGACCGGCCCGCCGTCGCGGGCGGCCTCCTCATCGGCCACGTCAAACGGGACCACCGCGCCGTCCTCGCCGGCCAGGCTGATTTCCAGCCGGGCCGCCTCCAGGCGCTTGCGGCACGAAGACACCAGTCCCATGCCTTCCTTATACAGCGCCACGCCCTTTTCCAGGGCCACGTCGCCGGCTTCCAAAGCGGCGGCTATGCGCTCCAGGCGCGTCAGCGCCTTTTCAAAGCTTTCTTCCTTCACGCTCACGGTTTTTCTCCGTCGTCGGGTCCGTCCAGAGACACCACGGCCCGGACGCGGCCTTCATACACGATGACGTCGAGCTTGTCGCCGGGCCGCACATCGCTCTCCCGGCGCAGGAACTTGCCGGTGCGAAGGACGGTGGTCAGGCTGTAGCCCCGGGACAGGGGCGCGGCCGGGTCCAGGCCGGCCAGCCGCATGGCGGCCACGTCGAGCCGGCCTTGACGGTCGGCGAGATACAGCCGCATGGCGGCCGCGATCCGCTCCTTGCGCCGGGTCAGGGCGTCGTCCCGGGCGTCCAGGCTTTGGCGGTCAAAACGCCGGGCCAGACGCGCTTGCAAGCCTTCAAGCCGCCGGGACAGGCCGTCCAACCGGGCGGCTCCGGCCCGCATCAGGCGCTTTTCGCAGGCGGCAAACGCTTCTTCCAGGCGCGTGAGCCGCCGGGCCGGGGACAGCCAGGCCAGCCCCCGGGCCAAGGCGGCAAGCTCACGTTCCCGCAAGGAAAAAAGGCTCCCGATCCGCCGACGAAGGGCCATCTCGGCGTCGTCGAGGCGCTGGGCCAGCATCCCTCGCTCGGGCCACAACAGCTGGGCGGCATGGGAAGGTGTGGCGGCGCGCAGGTCGGCCGTCATGTCGGCGATGGTCACGTCCACCTCATGGCCGACGCCGACAACCACCGGCAACGGCGAGGCGTAAATCGCCTTGGCCACTTCTTCCGTGTTAAAGGCCCACAAATCTTCCAGCGATCCGCCGCCGCGAATGAGCACCAACACCTCGGCCCAGTCGTCGGCCACGGCCCGCAACATGGCCCGCACGATGCCGGCCGGGGCGGCCTCGCCCTGGACCAGGGTCGGATAGACGCGCACTTGCGCGCCGTGCCCGCGCTCCCGGCCGATGCGAATGAAATCGCGCACGGCCGCGCCGGCCGGGGCGGTCACCACGGCCACCCGGGTCGGATGGGGCGGCAAGGGACGCTTTCTGGCCGCGTCGAAATAGCCCTTGGCGGCTAAGCGTTTTTTGAGCTCCTCAAATTCCAGCCACAGCCGGCCGGCCCCGACCTCCTGCACCACCTCGGCCACGAGCTGATAGGTTCCGCGCGGCGGATAGACCGTCAAACGCCCGGCGACCATGACCTCCATGCCGTCGGCCAAAAGCCCGGCCAAAGGGCGTTCCAACACCTCGCCCGTCAGCGGATCATACCGCTCGCCGCCGGGCGTCACGCGCCCCGCCTGCGCGCCCTTGAACCAGACCACGCCCAGGGACGCCTCGGCGTCGCGCAGGGAAAAATAGACATGCCCCGAGCCCGGACGCGACAGGTTCACCACCTGGCCGCGCACCCAGACGAAAGGAAATTCGGACTCGACCACGGACCTCAGCGCCCGGGTCAGCTCCGCCACTTCAAACACATGAGGCATGGTTGTCGTCACTTCGTGAAGACTGGGGGAGGGAACCCCTTTTTGAAAAAAGGGGTT
>ALAO01000265.1 GCA_000307955.1 Solidesulfovibrio magneticus str. Maddingley MBC34 | reverse complement strand
GGCCGCCGCGTGAGCGGCGGCCGGGTCTCCTTATGCCAACCGATTTTCCAACCGCTCCCCGGCTTGCGGGGAAGGATTCATGGTCGTAGGCGTCCTCACCCTCCAGTTCGCCCTCCACGGCAACGACTCCCTCAAGGGCAAGCGCCGCGTGGCCCAAAGCCTCAAGCAGAAGCTGCGCAACAAATTCAACGTGGCCGTCGCCGAAGTGGCCATGCAGGAATCCTGGGACACGCTGGTCCTGGCCGCCGTGGCCGTGTCCGGCGACGCGACCCACGTCCGGGGCCTCCTGCAAAAAGCCGTCAACATGGTCGAAGCCGCCGCCCTGGCCGAACTGGTCTACGACGACATCGAAATCCTCACGCTCTAGCCCCCAATAAAGACTCCTATGAAACGCACCGCCTCGCGCCGCTCGCACCGGCTTGCCGATCAGATCGCCCGGGAAATGGCCACCGCCCTTCTCGAAGACGTGCGCGATCCCCGCCTGGAACTCGTGACCATAAGCGGCGTGACCTTAAACGCCGACCTGTCCGTGGCCCAGGTCTTCTACACGCTCAGCGGCGACGACGCGCGCCTGGCCGGCGCGGCCAAGGCCCTGGACCAGGCGCGCGGCTTCCTGCGCACGCTGCTTGGCCAGCGCCTGCACATGAAGTTCGTGCCCGAACTGCGCTTTTCCCGGGACACGTACCTTGAGGAGATGGTCTATGCCCGACCCCAGGAGTGAGATCGTCCGCCGCATCCGGGCCGGCCAATCCTTCCTCGTGGCCGCCCATGCTTCGCCCGACGGCGACGCCCTGGGTTCCACCGCCGCCATGGGCTTCATCCTCGAAGCCCTGGGCAAGACCTTCTGGCTCATAAACGATTCCCCGGCCCCGCCCCAGTACGGCTGGCTGGAACTGCCGGCTCCGCTTTTGGACCAGCCGCCAAGCGACGCCTACGATCTGGCCATTGTGCTAGATTGCGGCGATGCGCCGCGCCTGGGAGGCCTCGAAGGCCATCTGGACCCGGCCCGCACGGTCGTCATTGACCACCACCTGGGCAATCCCGGTTTCGGGGCCGTCAACTGGATCGATCCGGCCTGCGGCGCCACCGGCGAGATGGTGGCCCTTTTGGCCAAGGACCTCGGCGTGCCGCTTACCGGCCCCATGGCCCAGGCCCTGTACACGGCCATGGCCACGGACACCGGCTTTTTCAGCTTCAGCGGCACCACTGCCGTGTGCCTGGAACTGGTGGCCGAGATGATCCGGGGGGGCCTGGACGTCGGCGAGGTCGGCGCGCGCATCAAGAACCAGTGGAGCATGAACCGCATCCGCCTGTGGAGCGAGGTGCTCGCCGGCCTGTCCCTGCACGGCCATGGACAGGTGGGCGCAATCAGGGTATCGCAAGAGATGTTCTCCCGCACGGGGACCGGCCCCGAGGATTGCGAGGGACTCATCAACAACGCCTTGCGCATCAAGGGCGTGCAGGCGGCGTTGCTCGTGCGCGAGCTGCCCGAGGGCGGCGTCAAATTTTCCCTGCGTTCGGTGGGTCCGGTCAACATCCAGCAGGTCGCGGCCGCTTTTGGCGGCGGCGGGCACAAAAACGCCTCGGGCGGCAAGCTGGACACCAGCCTGGACGAGGCCGAGGCCACGCTGATAAGCGCCCTGACCAAGGTCGTGGAGCCGGCGCGTGGCTGACAAGCAGTACCCGCTGCCCCAGCTTCACGGCGTTTTGGTGCTGGACAAGCCGTCTGGCCCCACGTCCACCCGGTGCCTGACGGCCATAAAGCGCCTGGGCCAGAAAAAGATCGGCCATGCCGGCACCCTGGACCCCTTGGCCGCCGGCGTGCTGGTGGTGCTGCTGGGCGAGGCCACCAAGATCGCCCCCTACGTCATGGAGGGCGAGAAGACCTATCTGGGCGCGCTTCGCCTGGGCGTCACGACGGACACCTACGACTGCGAAGGGACCGTGACGCACCAAGCGCCCTGGGACCATGTTTCCGCCTCGGCCCTGGCCGAGGCCGTCGCTTCCTGGACGGAGCTGACCAGCCAGGAAGTGCCGCCGTATTCGGCGGCCAAACACCAGGGACGGCCCCTGTACGAACTGGCCCGCAAGGGTCTGGCCGCCCCGGTGAAAGTCAAGGATATTTCCGTTTTCGACGCGCGGGCCGAATTGGTCGACCCGCCGTCGGCAACCTTCCGGGTACGGGTATCCGCCGGTGTCTACATACGCTCCCTGGTCCACAGCCTGGGGATGCGACTGGGATGCGGCGCGATCATGACAGCCCTGACCCGGGAGGAGAGCCGCCCCTTCACCTTGACGCAGGCGCATAGCCTCGACGCTGTCCTGGCCGACCCGCAGTCGCTGCCCGAGCGGATCATTCCCCTCGATAAAGCCCTGCCCCATTGGCCCACGACAACGCTTGGCCCTGCGGAAGCGGACGACGTCCGCCGGGGCATCCGTGTCCCGGTCACGGGGGATTTCGCCCCCGGGACGCACGCCCTGCTCATGGACGAAGCGCGCCTGCCCCTGGCTCTGGCCAGGGCCGAGGCGACGGGCGGCCGGCTCAGGTGGGCCATCGTGCGCGGCCTCTTCGGAGACCCGCAACCGGCCCGGCGCGGCGGCAATGACGCCCCCGCCACCAACGACACCCCCTAACCAGGAGGATATCGCTGTGGTCATGACTGCCGAAGACAAGGCGCAGGTTATTGGCGAACACAAGAAGCACGACGGCGACACCGGCTCTCCCGAGGTCCAGGTCGCTCTGCTGACTTCCCGCATCGTCTACCTGACGGGTCACTTCAAGAGCCACCCCAAGGACTTCCACTCCCGCACGGGCCTTTTGAAGCTGGTCGGCCAGCGCCGCAAGCTTCTCAACTACTTGAAGAAAAAAGACGTCCAGCGCTACCGCGATCTCATCGCGAAGCTTGGACTGCGCAAGTAGTCGGCAACAACGGGGCCCGGTTCGCCGGGCCCCGCCTTCCCGCGCATGCATTATGCGCGCCCGCTCCCGGGACAAGCGCCGTCCCGGCTGCCGCCGCGCCTGCTGCATGGCGGGAGGGCATCCGCTTCTTTCTTCCCACCATCCAACGAGGTCCTCATGACAATGACGTTTTCCCCCATCCGGCTTGAAGCCGCCATCGGCGACAAGACCGTGACCATCGAAACCGGCCGCTTGGCCAATCAGGCCGACGGCGCCGTCTGGATCCAGTCCGGCGGCACGGTGGTGCTCGTCACCGCCTGCACCCAGGCCCTGGCCGAGGAAAAAGGCTTCTTCCCCCTGGTCGTCGACTACCAGGAAATGGCCTACGCCGCCGGCCGCATCCCGGGCTCCTACTTCCGTCGCGAAATCGGCCGCCCCTCCGAGCGCGAGGTGCTGGTGTGCCGCCTCATCGACCGCCCCTGTCGGCCGCTGTTCCCCAAAGGCTTCCGTGACGAGGTCCAGATCATCGCCACCGTGCTGTCCGCCGACGGCGAGGTCGAACCCGACGTTCTGGCCCTGACCGGCGCTTCCGCCGCCCTGCACGCCTCCAAGATCCCCTTCCAGGGCCCCATCGCCGGCGGCCGGGTGGGCTACATCGACGGCCAGTTCGTCCTGAACCCCACCGTGGCCCAGATCGCGGCCGGCGCGGAGCTGAATCTGGTCTTCGCCGCCTCCCGCGACGCCGTGGTCATGGTCGAGGGCGCGGGCCGCTTCGTCTCCGAAGACCTCCTGGCCGACGCTCTGGAATTCGGCCACAAATCCGTCCTACCGCTGCTTGACCTGCAGGAGCAGCTGCGCGAGAAGGCCGGCAAGCCCAAGATCGCCTTCACTCCGCCCGCGCCCATCGTCGAGCTTGAGGCGCTGGTCGCGGCCACGGCCGAAGCGGGACTCAAGCAAGCCTTCACCATCCAGGAAAAGATGGCCCGCCGCGAAGCCCGCAAGGCCGTCAAGCAGGCCGTCATCGAAGCCGTGGTCGCCGCCTACCCGGAGACGCCGCTGTATAAGATGAAGGCCGGCGAGATCCTGGAGAGCATGGAGAAAAAGCTCCTGCGCAAGCTCATCAAGGAAACCGGCATCCGCCTCGACGGCCGCAACACCACCACGGTGCGCCCCATCGGCATCGAGGTCGGCGTGCTGCCCCGCACCCACGGCTCGGCCCTGTTCGCCCGCGGCGAGACCAAGGCCCTGTGCGTGGCCACCCTGGGCTCCACCGGCGACGAGCAGAAGATCGAGACGCTTAACGGCGAGACGTACAAGCGTTTCATGCTCCACTACAACTTCCCGCCCTACTGCGTGGGCGAAGTCAAAATGCTGCGTGGCCCGTCGCGCCGGGAGATCGGCCACGGCGCCCTGGCCGAGCGGTCCATCCTGCCGGTGCTGCCCGGTCCCGAGGAATTCCCCTTCACCATGCGCATCGTCTCCCAGGTTATGGAGTCCAACGGCTCCTCGTCCATGGCCTCGGTGGCCGGCGCGTCCCTGGCGCTCATGGACGCCGGCGTGCCCATCAAGGCCCCGGTGGCCGGCATCGCCATGGGCCTGATCAAGGAAGACGATGACTTCCTGGTCCTGACCGACATCCTCGGCGACGAGGACGCCATGGGCGACATGGACTTCAAGGTGGCCGGCACCGCCGACGGCGTCACCGGCATCCAGATGGACATCAAGATCACCGGCATCCCCCAGGCCGTCATGCGCCAAGCGCTTTATCAGGCCAAGGAAGCCCGCATCCACATCCTGGGCCGCATGGCCGCCGTGCTGCCCCAGCCGCGCCCCGAACTGTCGGCCCTGGCCCCGCAGCTGGCCGTGGTGCACATCAACCCGGAAAAGATCCGCGAAGTGATCGGACCTGGCGGCAAGAACATCAAGGCCATGACCGCCGAGACCGGCGCGTCCATCGACATCGAGGACACGGGCAAGATCTCCATCTTCGCCCCGACCTTGGAGTCCCTGGAAAAGGCCAAGGCCCGGGTGCTCTACTATGACCAGCACGCCGACGTCGGCGCCAACTACAAGGGCCGGGTCATCAAGATCATCGACTGTGGCGTCATCGTCGAGATCCTGCCGGGCCTCGAAGGCCTGGTCCACGTGTCCCAGCTCGATGTGGAGCGGGTGGCCAGCCCCGCCGACGTGGTCAAGATGGGCCAGGAGCTTGAGGTCAAGGTGCTCGACGTCGAGCCCACCGGCCGCGTGCGCCTGTCGCGCAAGGCCGTCATGAACGAAGAGCGCGGCATCCCTTACGATCCGGCCGACTACGCCAAGACCGCCGGCCCGCGCCGCGACGGCGGCGACCGGCGCGGCCCGCGTCGCGATGATCGCGGCCCGCGTCGCGACGACCGCGGCGGACGCGACCGCGGCCCGCGCGACTAGTTTCGTTTCCTACGCCAATGCCAAGGGGAGCCTCCATACGGGGGCTCCCCTTTTCTTGCGGCTCGGGAGCGTTCTTTCTGCCCCTGCCCATCGCGCCTGTCACACCAAAAAAGCCCGGCCCGGAAGCGATTTCCGGGCCGGGCTTGGCATTTGCGGGAAAACGCGTCCTACCAGACCGGGTTGTTGATGGGCACGATGAACGTCTGGGCGTGCTGGTCGTAGCGCAGCACCACCCGCAAGGAGTGGATGCCGAGGTTGGACGGGAAGTAGAGGTAGCCGGGCATCAGTCCCCCGGGCGCGATGGGCGCGGCCCGCCAGGCGTAGGTGGCGATGTCCTGGTAGACCGTGGCCCGGTACTGCTCCATGCTCGGCTGCTGGGAGAGCGCCGCGCCGCCGACCGCGCCGATTCCCGCGCCGATGAGCGCGCCCGGCCCGGCCCCCCAGCCGTAGTTGAAGCCCGAGCCGATAAGCGCACCCAGGCCCGCGCCCACGGCCGCGCCGGTCAGCCCCCCGACCACCGCCGCCTCGGCGCTTTTCTTGTAAGCCGTGGAGGCAAACACCACCTCGGACGCCTGGGCCACCGCGTAAGGCGGATATTCCACGCCGCCCGGGCCGATGCCCCGGCACTCCTCGGCATAGACGATGGGGTTCGCGCCGGATTTGTTGCGCACGAGCAGCAACACCGGGGTCAGCCCGGCCTCGTAATAGTTGATGCCCTTGCCGCCCCAGGCGTAGCGCACCGCGCCAAGGTCCCACTCAGGTGTGCGCACGGCGCTTGGCAGCATGGCCGGATCGACCACGCCGTTGATTTGCGGGTTGGGCGGCGTGTAGGTGGCGCAGGCGAAAAGCGACAGGGACAGGGCCAGCGCGACGACGAGCCGCAGCGGACCGGAAATACGCGATAACGGTTTCATAATACCTCGTAAATGGCGTTGGTCATGGTTGCCCGGCCCCATGACGGCAGGCCGTTTGTTCCCTATAGCGATTGGCGCGGCCGGAGTCCATGCCCCGCCAAAAGCCTCGCCGCCCGCCTTCATTCCACGATCACCCCGGCGTAGCCCACCACCTGCTCGTAATCGCCGCTGACCTCCCCCGAGGTGGCGTAGGCGGCCAGCCGGGCCGACGTCGCTCCAAGGGCCCGGGCGATCAGCAGACCGAGCGTCATGGGCAGCACGCCGCACATGCTGATGTCCTCGCCCCGCACCACCTCCAAAAGCCCCTGCGGGTCCAGGGCGAGAACCCTGGCCAGGGCGGCGGAGTCGCGCTTTTGCGCCGTCGCCTGGGGCAGGTAATGGCTCATGTCGGAGCTGACGATGATGGAGATCGGCTCGGGCCAGGCGGCCAGCACGCCGGCCATGGCACGGGCCGTCTCGGCCAGGACGCCCGGGCGCGGCTCGGCCACGGCCACCGGCACGATGCGGCAGCCCGGCCGCACGGCCGTCAGAAACGGCAGCAGCACCTCCAGGGAATGTTCGCCCAGATGGGCCGCCTGGTCCGGGGAAAGCCCGGGCGCGGCGGCAAGCAAAGCCTCGGCCAGGGCCGCCTCCACGGGCACGTCCCGCCCCGGAATGCGCCAGGCTCCGTCCGGCCATACGGCCATTGGCGCCCCCCGGCCGGTGTGGTTGGGGCCAAGCAGCAGCAGCGTGTCGGCGAGGTTGGCCGCGCCCAGGGTCTTGCCGGCCACCGGGCCGCTGTAGACGGCCCCGGCATGGGGGGCCATGGCCAGGATGGTCGGCCTCTCCGAAGGTTTGCCGGCCTCGGCCAGATAGGCGGCCGTCTCCCGGGCCAGGGCGGCGGGATCGGCCGGATAGAACCGCCCGGCCACCACGGGCTGGCGCAGGGAGGAAGCGAACGTCGCGGATGCGGACATGGCCGGCTCCTTGCCGCCGACGACAAAACGGAACGGCGGCATCCTCTCTCTAGCTCCGGGCGCAGCGAATGACAAGAGCGCGGCGGGTTATTGCGGCTTGGTCAGGGCGTCAAGGCGGTTTTGCAGGCCGCTGGCGGCCAGGTCCGAGGCAGCCATGCGGCCGTAGAGGGATTCGGGCGCGGCGTCGCGCATGGCCGTCAGCGTGGCTCGCCAGCCGTCGACGTCGCCCATGGCCCGCTGGATGGCGGCGATGCGCATCCGGTTGCCGGCGTAATCGTCGTCGCCTTCCTTGCACAGCTTGGAATAGGCCTCGGCCAGCTTGAGGGCCTTGGAAAAATCGCCGAGGGCCCGGGCGGCCTCGATCTGGATGTTGACGGCGGCCTTGCGCTTGTCCGGGTCGCGGCCGGTCTCCTTGAACATGAAGTCGGCCTCGGCGGCGTAGAGTTGGGCCTTTTCCCATTCCTTCTTGGCCATGGCCTCCTTGGCCACGAAATAGAGGGCGTAGCAGCGCTTTTCGGCCTCCAGGTCGCGGTCGCCGGCCAGCTTGGTCCAAAGGGGCAGGGCCCGGGGCGCTTCGCCGAGATTTTCCAGGGCCTCGGCCACCAGATATTCCAGGCCCCGGCGCTGGCTCGGGGAAAACCGCCAGCTTTGGACCTTGCGGGCCAGTTCCACGATCTCGCGCCAGTTGCGGTCGTTCTGGTAGACCGACATGGCCATGGTCAGCGCCCAATTGCCGTTGTCGGTCTCCTTGGGGCCGATGTAGGGCGAGGCTTCCTTGATGGCGTTTACCGTGTCGCCGGTGCGCAGGTAGGCCAGGGCCAGGCCCAGGCGGGTGTTGTCCGAGAGCAGCCCACGGTTGCTGTTGATCAGGCGGTGGTTCTTGTAGGCCTCGACCAGCCGATCGTAGTCCTTGTGGGCCAGCATGTCGGCGGCCATGCGCTCAAACGCGGTGATGGCCGTTTCCTCGGCCTTGGGGGCCAGCTCGCTTTGGGGGTAGCGCTCCAGATAAGCGGCGGACTCCTTGAGGCTGCCGGGATAGTTCTGCTGGTGCAGCAACCACATGGCGAGCTTGAGCTGGGCCAGGGGAGCCAGCGGGCTTTGGGGATGGTCGCGGATGATGCTGCGGTAGATTTCCTCGGGGCTGCCGTACTGCGGCTTGTCGAAAAGCGGGAACATCTCGGTGATGGTGGGCTGGTCGTGAACGCCCTGCTCGGCCAGGCGCATCTTGGCCACCAGGCCGCCTTCGCTGTCCGGGTAGTCCTTGATGGCCAGGTTGTAGAAGTCCACGGCAGCGGGCTTGTTGCCCAGCCGCGCGTAGATGTCGCCGAGCTTGGCCAGGACCAGATCGGCGTCCTTGGCTTCGGGCTCCATGTTGTAGAAAAGCATGTAGCAGTCGCGAGCTTTCTTGAAATCCCCGTTCTTGTAGGCGATGTCGCCGGTGATTCGAAGGATTTGCGGGAATTCGACGTAATAGCGCGGCCAGCGTTTGTCGATGTAGTCGGCGATCTGGGCGGCTTCCTTGTAGCGCCCCAGGCGCACCAGGGTCTTGGCCATGCCCATGGCCCCCTCGCGCACGAACTTGCTCTCTGGAAACTTCTCGACGACGTTTTTATACTCTTCCTCGGCCTTCTTGTACTCGCCACGATCAAAATAGTATTCGCCCCAGGCGAAGTTGACCATGGGGACATTGGCGTCGGTGGGATACTTGCGCGTCAGCACGTTGAAGTAGCCCTTGGCCTCGGGGATGTTGCCCACGCGGAGGTTGAGCATCCCGAGCTGCAGCAGGGCCTCGGGCACCCGGTAGGAATTGGGGTTGACGTTGATGGCTTCGTTTAAGGCCTTTTGGATCGCGTCATAGTGGCCGGCCAGATCGTCCTTGTAGAGGTCCATCTGGACGCCGGCCAGGGTGTGCATGGCCTCTTCGCGCACGTCGGGCTTGAGCTTGGGGTTCAGCACCAGGCTGCGCAACATGTTGTTGGCCCCGAAAAAGTTGCCGGCCAGCCGTTCGGCCTGGGCGGCCACCAGGGTGTTGGCATCGTGGTCTTCTTCCTGGGCCGGCGGCGTGGCCTCGGCGCTGGCCGGGGCGTGCTCGGCGGTCGGCGGCGAGGGCGCGGCCTCGGCCTTGGCGGCCGGGGCGGGCTTTTGGTCCTTGGCGGGCGGCGTCACCGGAGCGCGGGTTTCGTCGCCGGCCAGGGCCGGGGGGATCGGCGGCAATTTGACGGCCTGGCGCAGTTCGCCGCCGCCCTGGGCTTTTCCTTTGCTCCCGACCGGCTGTTCGGCCAGGGCCGGGGACGGCGTACGGGCCATGCCGTCGGGACGCAGCACCGGGGCCTTGTCCGGGCTGACGCGAAGCGCCGTGGCCCGCATGGACGAGGGCACGGCGTAAAAGGCTTCCTTGGCGGCCTCAGGCTGGCCGGCCTTGGCCGGTTCGGCGGCCGGAGGGGTCAGCGACGGCGGCAGCGGCGGCAGGTCCAGGGGGCCGGGTTTGGGATTGGGCGGCGTCACGGGCAGGGTCAGGGCCGAGGCCGGCTTGACGGCGGCCGGCTCGGCCGGCGGCCAGGTCGTGTTGGTGGCGGCCGTGGACGCGCCCGGCGACCAGTTGGCCCCGGCCGGATCGCGGTAGACTTGCAGCTTGAGTCCCTGGTCCCCCTCGGGCCAGCCTACGAAACCGAAGGCGTCGGATTTCAAACGCACGATCACGGTGTCGCCTTCCAGGCGCACGCCCTCAAGCAGCCGCGAGGAATTGAAATCCGCCGGCCCGGGCGGCGCTTCGCCGGTCAGGGCTCCGGCCGGAAAGGCCAGGCTGATCTCCACCGGGCCGGTGCGGCTGATGGCCGGATAGCCGCCGCGCTTGGAAAACTGGAGCAGAAGCGAGTCCGTATCGGCCTTGGTGACCGTGGACACGGACAGAGCCGCCGCCGGACCGGCGGACAGCGCGGCCATGAAGGCCGCCAGAAGAAGCCGCCCAAGGGCGGCGCGGAGGGAGAGGCTCACGCCGGGCTCTCTTGCAAGGACCATGCTCATTTCGCGTTCGCCGCCGCTCTGCCGCATGGCCGGGCACGAAACGCCCCTATCCGTGGAACCCCGCGTCTTCCCTGATGGTTCCGGGACGCGTCCGGGGCAGCCGGAAACGACGCCGGCAGGGCGCGGCCCAGCCCTCAATCGCCGGCCATGTTGCGCTTTTTGAGCTTTTCAATCAGCGTCGTGCGTTTGATGCCGAGCAGTTCCGCCGCCTGGTTCTTCACCCCCGAGGCCTTGCTCAGGGCCTCGATGAGGAGCTTTTCCTCCAGGGTGTCCATGAACTCCTTGAGTCCCATGGATCTTTCGGCCAGATCGGCCAGGGTCGGCCAGCGGAAGCCGGCTTCGACGTAGGCCACCGGCGGCGGCGGGGCCACGCCGGCATGGTCGAGGATCTTGCGCGGCAGGTCCTCGATGCCCACCACCTCGCTGTCGCACAGGATGGACAGGCGCTCCATGAAGTTTTCCAGTTCGCGCACGTTGCCCGGCCAGGGATAGCCCAGCACCAGCCCCCGGGCCTCGGGCGAGAACGTGAGGGTAGGCCGGCTTTTCTGGCGGCAGAAGCGGGAAAGGAAATACTCGGCCAAAAGCAGGATGTCCTGGCCGCGCTCGCGCAGCGGCGGCAGATGAAGCGGGATGACGTTTAAGCGGTAGTAGAGGTCTTCGCGAAACCGCCCCGCCGCCACCTCGGTTTCCAGGTCGCGGTTGGTGGCGGCCACGATGCGCACATCGGCCTTGAGGGTCTTGTCGCCGCCGACGCGTTCATACTCTTTTTCCTGGAGCGCCCGCAGGATTTTCACCTGCAGGCTCAGGTCCATCTCGCCGATTTCGTCGAGAAAGATCGTGCCGCCCTCGGCCAGCTCGAACCGGCCCTGGCGGGTGCGCACGGCCGAGGTAAACGCCCCCTTCTCGTGGCCGAAAAGCTCGGATTCCAGGAGTTCGCGCGGGATGGCCCCGCAGTTGACCGGCACGAAGGGCTTGCCGGCCCGGCGGCTGTTGGCGTGCAGAGCCCGCACGAGCAGTTCCTTGCCCGTGCCGGATTCGCCGGTGACCAGCACC
>ALAO01000264.1 GCA_000307955.1 Solidesulfovibrio magneticus str. Maddingley MBC34 | reverse complement strand
AGCCCCTCCCGGCCGCCGGAGGCATTCCTCTCCTGTGTTACTTAGCGTCCTTCCCGGCGCGTTCCTTCACATGGGCTATGGCGGCGCGGCCGGCCTTGGCGCCTTCGCCCACGGCCACGCTGATTTGCATGAAATGGCCCACGCAGTCGCCGGCGGCGAAAACGCCCGGCACGTTGGTCTTTTGCTCGTGGTCGGCCTCGATGAACGCGCCCCGGGTGGCGACGCCCAGGGTCTTGGCGAAGTCCAGGGCCGAGGCCTGGCCCATGGCCACAAACAGGCCCTCGGCGGCGATCTCGGTCCCGTCCTCCAGGGTCGCTCCGGCCATGGCCGGCTGGCCGGACAGGCGCACGATCTTGGCGGTGGAGACGACAATGCCGGTTTCGGCCAGACTGGCGGCGAACCGCTCGTCCATGGCCGGCTCCTTGCCCTGGGTGTAGATGACGACGTCGGAGGTGAAGTTGGTCAGTTCCAGGGCCTGATTGGCGGCGTAGTTGCCTTCGCCGACCACGACCACCTTGCGGCCCCGGTAGAAAAAGCCGTCGCAGCTCACGCAGTAGGACACGCCCTTGCCGTCGTAGTCGCCGATGTTGGCGATGCCGGGGCGCACCCGGTTGACGCCGGCGGCGATGACGATGGCCTCGGCCTCGATTTCCTCCTTGTCGGTGACGCAGTGGAAGCCGCCGGTCTCGGTCATGTGCACGGCCAGCACCCGCTCGCAGGCGATGCGCGCGCCGAATCGCTGAGCCTGCTTGACGCCGCGTTCGATGAGTTCCCGGCCGGTGATGGTTTCCGGGAAGCCGAAATAGTTGTCGATGTCGTAGTCGCCGGCGATTTTGGGTTCGCAGCCGGCGACGAGTGTTTCCATGCCGGCCCGGGCCGTGTAAATGGCGGCGGAAAGGCCGGCCGGGCCGGAGCCGATGACGAGGCATTGAGTCTTTTGCATGTTGTCGTCTCCCTTGGCGCGCCGCGCCGCGCCCGGAAAAACCGGCATTCGGCCGGAAGGGCGGGGCGGGCATGGCCCTTGGCCGCCCCGCGTTGTCTTGGGCGCGACCCTGGCGTAGAATGCGCACTCGACGTGCGCTTGGCAAGCCCCGACGCCAAGAAGCGCAACCCCGCAAAGGAGCCTGGCATGGCTGATACGCCGTCCATTGATCCCGTGATGTCCCTGGAACTGGTCAGCAGCCTCTATGAAAAAGCGCCGGTGATGCTCCATTCCCTCGACGGCCAGGGCCGGCTGCTGTCGGTCAACGCCATGTGGCGGCAGACCTTGGGCTACGGCCTGGACGCGGTGGTCGGGCGATCGTTCGGGGACTTCATGACCCCGGCCTCTCGGGCCGATTTCGAGGCCACCATGCCGCGGTTCGTGCGAGACGGGCGCATCACGGACAAGCCGTACCAGCTTCTTGACCGCACCGGGCGCATCATCGAGGTGTCGCTGTCCGCGGTGGGCGAATACGACGTCACGGGGGCCTTTCGGCGCTCCTTGGCGGCGCTTGTGGACGTAACCGGTCGGCGGCAGGCCGAGGAGGCCCTGGCCAAAAGCGAGGAGCTTTTCCGGCTGGCCTTTGAGAACGCCAACGAAGGACTGGCCATCGTGGGGCTGGATGGGCAGTTTTTGCGAGTCAACAAGGCGATGGGCCGGTTTTTCGGCTACGAGGCCGAGGCGCTGCTCGGCAAAACCGTCAATGACCTGGCAGCCGAAGGCCATGAAGCGGTCAGCCCGCGTTCCATTTCCCTGGCCCTGGCCGGGGTGCGCGAGGAATTCCGTTTCGAGAAACGCTACCGCCATGCCTCGGGCGAGGAAGTTTGGGGACAGGTCTCGGCCAAGCTCGTGCGCGGCAGCGGCGGGGAGCCGCTGTATTTCATCTCCCATCTCCTGGACGTGACCGAGGCGCGTCGCACCGCCGCCCGGCTCACCTTGCACGCCAACACCCTGGAAGCCTTGTTGCGCCTGGGCCGCATGCGCGGGGCGAAACTGGCCGCCCTTGGCGAGTTCGTGCTCTCCCGGGGCGTGGTCCTGACGGCCAGCCAGGGCGGGCTTGCGGCCATGTCCGACCCGGCGACCGGCCGCTTTGCCATGCTGGCCGCCAGCGGCGAGGCCCTGGCCGTCTTCGGGTTGGAGGAGGGTGTCCGGGAATTCGACATTCAGGAATCGCCGAGCTTGGCCATGGCTGTCGGCGACCTGCGGCCGGTGGTGGCGGACACGCCCATCTGCCGGCTGGCCACGGCCCTACGCGGCGACGGCCAGACGCTGATCCTGGCCGTGGCCGGACGGGCCACGCCGTACGGCGACGACGACATCAACCGCCTGACGCTCCTTGGCGAGGGCGTGCTGCGCCACGTCAAGGAGCGCCGCCGCGAGGAGGACCTGACCACGGCCCGGCGGCAGGCCGAGGCGGCAAGCCAGGCCAAGAGCGGCTTTCTGGCCAACATGAGCCACGAGATCCGCACTCCGCTGTCCGGCATCATCGGGCTGACCCAGATGACCCTGACCCAGAACCCCAGGCCGGAGATTCGGGAAAACCTGGAACTGATCCTCGATTCCTCCCGGTCGCTTCTGGGCATCGTCAACGACATCCTGGATTTCTCCAAGATCGAGGCCGGCAAGATGGAGTTCGTGCCGGTAGACTTCGACCCGCGCGACACCCTGGACCGGACCATGAAATCGTTCCAGTTCTCGGCCCGGCAAAAGGGGTTAACCCTTGGGGTGCGCATTGATCCGCAGGTGCCGGCCATGGTCCACGGCGATCCCGACCGCGTCATGCAGGTGGTGCGCAATCTGGTCGGCAATGCGCTGAAGTTTACCGATCAGGGCGAGGTGGAGGTGACGCTGTCCCTGGCCCGGCCGGGCGATCCCATGCTCGTTTCGTGCAGCGTGCGCGACACCGGCATCGGCATTCCCGAGGACCGGCTGCATGAGCTTTTCCAGGTGTTTTCCCAGCTCGAATCCACCCGGGCCAAGCGCTACGGCGGCACGGGACTCGGGTTGGCCATCAGCCGGCGGCTGGTGGAGATGATGGGCGGGGCCATCGACGTGGAGAGCGTGCCGGGTCAGGGCAGCACATTCACTTTCACCGTGTCCCTGCGCCCGGCATGCGAGGCCGCGCCCGAGCCGCAGCGGCCGACGAGCGCCGCCCAGGCCGGCGGTTTTGCCGGATTGCGGGTGCTCTTGGCCGAGGACAACCAGGTCAACCGCCTTTTCCTCAAGCATTTCCTGGCCGAGGCCGGCTGTCAGGTGCGTCTGGCCGGTTCGGGTCTGCAGGCCCTGGAGCTTTTATGCCAGGAACCGGCCGATCTCGTGCTCATGGACATCCAGATGCCGGAGATGGACGGGGCCGAAGCCACCCGGCGCATCCGGGAAGGCGAGGCCGGGGAGGCGGCCCGGGGCATGCCGGTGGTGGCGCTGACCGCCTACAGCATGAAGGGCGACCGGGAACGGTTTTTGTCGGTGGGTCTGGACGACTACGTGTCCAAGCCGGTGGACGTGGACGAACTGTTCATGGTCATGCGCCGGGTGCTGGCTCGTCCGGCCGTGCCGGCCAAGCCGGACGTGTCCGTCGCCGGGGTCATGGACCTTGAATATTACGAGCAGCGGGGCAAGTCGGCCTTTGCCCGGGAAATTTGCCGCATGTTTCTGGAGGAGAGCCCGCAGGTGGTGGTTTCCCTTGAAACGGCCATGCGGGAGGCGAACTGGGAAGCGGCCGGCGACGCCGCCCACACCCTGCTCGGCATGGCCGTGCCGCTGCGGGCCAGGGGGCTGACCGAAGGGGCGCGCAAGCTGCAAGAGGCCGGCCTGTCCGGCGACTCCGAAGGCTGCCGCGACGCCTGTCGGCTGGTGGTGGAGGAGCTGGACCGGATTCAGACGGCCATCGGCGAAATGCTCAAATAGCCACGCAAAACGCCCTGAAATCCCTCGCCGGATTCCAGGGCGTCCCTGTCAGGAAGTGTCCTCGTCCCCCCATTCAGGGAGGGTCCGGGAGGGGCTTAGCCCCTC
>ALAO01000263.1 GCA_000307955.1 Solidesulfovibrio magneticus str. Maddingley MBC34 | reverse complement strand
CCCGGCCAAACGTGCCGGGCGGGAGGATTGCATCAAGTTTCGTGCCTGGCTGTGCGCCTAGCCAGGCAATACGCCCCGAACGCCGTCGCCCAGAAGGTGCCCTGAAGCGCGTTCTCGCCAGCTCTTCCTTGCGTTTTGCCCCCTCCCGGGCTACCAGCAGACTGGGGAGAACAGGCTGTTTCCAGTGCGCCTGACGTGGTCAGGGCAAACCGTCCCTGCCTGTTTTTGACGTCATGAGCCTTCGCAAAACCGCCGCCGTCATCGTCTGCGCCGTCTTTTTCGGCTTGCTGCTCCTGCTCTACGCCATGTTTAGGGGCAACATCCAACGCGGCTTCGACGGTCTGGAACGCCAGGCCGTGACGGAAAACCTCCACCGCGTGCAAAACGCCCTGCACCGCGACCTCAAAAACCTGGAGGGCATCGCGGCGGATTGGGGACTGTGGGACGACACCTACCGCTATCTCCAAACCGGGGACGAGGCCTATGTGGAGGCCAACCTCACGGCCCAAAGCTTTGGCGAATTGCGTCTGGACGTGCTGGCCCTCTACGACGTCGCCGGACGGCTGGTGGCGGCCAGACGCTACGACGCCGCCGAAGGCGTCTTGTTTGACGCCTCGGAGCCGGTGGCCGACATGGCGGCAGCCACGCCCGGGCTGCTGCACCTCGACGCCCTTGAGGGACGCAAATCCGGCATCGCCTTTTTCGAAGGCCAACCTTGTCTGATCGTGGCCCAGACCGTGCTGACCAGCGCCAGGAAAGGGCCGGCGGCCGGAACCCTGATCATGGCCCAGATGCTTGACGCCGCCAAGGTCGCCGCCATTGCGGAGCTCACGCTCCTGGACGTGAAGCTGCTGGCCCCGGCCAGCCGGGAGCTGCCTCCCGGACTGACCGACGCGCTTGCCGCCGCAACGGAGGGCGACTTCGCGATTCGCATCCGCGACAACGACACGGTGAGCGGCTATGCCCTGCTGCGCGACATCGAGGGGGCTGCTGCCCTGGTCCTGGCCGTGAACATGCCGCGCGGCATCCACCAGCAGGGACGCCTGCTCGAACAGGCCATGGTCGGCAGCCTCACGACCATCGGCCTCATCTTCGGCCTGGCCATGCTCTATTTCGTGGAGCGCTTCATTCTGTCGCGGGTGACGGGCCTTGGCCAGGAAATCGTCCAACTGGGCCAGGGCAGCCGCAAACGGGTCACGGCCTTTGCCGGCAACGACGAAGTCTCGGCCCTCTCCCGGGCCGTCAACGTCATGCTGGACGAACTTGACGCCGCCCGGACCCACTATGTGATGGCGACACGGGCGGCCAAGGTCGGGGTGTGGGAACTGCTGCCCGATCAAGGGCTGGTCGTGGTCGACCCGGTCATTGCCGAGCTGCTCGGCTACGACAGCCCGGGGCGGCCGGAGCCGCTGGATTTATGGCTGGACAGGCTTTTCGCCGAAGACCGCGACAGCCTCGTTCGCGATGGCCCGGAACTGTTGGACAGGCTGCACCTGGAGCGGGAACTGCGTGTGGTGACGGCCCACGGCGGCGTCCTGTGCTTCTTGTGCCGTGGCCAGCTCGTGCCCGGGGCGGACGGTTCGCCGCGCCAACTGACGGCGACGGCGGTGGACATCACCGAACTCAAGCAGGCTGCCGAAAGCATCCGGGCGCTCTCGGGCCGGCTCATGCGGGCCCAGGAATCGGAACGGGCAATGCTTGCCCGGGATCTCCACGACAACGTGGCCCAGGATCTGTCCTCGCTCAAGATCGCCTACGAAACCCTCCTGGACGGCCTGCCCGACGTCGACGCCGCCCTGCGCCAACGCCTGGAAGCCGCCTCGGGGCTTTTGGCCCGCACCATCGCCTCGGTGCGGGAACTGGCCTATGGCCTGCGCCCGCCCAATCTGGAGCACCTGGGTCTTGATCTGGCCCTGCGGCGACTGTGCCAGGAAATGGGCCAGACCTCGGGACTGGACGTCTCCTATGCGGGGGTCGGGCTGGAGGGACTGGACATTGATCCCGAGGTGGCCATAAACCTCTACCGCATCGCTCAGGAAGCCTTGGCCAACATCCGCAAGCACGCCGGGGCCGCCAGCGTCGCGCTGCGCCTGATCGAGTCCTACCCCAAGCTCATCTTGCGAATTCGCGACGACGGGCGCGGCTTCGACGTCGGCCCAACCCCTCGCGACCGCCCGGGCGACGCCAAGCAGCCCTGCATGGGGCTGGTCAACATGCGGGAACGAGCCGGGCTTTTCGGCGGCAGCCTGCGCGTCATTTCGTCCCCGGGACACGGCACGACCGTGGTGGCGGAAATTCCTTACGCCGGAGAACGGAGCCATGCCCAGCAAACGCCTGCTCATCGTTGACGACCATCCGCTGTTTCGCGAAGGCCTCAAGGCCATCCTGCGCCGCGATCCGTCCTTTGCCGTGGCCGGCGAAGCCGGCAGCTACGCCGAAGCCCTACGCACGGCCAAGGCCTGCCGCCCCGACGTGGCCCTGCTGGACATCTCCTTGCCCGATCGTTCCGGCATCCAGCTGGCCCGGGAACTCCGCCAGATGCTGCCGGACCTGGGCATTCTCATGGTGAGCATGCACGCCAAGGTGGACTACGTGGCCGAGGCCCTGAAAGTCGGGGCCCTGGGCTATCTGACCAAGGACGCCGCCACCGACAACCTGTTGTCGGGCCTGCGCGCCGTGGCCGCCGGCCAACCCTGGCTCGATCCGACCTTGTCCGTGGAAATCTCCCGCTCGCTGCTGGCCCGGACGCCCCGGGCCGAGGAGGAATCCCTTTCGGCCTACGACTCGCTGACCCCCCGTGAGCGCGAAGTGATGCGGCTGGTGGTGGAGGGCCTGTCCAACAAGGAAGTGGCCGGGGCCTTGGAGATCAGCGTCAAGACCGCCGAGCATCACCGGGGCAGCCTCATGCGCAAGCTTGGGCTGCAAAATTCCGTGGAATTGGTCCGCTACGCCGCCAAGCTGGGACTCATCGATTAAGACGCCGCCAAAGGAGCGGCGACGGGGGATGCCCCGCCAGCGATGACGGCCCCGGACGTCTGGAAAAGGGGACGTCCTAGGGGTTTTCCCCCATGCCCTGCGGAATCAATCCCATCGACCCTCTCCCGACTTGGCGTTACCTGGAAATTGGACACAAGGCTGGCCCCTGCCCGCCGTCCAAACACCAGGAACGCCCATGCCCACTTCAAGCTCACCCCAGAACCAGCGCGGCGCCAGCGCCGTGGAAATGGCGCTCATCTTGCCCCTGCTGTTGATCGTGGTTTTCGCCATCATTGATTACAGCCGGTTTTTCTTTATCCGCTCCACGGTCACGGCCGCTGTGGCCGACGCGACGCGTCTGGCCGTCCTGCCCGGCACCACCGACGCCATGATCGCCGCCGCGATCACCCAATCCCTGCTCGACCCCGTCAATCAGGCCGCCGGACAAGCCCCCAACGTCAGCGTGACCCCGGCCCAGCGCAACGCCGGCCAGCCGGTGACCGTGACGGCCAGCATCCCCTTCAGCCCCCTCATTTTGCCGCAATTCCTGGGAAAGACGTTGTTTCCCCAAAACATTAACGCTGCAGCGACAATGGTGGTGGAACCATGAACACTTCCCAGACCCGTGCCCGGAGCGGCCGACAAGACGGTTCGATCAGCGTGGAATTCGCCTTGATGCTCGTGTTTTTCTTCATGCCGATGCTTATCGGCATCATTGATTTCGGCCAGATCCTGCACGCCCAGAGCGTCGTCGCCAGGGCGGCCAGGGAAGGCGTGCTGGCGGCGGCCAGGAATCAGGACATCCCCACGGCCGTGGACGGCTACATGCAAAACGCCGGCTACGACACCAGCCTGGCCCATATCGCCACGGCCGGCTCCCGGGTGGCCGGCGAGCCGGTCATGGTCACGGTGCGCTACGATACCTCGGCCATGGTCATCATCCCCTGGCAGGGCATCAGCCCCAACATGACCCAGGTCGTGGCCACGGCCACAGCCCAACAATTCTAGGGGGCCGTCATGCCCAACCATCAAGTCCCCGCCGCGCGCCAAGCCGAGAACGGTTCCGTGGTGGTTTTCTCCGCCCTGGTCATGATCGTGCTGGCCGGTCTGGCCACCCTGGCCGTGGACTACGGCTTTTTGCAATACAAGCGCAGCCAGCTGCAGACAGCGGCCGACGCCGCCGCCCTGGCCGGAGCGGCCGATCTGCTGCGCCACGGCGACAATTTCGATGCGGTCCGGGCCACGGCTGTGGACTTCGGCCAGCGCAACCTGGGCGAACAGGACAAGGTCTCCAGCGCCGTGACCGCCAGCGACGTGGAACTGCTCAAGGGCGATGCCCCAGCGGCCGGAGCAACCCCGGACACCGTCCGGGTGACCGCCGGGCGCACCGCCCAGCGCGGCAATCCCGTGGACATGTTCCTTGGCCCCGTGCTCGGCTGGAACACTCAGGATCTGACGGCCACGGCCAGCGCCTCGATTTTCTGCTCGGACCAGACCAAGTGCCTCAAGCCCTTCTCGCCGCCGGCCAAGTTCACCTGGGACGACACCTGCGACACAGACAAGAAGTTCAAGAACAACGGCGCGTTTGATCCCGGCAGCAGTTGCGAGTTGTCCTCAGTCCAAGTGTTGGGCTACGACGCCTCCGACACGGGCACGCAAATCATACTCAAGCTCAGCGACAGCCAGGAGACCGTGGTTCCCGGCCATTTCCAGGCCGTGGACTACCCTCCGGCCAACACCGGCGACCCCGAATCCGGCGCCGCCGTCTATCGCCTCAACATCGCCGGCTGCACCGCCTCCAACAACACCGTGGTCCGTGACGGCGACGAACTGGCCGTCGAACCCGGCAACATGGTCGGCCCCACCAGCCAGGGGCTGGCCGACCTGATCGCCACAGACCCGGGCGCGTCCTGGGACAGCGCCACCAATTCCGTCACCGGCAGCGCCTACGCTGATCCCATGAAGAGTCCCCGAGTGGCGCTCATCCCGTTCTACGACCCGTCCCGTCCGCAAAACTCCGGCCGCAATTCCATCTACGTCTACCAGTTAGGAGCGGTTTTCATCGAAAACACCAACGCCAAGGGCGAAGTGGTCGGCCGCTTCATGCGCGGCATGGCCGTCGAGGCAAAGCGCACCACCGGGGCCTGCGACACGGCCTCCGCGTCCCTCTACAGCGTCGGGCTGGTCAAGTAGCCCGCGCCCGTGCCCCAAACCGGGGAACCGGTCCCCCCCCTGGCAGAACGCAAGAAATGCCCACGCTGCCGGGCCTCGGCCCGGCAGCAATGCGTCGGTTCGGTCCGCCGCCCCAAAACCGGCCTCGTTTGGCTATCCGCGGCTTCCTAAGGACGCAGCCCTTTGGAAGCCGCGGAAACAGCAGTCTGCGCCAAAGGCAAACCACCCTTCATCCCTTTTCCCGTCGAGGGGGTCCGGGGGGGATCATCCCCC
>ALAO01000262.1 GCA_000307955.1 Solidesulfovibrio magneticus str. Maddingley MBC34 | reverse complement strand
CCGGGGGCCTCAGGCCCCCGGCCGCCGGAGGCTCTTATAGTCCTCTTCCTCAAACCCCAATTTCCGCATCCGTTTTGGCATCATCAGCTCGGCCGCCTCGGCCTGGGGCAGCAGTCCCACGGCGTCGAGGTGGGCGGCCAGGGAGCGGCCGGCGGCCCGGGCTTCGTCCATGAGCCGGGCCACGGTCTCGTAGCCCAGCGCCGGCACCAGCACCGTGGCCAGGGCCTGGCTTTTGTCCACCAGCTCCCGGCAGCGCGTCTCGTCGGCCTCGATGCCGGCCACGCACTTGTCGGCGAAAAGGGTCGAGGCGTCGCGCAGCAGGCGGATGGATTCCAGGAGCTTGTGGCTGAGAAGCGGCAGATATTGATTGATTTCGAGCTGTCCCAGCCCTGCGGTCAGGGTCACGGTCTGGTGGTTGCCCATGACGGTCAGCGCGACCTGGCCCACGCACTCCGGGATGACCGGATTGACCTTGCCGGGCATGATGGACGACCCGGCCTGCAAGGCCGGCAGGCGGATTTCGCCGAGGCCGGTGTGCGGGCCGCTGGCCAAAAGGCGCAGGTCCGAGGCGATTTTGAGCAGATTGGCGGCAAAAGCCGACAGAATGCCCGAGACCTCGACAAAACAGTCGGCGTTGGCCGTGGCGTCCACGAGGTTTTCCGCCCGCGACACCGGCAGCCCGGTCAGATGGCGCAGATGCTCGGCCGCCTTGAAAATAAAGGCGCGCGGCGCGCCCAGGCCCGTGCCCACGGCCGTGCCGCCGAGCGGCACTTGTTTGATGCGCTCGCGGCATTTGAAGATGCGCCACCGGTCCCGGGCCACGGCCTCGGCGAACGCCCCAAAGGTCATGCCAAGCGTCATGGGCACGGCGTCCATGAGTTCGGTGCGGCCCACCTTCACGACATGGGCAAAGGCCGCTTCCTTGGCCTGCAAGGCGTCCTGCAAGCGCGAGGCGGCCGTCTCCAGGTCCTTGAGCAGCGTCAGCGCCGCCACCCGAAGCGCCGTCGGATACGTGTCGTTGGTGGACTGGTGCAGATTGACGTGCCCCAGCGGTGAGAGAAAGGCGTAGTCGCCGGGCTGGCGGCCCATGAGCTGTAAGGCGCGGTTGGCCACGACCTCGTTGACGTTCATGTTGGTGGAGGTGCCGGCCCCGCCTTGCAGGGCGTCGACGGGGAATTGCTCGGCATGGCGGCCGGCGGCGATTTCGCGGCAGGCGGCCACGATGGCCGAGGCCCGGGGCGCGTCGAGATGGCCGGCGTCCTGGTTGGCCAAGGCGCAGGCGGCCTTGACCCAGGCAAAGGCGGCAATGAGCTCCGGAGCCACGGGTTGGCCCGAAATCGGAAAATTGGCCACGGCCCGGGCCGTGTGCACGCCGTAAAGGCTGCCCTCGGGGAGCGTCGTCGCTCCAAGGGCATCAGTGTCCTGTCGCATGGAGCACGCTCCCCGAAAGGCAACCAGTGCGGCAGGCCGCTTCCCGGACCATCCGGTTGGCGACCCCCGCTGCGGCGGCTTGGGTAACACGAATCCTGTAAAAGATCATCCAGGGCAGGGCGCTGCCCTGCACCCGCACGGGCGCTGCCCGTG
>ALAO01000261.1 GCA_000307955.1 Solidesulfovibrio magneticus str. Maddingley MBC34 | reverse complement strand
CGCGCAAAAGCGCCCGGCCCGTGGCCATGAACAGCGCCGCCGACACGCCATGGCCGGTGACGTCGCCGATGACGATGTCGGCATGGCTGGCGTCGTCCTGGGCGAATTCCAGAAAATCGAAATAGTCCCCGCCGGTTTCGTCGCAGTAGAGGCTCAGCGCCGAAATATCCATGCCTTCCATGGCCGGCGGCCGGCCCGGGAGCAAGTGCTGCTGCACCTCCATGGCCAGCGCCATGTCGTTTTTGAGCTTCATTCGCTCGACCAGCTGGGGGGCCATGTCGTTGAACGAGGCCGCCATCTCGGCCAGCTCGTCGCGGCCGTAGGGCGTGACCCGGGCCGAGAAGTCGCCCGAGGCGAGCTTTCGGGCCGCCTCGGCCAGTTCGCGCACCGGCCTGGTGACGGTTTTGGAGGCGGTCACGGCGAGCAAGGCCACCAAGGCCACCGCGCCGGCCAGGAACAGGCCGATCTGGCCGGCCAGACCGGAAGTCGAAGCCATGACCCGGGCCTCGGCCTGGCGGGCGCTGGCCACCACCACCTCGCGCGGGGCGGCCAGCACCACGGCCAGCCGTTTTCTGGCCACGGGGGCAAAGGCGAGCAGCGTGTCCTCGCCCCGGTAGGACAGGCGGCGCACGCCGCTGCGTCCGGCGGCGAGTTCATGGGTCACTTCGGCCAGGATGGCCGTGTCCGGGGATTCGATGCGCTCCAGTTCCACCGGCGCGGTCCAGTCCCGGCTTGTCTGGGCGTAGTCGCGGCAGGCCACGATGACCAGATCCGGTTTGCCCGCCGTCCCCTGCGTGCCCAGGGAAACGACCATGGACCGTATCTTGTCGCTCCAGGCCCGGGACAGGTCGCTTTGGAGAAACAGCCGGGCCATGGGGATGTCCAGCCCGGCCACGCCAAGCACGCGCCCGCTGTCCGTGCGCAGGGCCAGGGCCATGGAGGCCACGACCTGCCGGGTCGCGGCGTCGGTCATGATGTCCCAGGTGACGCCGGGCTTGGCCGCGGCGTTCTGGTACCACGGCCGCCGCCTGGGATCGTAGTCCACGGGATAGCCGCCGTGGCCGGGATAGGCGCAGTGCAGGCCCGAGGCCAGGCCCACGTAGCCGAATTGCATGAGGTTTTTGTGGTTGGCGAAAAGCGTGCGGTAAAAAGGCGTCAAGCCGGACATGGCCCGCATTTCCGGCAGGGCGGCCTGCCTGGTCAGTCCCGGGGCGAGATGGAAGACCATGTGGTCGTAACTGGCGTTCACGTCGGACCCGCCGATGGGGGTGAGGACGGCGTCGGTGACGGCCCCGGCGTCGAAATCAATGTCCATGGGCATCAGCGGCGGCGGGGACGTGGGGCTTTGCACGTCGAGGAGTTGCTTGGCGGCGTCAACGGTGAGCGCCAGGGAGGTTTCCAGCAGATCCAGGGTGTCGGCGCAGTGCTCGCCAAACATTTCGGCGGTCTGGACCAGCTCTCCGGCGGCGTTGGCTTCAAGGGCCTTGGCCGCGCCCCGGGCCAGCTCACGGCCCAGTTCGCTGGTCCTGGACCAGGAATACAGCCCCAGGGCGCAAAGGGGGATGATGACCACCGCCAGCAGGAAGCACAGCAATTTGGTCCGTATGCGCATGGCCGCTCCGGGAATCGGTTTAGGAATCGCCCCCGTGCATAGGCCGTATGCGCGCCGGGGGCAAGGGGCGCGGCCGGCCTGGGACTGCCCCCCTCACGGGCGGCAATGGGCCGTGCCGGGCCTGGGGATGGGGTGCAAAGACCGCGTCCGACGAACTCAGGCCTCGGCTTTGATGGCGGCCAGGGTGCTCGAATAGGCGGTGAAGACGTGGCGGCGATCCAGCAGCCCCAGCACCGTGTCGGGCTTGTCCTGTCCGACCACGGGCAATTGGCCCAGGTCGGTTTCCACGAACAGCATGAGCGCGTCGTAGAGGGAGGTGTCGGGGTGGACCACGGCCAGGGGGCGCATGAGGTCGCGGGCCACCACCAGATCGCGCAGGCTTGTCTCGAAGAGCACGCTTCTGGCGTCGTGGACGTCGAGGAGTCCGGTGAGGACGCCGTGCTCGTTTTGCACCGGAAAAACGAAATCCCGGGTGGCGGCGATGACGTCGGTGATGGCCCGCAGCGTTACGCATTCCTCCAGAACGACGGTCCGGCCCGGGGTGAAGACCGAGGACACGGGCAGGGTTTCGAGGATGTTGGTGGTGGCGTCGGCGGCGTGGGCCGGGGAGGCGAATTTGTTGTCCACCTGGTTTTCGTAGAGGTGGATGTCGTCGCAAAGGACCAAGGCCACGGCCGAGCAGAGCATGAGCGGGGCCAGCAGGCCATAGCCCTGGGAGATCTCGCAGACCATGACCAGCGGACCGATGGGGGCGTGGGCCACGCCGGCGAAAAAGGTGGCCATGCCGACCAGGACGTAGCCGCCGGGCTGGGTCACGACGTCGGGCCGCCACATATGCCCGGCTTGGCCGACCACGCCGCCGACGGTTCCGCCGAGAAACAGCGCCGGCGCGAACATGCCGCCGCTTAAGCCCGAACCGATGGTCAGGGCCGTGGCGATGAGCTTGCCGCCAAAAAGCCCGAGCAAAAAGAGCATGTCGAGCTTGCCGCCGGCGGCCTGTTCCAGCCAGCCGTAGCCGCCGCCGCACAGTTCCGGGAACCGCCAGCCCAAAAGCCCCATGGCCAGCCCCCCGGCCATCATGGCGATGGTGGGGCCGAAGCGTTTGGCGATGGGGCCGAAGACCTTGAACTTGACGGCGAAAAAGACCCGGATAAAAAGCCTCGCCGCCAGGGACGCGGCCACGGCCAGGACCAGATAGAAGGGCAGCTCGAAAGCGTTGGTGAAGGTGTAGTTGGGGGTGGCCAAAATGGCCCGGCCGCCGAAGACGAAGGCGAACAGGGTGTAGGCCACCACGGACGAGACAACGGCCGGCAGCAGGGCCTCGGCCTCGAAATCCTCGCAGTAGAGCACTTCCACGGCGGTGATGGCTCCGCCGAGCGGCGCGCGGAAGATGGCCCCCAGGCCGCCGGCCGCGCCGGCCAACAGCAGGATACGGCGCTGTCTGGCGGTCAGGCCGAGCTTTTGGGCCAGAAGCGAGCCGAAGCCGGCCCCGAGTTGGGAGATGGGGCCTTCCTGGCCGGCCGAGCCGCCGGCGGCGATGGTCAGGATGGCGGTGCCGCTTTTGAGCGCCGGCACGGCCGGCCGGATGAGGCCGCCCTGGGTATGGAAGGCCTTGATCATGGCGTCGGTGCCGTCGGTGACCCCTTCTAAGGACTTGGGGATAAAGCGCGTGACCAGCAGGCCCGTCACCAGGCCCACGGCCGTGGTGAAGACCGGGATGAGCCAGGGGCGGTAGGGGCCGGGCAGGCCGGAGAGCAGCTTCTCGCCCGAGGGATGGGGCAGGGCGAGGCCGGCCAGGTGCACCTGAAGCAAATGGGACAGGCCTTCGAGGCCGGCATGGAAGGCGATGGCCAGGGTCCCGGAGCCCAGGCCCGCGACCACGCCGAGGACCAGCCAACGCATCAGCGCGATGTGGGTGTAGCGCCGGGCTAAAAGCCGCCACAGGGCGCGGGGGCGGCGAAAAAAGGTCGGGCGGCTTGGGGCTTGGGGCTGGGAGGCATTCATGGCGGTCACGGACGTGCGTCCGGCGCGGCCAGGATCATGCGGGCCAGGCCGATGTCCTCGCGGATGCGTGTGATGAGTTCCTCCGGTCCCGAGAATTTCTTTTCCGAGCGGATGCGCTGGACGAAATGCACCCGGATGGGCTGGTCGTAGATCTTGCCCTTGAAGTCGAGGATGTGGGCTTCCACGGACAGATCGAAGTCGCCGAAGGTGGGGTTCTTGCCGATGTTGGCCACGCCGGGCCGCAGGATGCCGTCCACCTCGACCCAGACGGCGTAGACGCCGGAGAGCGGCACGAGTTCGTCGCGCACGCCGACGTTGGCCGTGGGGAAGCCGAGCTTGCGGCCGCGCTTCTGGCCGTGGACGACCAAACCCCGCACCTGATGGAAGCGGCCAAGCAACGGCCGGACGTCCCAGACGTTGCCGGCCTGGACCATGTCGCGGATACGGGTGGAGGAGACCACGGCGCCGTTTAAGATGACCGGGTCCAGGCGTTCGACGCCAAAGCCGTATTTCTGGCCCATGGCCGAGAGCATCTCGAAGTTGCCGCGCCGGCCCTTGCCGAAGGCGTAGTCGTAGCCGATGACGAGGTGTTTGAGGCACAGGCCGCCGACCAGCACCTCGCGCACGAAATCTTCCGGTTCGCGGGCGGCCAGTTCCCGGGTGAAGGGCAGCACGACGCAGACCTGGATGCCGCTTTGCTCGATGCATTCGAGCTTGTGTTCGAGCATGGTGATGGCCGGGGGCGCGGCGTTGCCCATGAGCACCCGGCGGGGATGGGGATCGAAGGTCAGCGCGGCGCTGACGAGTCCGGTGGCGACGGCCCGTTCGCGGGTGCGCTGCAGCAGTTTGGCGTGGCCCATGTGCACGCCGTCGAAGTTGCCGATGGTGAGGCAAACGCCGTGCAGGGCTTCGTGGATGTCCTCGACGCGGTTGACGACAATCATTGCGGGTGGTCCGGCGGGCGCGAAGTGGCGAAGCGTGGCCCGTTTCGAGGACGGTGCTACCGCAAAAGGCGTCGGGCTTCAACCGGGCGGGGGAAGGGAAGGCCGGCGGGGAGGGATTGGCAAAAAAATTTCGCGGGCCGCATTTTTTTGCTTGCCAAGACGGGCCGAGGTCCGTAAAAGCTTTCTTCTGCACCGCGCCGAAGTGGTGGAATTGGTAGACACGCTAGGTTCAGGGTCTAGTCCTCGCAAGGGGGTGGGAGTTCGAGTCTCCCCTTCGGCACCATAAGACAGTAAAGGCTGGGTTTCGCGACCCGGCCTTTTTGTTTTTCAAAGCCTCGTCCTGTCACGGCCCATCAACTTGGGCGCTTGCCAGGATTGCGGGCGTGTCGTGACGGCATAGACCCTGCCCCAGGCTGGACGGCGGAAAACGAAAAGCCCCCACCGGGGCAGGGGCTTGGTCGTCGCTTGGGCGCGAGGAAACCGCCAGGCGGCCGCGTCCTCAGTTGGCGCTTGTCGCCGCCGGCTGGGCCAGGCCGGCCACGGTCTCGGGCCGGGTGATCTGGTCGTTGGGCTGGGTCACGTACTTCTCAATCAGCGCCTGCCACAGCTTGTAGCCGTCGGGCCGCAGATGCACGCCGTCGGTGGTCAAGGATTCCCGCAGCGCCCCGCCCTCCACGAAATGGCTGTACAGGTCGATGTAGACGCAGTTTTGCATCTCGCCGCACAGCGTCTTGAGGCCGGCGTTTAATTCCATGATCTTGTCGTTGGAAAGGTCCTGGCGGTTGACCACCGGCAGCACGCTTTGCACGAAGATCAGGGTCTTGGGCGACCCCTTGTTGATGCGAAGCAGTATCTCGCGGTACCGGGCCAGGATGGCGGCATTGGGGCTATACAGCTCGTTGATGCCTTCCAGGATGAAGACCTTCTCCGGCTTTTGGGCCACCACCGGCCCCAAGGTCTTCAGGATCTTGGCCGTGGTGTTGCTCACCGCCCCCTTGTTGACCACTTCCTTGAACATGCCCATGTGCTTCCAGCCGGCCGTCTGGCTGCCGCCTAAAAAGACGGTCTTGGCCTGCGTCCCGCTGGCGCACAACACGAGAGCCGCCGAAATGACGGCCGCGCGAAACCAAAACGAAACCATTGCTCCCCTCTTTGCGCGCATAGATTTTTCCCCCCGGGCAAAGTCCAACACGGGGCAGCAGGTAGCACGGGCCGGACCGGTTGAAAAGTCCCCCGGCGGCGCAGCTATCCGTTTTTATGACACTCTTTGGAATGTTGGGATATATTGTCGTTGATATTTGTTTTCGTTTGACGCAGACTGACGCAACGCCGCGCTTCACGCGGCAAACAAACCGCGTCCGGCCCCGTCCGCCTAGGACGAAGGACGGGTATGGGCAATGAGCAGTACCGCCCAATGACGTCTCCCGCCGCCCCTCGCCGCCTGTTGGAAGAGGCTATGGCCCAGCGCTCACGCTGCCACTTGACGTTGCCTGAAAACGTCGTCGGCCTCAAAAATCTCGATTGCGCCATCCTAGAGTCTTCCACCCGGGGCGTCCTGCTGGAAAGCGTCGGCAAGGCCGCCGCCGGCCCCCATTGGGTCGGCCTCGACGTGAAAGGCTATTTTCGGTTGGTGATAAAACGCCAGACCCTGGACGAAATTTATTACACCTTCGACAGCCGCATCAAGGCGGCGGCGGCCAGCCCGGCCGGATTGGCCCGGCTGCGGCTGGTCGAGCCCGAGCGGCTGGTGTTCGGCCAGCGCCGCAAGAGCTTGCGCCTGGAACCCGATGTGGCCCGGCTGCGCGAGGCCTTTTTCTGGCGCTACGACAAGTCGGCGGGCTTTTCCCTGGATTACCCGGCCTTGCGGTCGGCGGATTTTCGAAACGGCCGGGCCCGGCTGGTCAACCTCTCGGCCGGCGGCCTGGGGCTGGGCGTCAGCGCCGCCCTGGCCGGCCCGCGCGGCATCGAGGCGGCCAAGGGCGACCGGCTGGTGGTGCGTCTGGAACTCGATGAACCCCGGGCGACCACTGCCGGCGATTTCTGGATGGTGGCCAAGGTCTGCCATGTGGCCGCCTCGGGCGGCGGCGGCGATCTCCAGTTCGGCTTGCAGTTCCTGGCCAGCGGCAACCTCGACCCCAAGGTCGGCAAGATCCGCTGGCAACCCGTGGAAGGCAACGTCATTCCCGAGCTGGCCGACATCCTCTACTACTGGCATCTCGACCGCCACCGCGAACGTCAGGGCTAGAGGCGCGTCCTATAAAAATACGATGGTATTTTTATGAAAAATGGTTTTCGTTTGTTGTCTACGAAACAGCATAGGCGCTTTTCGCGGACGCGACCCTAGGGTCGCGGAGCCGGGCCCGTCGCGTCGTGCCCGAAATTCCTCGGCGTGAAGGGGGTCACAGCCCCGGCGTCTCGGCCCGGCGGCGCAGGTCGGCCAGGGACAAGCCGCTTGAGGCCAGCACACCCAGGCCGGCCAGGGTGACCGGGATGTATTGCAGCATGTGCAGGGTAAGCCCCAGGGCAAAAGCTTGTTCCCGGTCCAGGCCGAACCAGCCAAGGGCCAGCACGGCCGAGGCCTCGTAGACGCCCATGCCGCCCGGGGCGGCCGGCAGGGCAAAGCCTAGGGTGGTGACGGCGAACACCGTGAGAATCAGGACCGGCTTGGCCGGCAGTCCGCCGATGAAGACCACGCCCACGGCGCAGGCCAGGATGAAGACGCCCCAGCAAAGCGCTGTCCAGGCCGCCAGGCGCAGGAGGAATCCGGCCCGCAGCCGGCCTTCCAGCAGGGTCAGCATCTCCCCGGCAAAAAGCTTGAGCCGCTCCCCCGGAACAAGGCGCAGACAGGCATGGGCCGCCGCCGGGCGCAGCCGCAGCAGGGCCAGGAAGACCCAGCCGCCGCCGACGATGGCCAGCAAGGGGTAGAGGAGCAAACCCTGGCCCAGCAGCGCAGCCACGGCCACGCCCAGGACGAGCAGGGCCGACAGGTCGAAAAATCGCTCCCAAAAAACCGCTTCCAGGGACTGTCCCAGGGACAGGCCGGCCTCGCGGCACAGGTAGGCCGCCTTGGCCATCTCGCCCAGACGCGCCGGCAGCACGTTGTTGACGCCAAGCCCCAGCAGGCAGGCCCGCACGCCGCCGGCCGGACTGATCCGGTCGCCGGCCAGAAAACGCAGCCGCAGCCCCGGAGCCAGCGCGCTGGCCAGAACCGTCACGGCGTAGAGCAGCATGGCCCAGACGGGAAAACCGGCCAGCGCTTGGCCAAGCCGGTGGAAATCGACGCCCCACAGAGCGTAGGCCAGGCAGGCGGCGGCCAGGCCGAAACGGGCCGCCAGGGAAAGACATTGGCGCATGACGGGGTAACCTCGTGAAAAAGGCCATGGAAAGCGCTTCCATGGCCTTTTTCGCGGCAACGAGCAAGGCGGTTATTTTTTGGGCAGGGAGGCGTAATGCGCGGCCAGATCGGCGATGTTCTCGTCGGACTGCTTTTTCATGATGGCGATCATGGCCTTGTTTTCGCCCTTGCCGTCCTTGAAGGCCTGCATCTTGGCGGTCAGCGCGGCCACGTCCAGGCCGTCGAGGTCGCCCTTGCTCTTGTGGCAGGCGCAGCCCTTGGCCAGCTCGCCGCCCTTGGCCGCGTCGCCGGCGGCGTAAGCCAGGGCGCAAAGCCCCAGCACCATGGCGCAAACCAGAATGCCGATACGTTTCATGTGTTCCTCCTTGGGATATGCTCCCGGGAATGTCCCACGACGAGGGATCGCTTTCACCATATCCCGGCTTTTTAAAAATGCAATGCTTTCACTGCGTTTGCCTTGCATTTCGGAAATTTTTGTTGCATTTCCACCAGCCCAGGGTAGGCTTGCACGTCGTGGACATCTCCAGGCAAAGGACGTTTCCCATGGTTTCGCGCACTGTTTTGGCCCTGTTGCCCTTGATGCTCTTGGTGGCTTGCGCTCCGTCCCCGTCCCGGGACGGCGTCAAGGAAGCCATCAAGGAACACCCGGAAATCGTGCTCGACGCCCTGGGCGAGCGCAAGGCCGAACTGTTCGCCCTCGTCGTCGAGGGCCAGCAGGACTATCAGTCCGGCCAGCGCCAGGCCCGGCAGGAAGCTGAGCTCCAAAAGCCGCTGTCCCCGGCCATTGATCCGGCCCGGGCCATGCGCGGCCCGGCCGACGCCGCCAACACCGTGGTGGTCTATTCCGATTTCCTGTGTCCCTACTGCGCCAAGGGCGCGGTGACCCTCAAGGAATTCGCCTCCCGCCATCCCGATTCCGTGCGCGTGCTGTTCAAGCACTACGCCACCGATGAACTGGCCAAGCAGGTCGCCCTGGTCTACGAGGCCCTGGCCGCCCAGAATCCCCAGATCGCCTTCGCCTTCCACGACGCCGTCTTCGCCGCTCAGGCCGAGGTGGAGCAGGGCGGCGAACCCGTGGTCTACGCCCTGGCCATCAAGCTCGGGGCCAACGTGAACCAGCTCAAGCGCGACCTCAAGCGCCCCGAACTGGCCAAGCGCATCGAGGACGACACGGCCGAGGCCCGGGCCTTCGGTTTCGACGCCACGCCCACCTTCGTCATAAACGGCGTGTCCGTGCGCGGCGCGGCCCCGCTGTCCGAGTTCGAGGACGTGTTGCGTCGGGTGGCCGGCAGCGGCGGACAGGAAGCCCCGTGCGCCGCCTGCGACAAGAAAAAGTCCTGATGCCGACGCCCGGTTCGCACCCCCAAGCGAGGCGTCCCATGCGCGTTTTTTCCCGCTTGCTGCCCGTGTTGCTGGGCAGCCTCCTCCTCGTTGCCTGCCTGGCCGCCGCGCCCGTGCCGGCCCTGGCCGAAGAGCATACGCCGCCGTCGACCGCCGTCACCCTGGACGAGGCCGTGCTGGTGGCCATGCTCGACGATCTCATCAAATATTATGAAGACGCCCGGCCGGCCGAAAGCCAGATCGTGGCCCTGCTGCCGGTGTACGAAAAGAGCAAGGACAGCCCGGAATACAAGAAACTGCGCTTCCTCTTCGACACCTACCAGAAAGCCACCACCAGCCTCAACAATCTGGTGGACATGCTCTACATCTATCTCAAGCTCGGCAATTCCAAGGAAAGCGACATCAACGCCTATGTCGTCAACCGCACGAAAAACATCGTCACCTTCCTCAACAACATGGTCTATCTCCTGACCACCCGCAATCAGGAATACGACGTTCCCGCCTCTTCCGACGTGCAAAAGCTCTACGAGACCTACCTCGTGCGCCTCACCGTCCTGCTCTACGAACTCAACAAAGCCATGCCCCAATTCGCCCGCTAAGGCGGCATGCCCTTGGGTGGGCGGAGGCGCGCTCCGGTTGCGCGCGTACGCGCGTACCCCACGTTGCCGTCTTGGCCTGGGCAGCCTTGCCTTCTCCCGTGCCGGCACAACCCAGAGCGAGGCGACAACGGTGGGTTGCGTCCGCCTCGACGCAGCCGATGGGCCAAGAGCCCGTCCGCATTGGGTCAGGGCATCCATGCTCCGGCGGCGCAAGCGGCGAAATCCGCGAAATCGACGGGCTGGCGACCGGTGACGCGGGCGACGCTGTCCGTCACGCGATCTTCGCTTCCCTGGGCTATCGCCGCCTCTAATCCGGCAAGGATGCGCGCATAGTCGGGCGGCAGCCCCGAGAGCGTCTCGAAGCGGGCGGCGAGGTCGGCGGGGGCGAGTTTGCGGTGCGTCACGCGCTGGCCAATGGCCGCGCTGATGATGCCGGCGACAGCGTCATAGGACAGTGCTTGCGGACCAGTAAGGATGAGGTCCGTGTTGGGCATGGCCGGATCGCACAGCGCTTTGGCCGCCACTGCCGCGATGTCGTCGGCGCTGATGAAGCCGACCCGGCCGTCATCCGTGGCCGAGTATATCGCGCGCTCGTCCCGGATCGTGGCCGCGTGCTGCTGTTCGGAAAAATTCTGCATGAACCAGCTGGGCCGCAAGACAACCCAACTCGGGGCGTTCGCGGCCAAATAGGCGTGGACCGCGCCCATCATGGGACCGCCGCGTTCCAGGGAAGAGGCGCTCAAAAGCACCAGGCGGCCGACGCCGGCCGCAAGCAGGTGGTCGATGAAGGGCTTCATGCCTGAGAGGACGTCGGACACGCCCGAAGGGGCGAGCAGGTATGCCGCCTCGATGTCTTTGCTGGCGGATGCGAAGGTTGTCGGGTCGAGCCAGTCGAAGCGGACCGAGCGCGCCCCGTCGCCGGCCCGACTGGCGGCTCGCACGGAGCGGCCCAGGTCAAGCAGGCGTTTGACAACGCGTCGTCCGGTCTTGCCGGTGGAGCCGGTGACAAGGATGCTGCCGACGGTCATGGCTTATTTTCCCCCATGGCGGCCATAACGACAAGCGGGTTCCAGTAATCCCGGTACAGGGCGATCCGGCCGTCGCGCAGCGTGATCACGGACACGTAGCGTTGGAGATACGGCTTCCCGGTGGCTCTCACCATGCCTTCGCCGCGAAATTCGAGCATGGCCATGGTTCCCTCCTGGCTTACCAGCGCCTCCACATCGAACATTTCCCCAATGGACAGCAGTTCGCTCACCATCCGGGCGTGGGATTCAATCTCCTGTCGGCCCCTAAGCCGCGCGGGAAAGCCGTCGGGCGCGTAGGGGAACTCCATCGCCCCGTCGGGCGTGAACATGTCGCTGAAGCGCTGCGCCGGGGCGAGGGCGTCGCCAAGATGCCTGCGCAACAACCGGGCGAGATTTTCCACGGGATCATCGTGCTTCATCATTGCGGCCTCTTGGAGTTTGTGGTCAATTCGTCGGAACGGCATCGTTCCATCCGTGATAGGCGCTTTACGGATGAGACGCAAGCGTATCGACGAAATAGAGGGCAATCTCGTGAGCAAACGCAAACCGAGCGGCGCGGCGGTGATGCGGCCGGGAGTCACCGAGGCCTTGACCCGGGCGCTGTTCATCAAATGGGCTGAGTCCGGCTATGCGGCCTTAAGCCTTGAAGCCGTGGCGAAACTTGCCGGCGTGGGCAAGGCGGCCTTGTACCGGCGCTGGCCTTCGAAACAGGCGATGGTCCTGGACCGGCTGGAGGCCGTGGGCCTCCACGTGACCGACGCCCCGGACCAGGGGGCGCTGGCTGGGGATGTGCGCGCACTGCTGCTCGCCGTTCGCCGGGTGCTCCGTCATCCGCTCGTACGGCGGATCGTGGCTGATCTGCACTCGGAAATGGTGCGCACGCCCGAGTTGCGGGAGGCGGTTCGCACCTTTCAGGCGGCCCGGCGGGAGCGGGCCGACGCGCTCCTGACGCGCGCCGTCGCGCGCGGCGAGTTGCCTGCGGATTTGGACTTCGAGCGGGCCAAGGACCTGTTGGCCGCTCCCCTCTATTGGCGCATGGTCGTCTTGGGCGAGCCCGCGACTCGGGACTACATCGCGGGACTGGTCGACACGACCGTGTCGGCGCTGCGCAACTGCAAGCGCACGGCCAAGCCTGGGGCCGCCAGGGGGAACGCCGGCGGCGAGGTTTCCCGCTAAAGCTGCGGCGGTGGGCTGCTTAACCCGATAGGCGCATGCAACGCGCCGTTGCGACGCCGGACCCTGTGCGGGCGACGACATCGATACGGGGTTGCGGAGTCTCTTGGGCGAAGACGCCCTTGAAAGGGAGGGGCTTTGCGCCACGATGGCCGGCTTGTCCTACGGCGCGGCCGGTTCGTGCCCTTTGGCGGCGAAGCCGGCCAGGGCGGCGTCCAGGGCCTCGTCCAGGGCCTGGACGCAGGCGGCGAAGCGGGCCGTCTCTCCGGCCCGGGCGGCGTGTTCGAGATCCCTGGCCCGGCTCACGGCCGTGCTCGCTCCCACCACTCCGGCATTGCCCTTGAGGGAATGGGCGACAAGGGCCGTCCCGGCCGCGTCCGAGGCGTCCAGGGCCGCCGCCAGCCGCGCCCGGTCGCCGGGCGTGTCGCGCAGGAACACCGAAATCAACCGGGCGTAAAGCGCCTCGTCGCCGCCGAGATTGGCCAGGGCTTCGTCGCGGCCGGCGTCGAAGGCCGGCTCGGTCGCGTCGCCGGTTCGGGCCTTGGCCGGCGCGGCCTTGCTCCGGGAAGAGGCGGCCGTCGCTCCGGCCTTGGCCCGGGACTTTTTGGCGTGGGGCTTGGCGACAGGTGTGGCGTCGCACCGGTGGGGCGCGTCGGCCGCCGCCGGCTCGGCCTCGGCCGACGGCCGGTTGGCCGGGGCCGGCGACTGGCTGGCGGCCAGGGCGTCGAGGAGCTGGTCGAAATTGACGGGCTTGGCCAGATAGCCGCTGGCGCCGCTGGCCAGGATGCGCTCGCGGTCGCGCACGGCCCCATAGGCGGTCAGGGCCAGAATGGGGATGTCCCGGGGAATCCCGGCCAGCTCCCCGCAGCGGATGCGTCGGGTGGCGGTCAGGCCGTCCATCACCGGCATCTGGATGTCCATGAGCACTACGTCGAAGCGGCGAAGGGCCAGGGCGGCCAGGGCTTCCTCGCCGTTGACCACCCGGATGACGTGGTGCCCCTTGGGAACCAGGAAGGCCATGATCATTTCGGCGGCCAGGTCGGCGTCCTCGGCCAGCAGGATGTCCAGGGGCGGCAGCTTGGGTCTGGCGGCGCAGGCCGCTTCGGCCGGCCCCTCGGCCAGGGGGAAGCGGGCGGTAAAGACGAATTCGCTGCCCTCGCCCACGGCCGAGGCCAGACGCAGGCGGCCGCCCATGAGCGCGGCCAGCCGGCGGCAGATGGCCAGGCCAAGGCCCGTGCCGCCGTAGCGCCGGCCGATGGTCTCGTCGGCCTGGCTGAAGCTCTCGAAAATGGTCTTCTGCTTGTCCTCGGGGATGCCGATGCCGGTGTCGCGCACGGCAAAGCGCAGGTTCACCCGGCCGTCCGGGGCGCGCCGTCCGGGCCGGGCCAGGGTCAGACGCAGGCTGACGCCGCCGACGGCGGTGAATTTGAGCGCGTTGCCGACGAGATTGCCGAGCACCTGGGCCAGCCGCCCGGCGTCGCCGATGACGTGCTCGGGCACGTCGGCGGCGGTCTCGCCGGTCAGCCGCAGGCCCTGGCGCTGGGCCACGTGGCGGTGTGCGGCCAGGGTCGCCTCCAGCACCTGGCGGGGGGAAAAGGGCTCGGTGTCGAGTTCCAGCCGGCCCGACTCCACTCGGGACAGGTCGAGCAGGTCGCCGAGTATGCCGCGCAAGGACGTTCCGGCCTCGCGGATCATTTCCAGGCAACGGGTCAGGTCGGCCTGGCCGCCGCTGTCCGGGCGCAGGGCCAGATCGGCCATGCCCAGGATGACGTTTAAGGGCGTGCGGATCTCATGGCTGACGTTGGCCAGGAACACGGACTTGGCCCGAAGGGCCCGAGCCAGCTTGGTGCGGACGGTCTTGAGCTTTTGGGCGGTGCGCTCGTGGCGGGCCGCTTCGGCGGCCAGCCGGTCGTTGGTTTCGCGTAGGCTGGCCGTGCGGGCGGCGATGACGTCCTCCTGGCCGCGCACATGCTCGGCCAGGGCCTGCTCGACCGCCTTGAGTTCGGAAATGTCGGCCAGAAAGCTCACCGTGGCCGGCCGGCCTTCCCATTCCATCCAAGCCGAGGCGGCGTTGACGTGGCGCAGGCCGCCGTCGGCCGTGACAATGCGAAAGGCGTGGCCCTGCGGCGCTTGGCCGCCGGCCAGACGGCGCAGATGGATGCCAAGGACCGTGCGGCGATCATCGGGGTGCAGGAATTCGACAAAGGGTTTGGAGCGCAAGGTGGCGGCGTCATAGCCGGTCAGGCGCTCCATGAACGGGTTGACGTAGACCAGCCGGCCCCCGGCGGCCACGGCCACGCCTTCGGTGGCCCCGTCGATGAGGTCGGCGAACGGGCGCTGCCGCACCTCTCCGGCGGCGGCGGCCAGATCGGCCACGTCCAGCCCGCGCAGGACCATGCTCCCGTCCGGCTCCGCCTCGGTCCAAAGCCGCCAGACGCCGCCGGCTCCGGTCCAGTCCAGGCTCGTTGCCGAAGCCGGGCAGGGCAGGGGCGGCGGCGCGCCCAGACAGTCGCCAAAGAGCGCTTGCGCTGCCGGATCGGCGGCGATGACGCGCCCGGCCGGATCGAGGCGAAGCGCGAAAACCGGCCCGGGGAGGGCCGGGCCGGGCAGGGGATGATCCATGCAAGCCTCCCGGTAGCCGCCAGTGTCCGACCCGGCGGGCGTCTTGTCAAGGCGCGGGACAGGCGTGGAACAAGCGCGGCCCAAGCCGAGCCGGCGTCCAGGAGTTTAGGAGCCGGGGCGGGGCAGGGCGCGCAGGGCGGCGGTGTAGACGGCATCGCGCCAGGCGGCGGCGGCGGCCGGGTTCAAGTGCACGCCGTCCACGGTCTGGGACTGGCCGGAAGCCTTGCGGCGCTCGACGAGCATGGCGTTGATGTCCACCAGGGGAACGGCGAGGCGGCCGGCCACGGCGGCAACGAGGGCGTTGTAGTGCGCGATCTTGGCCGCGTCGAAGCGCTTGGCCTCGGGCTTTTCCTGCTCCAGGGGCGGCAGGTTGACCAGGACCAGCCGGCGGTTGTCGGCCAGGATGGTCTTGCACAGGGCTTCGTAGCCAGCCTCGAACTGTTCGGGTGTGGTTCCAGCCGCGCCGAAGGCGTCGTTGACGCCCATGGCCACGATGACCAGCGGCCCGGTGGTCGCGGCCAGGATGCTTTCAAGGAACGGTTGGGATTCGAGCACCCGCGCTCCGGAAATGCCGGCGTTTAAGACGTTGCGGCCGGCCAGGGCCGGACAGTAGAGTTGTTCCACGATGCTGTCGCCGAGGATGATGATGAGCGGCAGGCCTTGGGAGCGCAGCTGGGCCTGGATGATGGCGATGCGAGTGCGGCGGTAGAGGCCGCCGAGGTCCTGCATGGTGGTGTTGACGAGGTCTACGTCCGAGGCGATTTGGCGCATCTGGGCGTCCATGCGGTCCCAGCCCAACTTATAATACAAGGTGATGCCGGACATGCTGAGCAGGCAGCCGGTCAAAAGCGTAACAAGGAGTTTGTCCGTTTTCAAAGGGATTGATCCTGGCAACAGGTGACGCGGGAAAAATCGCGTGAGGCGCACCGTCTAGCAGGTTCCCGACGGTACGTAAACCCATGTTCACCTCGGCCGCCCAAACCGTGTTGACCGCCGTGCCCGGCGCGTCGCATACAGGACATCATCCAGGCCGCTGGCAATTCCCGTCCGGCCGGCCGCAACAAGGAGCCCGCCATGCGCGTTCGACCCCTGCCCCTTGCCGCCGCCTTGATCGTCGTCCTGCTCGCCGCCGTGGCCGTCCAGGCCCAGGCTGTCCCGGATCTGGTCGGCGTCTGGAAAAGCGTGGCCCATGAGGGCATCACCACCGGCAGCCGGCATTTTCCCAAAAACGACCCCGGCCCGCATTTCGTCTCCAGCCAGTTTGTCTTGCACATCGAGCGCCAGGAAGGCCGGCGTTTTGTCGGCGTCAAATCGAGCCAGCACCACAAGGAAACCGTCATGGGCGTCATCGCCTATGACGATTCGACCATCCATATTCTTGAAGAGGAAGGGAGCTTTACCGGCAAACTCCTGCCCGACGGTTCCCTGGAACTCGTCTACAGTCACGACGCCGGGCCGTCCAAGGGCATCGGCATCGCCCGCTACGTCCGGGAGGGCAAGTAATGCGCCGTGGGGCAGCGTTATTGTTGCTGTGCTTGGCGTTGGCCTCCGGCCCGGCCCGTGCCGCCGGCATCGACTGCGCCAAAGCCCAAACGGCCGTGGAAAGGACCATTTGCGCCGACCCCAAGCTGCGGGAGGCCGACGCGGCCGTGGCCGAGGCCTTTGGCGAGGCCGTGGCCGCAAGCTCCGATCCGGCGGCGGTGCGGGCCGGCCAGCGGGCGTGGTTGGAAACCCGAAACGCCTGCCCCGATGCCGCCTGCCTGGGGCAGCGCCTGGCCGAGCGCCGGGCGGCGCTGACGGCGGCCACGGCCGGGGCGGCCAAGGCGCAGTGGGACGAGCGGGCGGCCTTGCAGGCACGGCTCCACTGGCCCAAGGAGTGCGAGGAATCCTTCCGGGAAACCTTCGCCGCCGCCCCTGATGGCCCGGGCCTGCCCCTTCGCGATACGGGAGTGGAACACCATGACCTGGGCAATGGTCGGACCCTGTACCTCGTCCAGTGCGACCAGGCCGCTTACCAGGGCGTCTACGTGGCCATGGAGACCGGCCCGGGCGACGGCCCGGCCAAGTTGCTGCGGTTTCCCACGGCCGACGCCGACGGCGGCCGGATCATCCGGCGCGAGGACGACTCCCTGGTGGGCGATCCGCGATTTAACGGGGCGGACAAGACGCTCACCGTGCTGACCAAGGCCCGGGGCGTCGGCGACTGCGGCAGTTACGCCGTCTACGGATTCGACGCGGCCGGCAAGCCGGCCGCCCGGGAGCTGCGGGCGCGGGAGTGCCCGAAAAAGGCCGGGCCGTATCTGCCGCCCGAGCGTTGGCCCCTGGCGGGACGCTGAGGCAGCGCTCGCCGGATCAGCGATGTTTCCCGCCACGCGCCATCGGCGGTTATTTGGGTTTTCGGGCCGACAAAGAGCCAAGCTTCGTCGGTACTCCCCCTAATACTTTTCTTCCATGAGGGGGGTCCGGGGGCCTCAGGCCCCCGGCCGCCGGAGGC
>ALAO01000260.1 GCA_000307955.1 Solidesulfovibrio magneticus str. Maddingley MBC34 | reverse complement strand
CGGGCAGCGCCCGTGCGGGTGCAGGGCAGCGCCCTGCCGGCTAGGCGGGGCGCAAGAACACCGCGCCAAGGGGCGGCAGGGTGAGCGTCAGCGAATAGGGGCGCTCAAAGCTCTCGACGGCTTCGGCCATGACCGCGCCGGCGTTGCCCAGGCCCGAGCCGCCGTAGGGGCGGGCATCGCTGTTGAGCAGTTCCCGCCACATGCCGGGCTTGGGCACGCCGACCCGGTAGAATTCGCGCGGCACGGGCGTGAAGTTGAGCACCACCAGCACCATGTCGCCCGGGTCCTTGCCGCGCCGCAAAAAGGCCAGCACGCTGGCTTCGGCGTCGCGGAAATCGACCCACTCGAAGCCTTCGGCCTTGAAATCGCGCTGATGCAGGGCCGGTTCGGCCCGGTAGAGGGCGTTTAGATCCGCCACCCATTGCAGCACACCCTGGTGCGGCGGCGAATCCAGCAGTTCCCATTGCAGTTCGGCGTCGTGGTTCCATTCCTGCCACTGGGCGAATTCACCGCCCATAAAGAGCAGCTTCTTGCCCGGATGGCCGAACATGAAGCCGTAAAGCAGCCGCAGATTGGCGAAGCGTCGCCAGTCGTCGCCGGGCATTTTGCGGATGAGGCTGCCTTTGCCGTAGACGACCTCGTCGTGGGACAGGGCCAGGACGAAGTTTTCGGTAAAGGCGTACCAGATGCCGAAGGTGAGTTCGCCGTGGTGGTATTTGCGGAAGATCGGGTCGCGGGAAAAGTAGCGCAGCACGTCGTGCATCCAGCCCATGTTCCACTTCATGCCGAAGCCCAGGCCGCCGAGGTAGGGCGGGCGCGAGACCATGGGCCAGGAGGTGGATTCCTCGGCGATGGTCTCGGTGTCTGGGAAGCGGGCATAGGTCATTTCATTTAAGCGGCGCAGGAAATCGATGTTGTCGAGGTTTTCCCGGCCGCCGTGGATGTTGGGAATCCATTCGCCGTCGCGGCGGGAGTAGTCGAGGTAGAGCATGGAGGCCACGGCGTCCACGCGCAGGGCGTCGGCATGGTAGCGGCCAAGCCAGAACAGGGCGCTGGAGATGAGGAAGGCGCGCACCTCGTAGCGGCCGGTGTTGAAGATGTAGCAGTTCCAGTCCGGGTGGTAGCCCTTGCGCGGATCGGCGTGCTCGAAGAGATGGGTGCCGTCGAAATAGGACAGGCCGTGGCCGTCGGCCGGAAAGTGGGAGGGCACCCAGTCCAGCACCACGCCGATGCCGTTTTGGTGGAGCCGGTCAATAAGGGCCATGAAGTCTTGCGGCGTGCCGTAGCGGCTGGTGGGAGCGAAGTACCCGAGCGTCTGATAGCCCCAGGAGCCGAAAAAGGGATGCTCCATGACCGGCAGGAACTCCACGTGGGTAAAGCCGGCCCGCAGCACGTGGTCGGTCAGGTGGTCGGCCAGTTCCCGGTAGGACAGGGAGCGGTAGCGGTCCTCGTGGACGCGGCGAAACGAGCCCAGGTGGAGTTCGTAGACGGAGATGGGCGAGGCGAAGCCGTTTTTGTCGCGGCGGTTTTCCATCCAGGCGGCGTCGTTCCACTGGTAGTCGAGGTCCCAGACGATGGAGGCGGTATGGGGCGAGGTCTCCCAGTAGAAGGCGAAGGGATCGGCCTTGTCGGCCCGGTAGCCGCCGACCTGGGAGGTGATGTGGTATTTGTAGCGCGTGCCCTTGGGCACGCCGGGGATGAAGCATTCGTGGACGCCCGAGGCGTCGTGGCGCACGGCCATGGGGTGGCTGTCGGGGTCCCATTCGTTGAAGTCGCCGATGACCGAGACGGTGCGGGCGTTGGGGGCCCAGACGGCGAAATGGACGCCGGACTGGCCCTCGACCTCCATCATGGCCGAGCCGAGCTTGTCGGGCAGATCGAAGTGGTTGCCCTGTTTGAAGAGGTAGATGTCTTTCTCGGTCAGGCGCGAAACATCGTGGCGTATGGGGTTGTAGTCCCGCATGCAAGGCTCCTTGGCCGGCCGTGGGGCCGTGTGGGGGGTGTATGCGAAAGGCGGGCGCGGGGCAACGCGCCAGGTACGGACGGCGCGGGAGGCGTGGGCGCTAGGCGAAGGACAGGCGAAGTCCCGAGCCCACTTCGTAAACGGGCAGGGTGCGGGACAGGGCGATCTTGGCGGCCAGCGAGGTGCAGTGGCCGGGGTAGAGGGCGGCCAGGCCGATGCGGCGGAAATAGTCGGCCGTGGCCTCGAAGCGGGCCGGGTCTGGCTGGCGCAGGTGCAGGCCGCCCACCACGGCGGCCACCCGGCGCTGGCCGGTGGCGCGGCGGGCATGCTCCACGATGTTGCAGATGCCGGCATGGGAACAGCCGGTCAGGACCACCAAGCCGTCGTCGCCGCGATACACCAGGGCCGAATCGTCGGGCAGGTCGTCGGGCACGGGGCCGTCCGACTCCAGACGTTCCCCGATGGGGACGCTATTTTCGAATGGGAAAAGGCGGGGAATTTCGCCGAGAAAGAGCAGCCTGTCGGTGACGGGGACCGGTTCCCGGGAAAGGACGAGGTCGAAGCACTGGGCCAGGGCGTCGGGGCACAGCAGCGAGCCGATGGGTTCGCCATGCTCCAGGCGGCGCGGCAGGAGCGCCTTGGGATGGGCGGTCAGCGTGGGTCGACATGCCCGGCCGGTTTCGGCGGCGCGCTCGGCCAGACAGGCCATGAGCGGCATGATCCCCCAGGTATGGTCGTTGTGGCCGTGGGAGAGCACGACCTGGTCCAGGCCGGCCAAGTCGAGGCCCAGACTGGCCGCGTTGCGGCGCAGCACGTCGGAATAACCGCAGTCGAAGAGCACCTGCTTGTCCCCGTCGCGCAGATAGAGGGACAGCCCGGGCTCGGCCAGCAGATAGCAGTCGATAAGCGTGTTGTTATCCACCAAAACGGTTAATTCCATGATGCATGATTGCTCCCAGGGACAACCAAAAGTCAAGGAATACCTGGACAGCCGGGTTGTTGGCAGGCATATTCAACGCAAAAAGTTTTCCAGGGGGGGAGACCATGAACAAGCGCCTGCTGCCAGCTTTGACCCTGCTGCTCCTGCTCGCCGCCGCCATCGGCGGCTGCAGCGTGTCCATCGGCTTGCCGCCGCCGCCGCCGCCGGCTGGTTACGTCCGGGTGACCACCGTCGAATCCGTGTATATCCGGGCTTGTCCGTCCACTTCCTGCGACGTGCGCACCGTGGTCTATCGAGGCCAGCCCGTGCGGGTGTGGGAATACGACGCCAACGGTTGGGCCCGCGTCACGCTGCTTGAAACCGGGGCCACGGGCTGGATGTACGCCAGTTACCTGACGCTGCCGCGCTAACCGCGCCCGGTCCGCACAACATGAAGCGCCGGACGGCCGAGGGGGCCGTCCGGCGCTTTGCGTTGTCGGGTGGCGTGGCCGCTTCGAGCGGCCGCCGTCTCTACGAGAAGAGCCAATGGCGTTTCGGGGGCAATGGCCGACCGCCAGGACGTTCCCTGAACAATACTCGCGCATTGTTCAGGGAACGCGTCGCTACAGCACGTCGAGTCTGGCCAGTCCGGGCACGGACGCGGCCAGGGCGTCCAGGGAGGCCGAGGGCCCCAGGACCACGACGGCCGCGTTGGCGGCGGCCGCGTCCAGGGCCTCGCCGTAGGCCCTAAACCGGGCCGGGCCGGCGGCCAGCACCTCGGCGCGAAGCTTGGCCCGCCGCTCGGCCGTGTCGCCGGTCAGCCGCCTGGCCAGGGCGACATGGCCCTTGGCGTCGGGCAGCATGTGGGCGTCGATGTCGCCAATGGCCCCGATGACGGCCCGGGTCATTTCCTCGTCCGAGAAGCTCGTATCCATCAGATAGCGGCCGGCCTTGCGGAAGGCCTCGATGGTGGCCTCGGTGTTGGGGTCGCGGTAGGACACGAAGACGGCCTGTCCGGCGATGCGGTCCAGGGAGCAAAACGCGCCGTAAGCGCCGCCGCGCACCCGCACCCGATCCCAGAGATAGGCCATGCGCAGGTAACGGCTGGCCACCAGATCCGCACCGTCAAAGCTCCAGCCGGTGGTGGTCAGGTCCAGGCCCAAGCCGACGTAGTGGACCTGGGCCGGGATGGCCAGGCCTTCGGCCCCGGGTAGGGCCGGACGCGACCAGGCCTGGGGCGCGGGGGCGGCTCCGGGCAGGCCGGCCAGGAAATCGGCCAGGGCCGTTTCCTGGGAAGCCATGGCCGCCTCGGACACGGTCAGCCCGGCCAGGGTTCCGGCCCGGGTCAGGACAAGATCGCGCAGGGTTTCGAGGTCGGCCCGCACGCCGTCGTAGTCGGCCTCCAGGCGCGTGGCGAGTTCGCGCAGGAACAGGAGCTGGGACACGCCGCGCAGGCGTTCGGCCGTGGCCCCGGCCAGGGTGTAGCGGGCGCGCAGCCGCGAGCCGGCCGTGGCATGGCCGGCCGGCGCCAGCCGGCGCTCCAGGCGCGAGCGGGCCTCGGTGGCCATCTGGACAAACCGCTCGCGGTTGCCGAAATCGGTTCGGGTGAGGATCTCGCCGAGGATTTCGTACAGGTCGGGCATCTTGTCCAAGGTCGCCTTGGCCCGCAGCACGAGCCTGGCCGCCGCGGCGTCCGGGCCGGCGTCCACCATTCCGGCCACCAGGGCCTCGCGGGTGATGCCGCCGGTCTTGGCCGCGATGCGCCGGGTCAGGGTCACGGCGTCGAAACGCGGCGTGCCCAGCTCCAAAAGCGCCCGGGCAAACAGCGGCGCCAGGGGAACGAGGCGGTCGGGCAGGCCGGCCATGGGGAAGGCCAGATCGACATAGGCGATGCCGGCGGTTTCGAGGGGATGCAGCAGCAGCTCGGCCTGGCCGGCCGGGGCGGCGCGCTCGGGGATGGGCGTTTCGTCGCGGGGCAGGTCGGCCAGGGCCAGGGACGGGATGCGGGCCAGATCCTCGGGGCTGTCCGGGGTGTCCTGGAACTGGCGCAGGATTTCGAGGTCAGCGGCGATGGCGGCCTTGGCGGCTTCGTCCAGGGCGGCGGCCACGGCGGCCAGTTCGGCTTTTTCCTCGGCGGCGCGCCGGGCGTCAAGCTCGGTGTCCGGGGTGAGCGTCAGGGCCACGCGGTGGGGATTGTCCAGCAGCCACAGCTTCATGGCGTCTTCGAGCACGCTCTCGCCGGCAGCCAGCCGAGCCTTGAGGCGGCTAAGGGGTCCGGAAAAGCGCAAGGGGGCCAAGGGGTCGCCGTCGTGAAGCCAGGTGGTCAGCGCGCGCAGCCACAGGGACAGCCCGCGCGGGAACGAGCCGGTGTTGTTCTCGCGAAGGGAAAATTCCAGGGCGTTGACCCCGGCTTCCACGGCGTCGGCCGGCAGGCCCTCGGCGGCCAGCCGGGCCAGGGTGTCGAGGATGAGCGTCTCCACCTGCCCCGTGGCCTCGGGAGCCACGCCCTTTAAGCCCACTGAGAAAAACATCTGGCGCAGTTCGCTCTCCAGACCGCCGCCGGCCAGATCCTCGCCCAGGCCGCTGTCGAGCAGCGCCTTGCGCAGGGGCGAGGTGGGCAGGCCGATGAGCACATGCTCCAGCACGTCGAAGACCATGACCAGATCCTGGTCGGCCACGTCGGGCAGCAGCCAGTTGCAGGCGACAAAGGCGCGCCCGGCCTGGCCCGGAGCGGCGGCGTAGGGCATCTCGATTTTTTTCGGCGCGGCGAAAGGCTGCTGCCGGGCCACGGACGAGGCGGCCGGCCGGGCCTCGAAGCGGTCGAGGTAGGCCCCAAGCAGCTGCAGGCGCTCGTCGGGGTCGTCGTTGCCGGCAAAGAAGAAACGGCCGTTGCCGGGATGGTAGTAGGTCTCGTGGAAATTCTTGAAAGCATCAAAGGTGAGGGTCGGGATGACCTTGGGGTCGCCGCCGGAATCCACGCCGTAGGTGGTGTCGGGAAACAGCGTGCGCTGGGAGAATTCGCCGAGCACGGAATCGGGCGAGGAGTAGACGCCCTTCATTTCATTGAAGACCACGCCGCTGCGGATCAGCTCGCCGCCGTCGCTCCACTCGAAATGCCAGCCTTCCTGGAGGAAGACGGCTCGGGGGATGCGGGGGAAGAATACGGCGTCGAGATAGACGTCGACCAGATTATAGAAGTCGCGCAGGTTGGTGGAGGCCACCGGGTAGCAGGTCTTGTCGGGGTAGGTGAAGGCGTTGAGGAAGGTGTTGAGGGACCCTTTGAGGAGTTCGACAAAGGGTTCCTTGACGGGATATTTTTGCGATCCGCACAGGACCGAGTGTTCGAGGATGTGGGGCACGCCGGTGGAGCAGGCGGGCGGGGTGCGGAAAGCCGCGCCGAAAACCTTGTTTTCGTCGTCGGAAATCAGGGAAAGGAGCTGGGCTCCGGTGCGGTCGTGGCGGTACAGGACGGCTCTGGCCGCGTATTCTTCAAGGATTTCGTCGCGAAGGACGGAAAAACCGTGGTGCTTGGACATCAGCGCTCCTGCGTTGTCGATTTGTCTGGCGGGTCCGGCCGGCCAGGTTTTTTGTACACATTCAGAAGAAATATGCTATAGGCAGCCCAAGGGCCGGGCGCAAGGCGGCCCATGGCTGAGGAATGGGGGCGCATCCACTTGCGCTGCTTGGCAAAAAGAACTATATGTTAAACCGGAGAACAGAGGGAAGCACCCTGGAACGCCGTCTTTTCAAGAGGTTACGGCACGACAGGGGGCTTGGGGTTCTTCCGCCCGCGGGCGGAAAAATCCCGTTTCAGGCTAATGAGGGTGGTTTTTTTTAGGCAAGGGTGAATCTCATTCACTACTCCGAGGAGGGAGTTATGAACAAGAAAATGCAAGTCGTTTTGGTGGCTCTGGTCGCCCTGCTGCTGGGATTCAGCGGTCCGGCCATGGCCAAGAAGCAGGTTCCGAAGGTCGACAACTTCATTTACTTCATCGACCATTCCAGCTCCATGGCGTTCTCCTACAAGGGACAGCGCTACGTGCAGTTTGGCGGCGTCTCCAAGATCATGATGGCCAAGTCCCTGGCCCGTGAACTGAACAAGATGACCCCCGAACTGGGCTACAAGGCCGGTCTGTACACCTTCGCTCCGTACAAGGAGTACGCTGCGATGGCTCCGTACAAGCAGGCCACCATGGCTGCCGCTGTTGAAAAGATCAACACCGACTACACCGTCTATGGCCGCATGACCCCCATGGGCAAGGGCCTGGAAGATCTGGACAAGCTGCCCGTCTCCACCCTTAGCGGCAAGACCGGCGTGTTCATCTTCTCCGACGGCGACTCCAACTGCGGCGTCGACCCCGTGGCCGTCGCGCAGTCCCTGAAGGCCAAGTACGGCGACAACCTGTGCTTCTACATTGTCGATCTGTCCGACAACAAGCACGGCCAGCAGGTCCTCAAGGCCATCGCCGCCCTGGGCAAGTGCAACTGCATCGAGCTCGGCGAAGAGCTGCTCCGCAACGAGGCCGCCCGCGAGAAGTTCCTCGAGTGCGCCCTGTACGAGTGGATCGAAGACGAAATCGTCGTCTTCCGCAGCATCTACTTCGACTTCGACAAGTACAACATCAAGCCCGAATTCGTGCCCGTCCTTGAAGAAGGCACCGCCATCATCAAGTCCAAGACCGGCATGAAGGTCATCCTTGAGGGCCACACCGACTCCATCGGCTCCGAGCAGTACAACATGAAGCTCGGCCAGCGCCGCGCTGACTCCGTCAAGGCCTTCTTCGTGAAGAAGGGCATCGACGCCTCCCGCATCGAGACCATCAGCTTCGGCGAGTCCGATCCGGTGGCCACCAACAAGACCGCTCAGGGCCGCGCTCTGAACCGTCGTTGCGTGATCAAGTTCAAGTCCATGTAGTGAGACTTCCAAGTCTCGCCGGCCAGACGCCCCGCCAGGGGCGTCTGGCTTTTTGATCGGAGAACACCCCATGCCCACCGTTCGCAACGCCCTCGCCGCCCTCGCTCTCCTGCTTTTTGCCGCCTCCGCCGCTTTCGCCGGCCTCCATGTCTACCCCGCCGACGGTCCGGCTCCGACTGTCGCGGTCGATACGCCAAAGCCCCTGACCTACAAGGTCGAAAAGGGCGACACCGTGGCCGTCATCGCCAAGAAATTCGGCGTGGACGGCAAGGCGCTTTTAGCCGCCAACAATCTGGCCGACGCCAAGAAGCTCAAGGCCGGCCAGACCCTGACCATCCCCGGCAAGACCGCCGCGCCGGCCCCTGTGGCCGCCGTGCCGGCCAAGGCCGCCCCGGCTCCGACTCCGGTCGCCGCCGCGCCGGCTCCGGTGGCGGCGGAAAAGCCTGACGCCAAGGCCCGCAAGGCTGGCGGCAAGGAAGCCCTGGACCCGGGCGTTGTCGAAGAGAAGCCCGTCAAGGGCAAGAAAGGCAAGAAGGGCGCGGAACCGGCTCCGGTCCCGGCCCCGACGGTGGAGCTCACCGACAAGATGCGGGCGTCGTTCGGCAAGACCGGCGTCATTGGCAACGCCACCGACGTGCCCCAGCCCATTCGCGACGAATTCTGGCGCTATGCCCAGAAGTGGGTGGACGAGCTGGATCGCCTGGGCGTCGGCACCATGGCCAACAAGAAGGTCAAGCAGGTCGGCAGCCAGTGGGAGGCCACCTACCGCATCATCATCCGCGAATCGCTGGGCGCCGAGGTCAAGCGCGTGGAGTACGACCACACGCCCTACGTCGGCCACATCACCTACATGCAGCGGGTCTACACCAGCGTCGGTCCGACCAAGGAAGCCGCCTTGCGCGGTCCCTGGACCGAGAAGGATGAAGCCATCCGCGAGATCTTCAGCTATTCGGGCAAGACCAAGGCCTGGCGCTAACATTGGGCCAGGAAATGATTTCGCCCCCCGAAGCGCTGCTTCGGGGGGCTTTTTTATGGCGCTGGCTGTGCGGCGTCGTTTCAAAGGCGTCGTGTCACTGCGCCTTCAAGAAACCGCTTAGGCTCTTTGAAAGTTGATCCAGCATGAACAGCTGGCAAGCCTTGGGGCTTACCGACCAATCAAACACTGAGACCAAGCTTCCCCCTTTAAAACTTTCCCCATTCGGGGGGGCCGGGGGCCTGAGGCCCCCGGCCGCCGGAGGC
>ALAO01000259.1 GCA_000307955.1 Solidesulfovibrio magneticus str. Maddingley MBC34 | reverse complement strand
GGGGCCTCAGGCCCCCAGCCGCCGGAGGCCTCTTCTCCCTCTTCTTCGCTCCACTCCCCTCACCTAGAACATCTGCTTCAACAGATCCTCGCCCTTGCCAAGGGGCGCGTTGGGGTCGGTGAAGAAGGCTTTTTCCTGTTCCTCGTCCATGATGCTGGCCACGGAGCCTTTTTCCGTGCCTTCCTTGAAGGCCATGGGCACGCCGTCCACGGTGCCCATGATGATGCCGGGCGGCCGCGAGAAGTCTTCGGGCGGGTAGTCGTCTTCCACGGCCTTGCGGTAGGAAAGCCAGATGGGCAGCGAAGCCCGGCCGCCGGTTTCGCCCTTGCCCATGGATTTGGGCTGGTCGAAGCCGATGTAGCAGCCGGTGAGCAGATAGGGCGAGAAGCCCATGAACCAGGCGTCCTGGAAATCGTTGGTGGTGCCGGTCTTGCCGGCCAGGGGACGGTTTAGGACCTTGGCCGCCGTGGCCGTGCCGGCCCGCACGACTTCCTTGAGCAGGCAGTCCATGACGTAGGCGGTCTGGGGCGACATGACCTGTTTGATCTCGGGCTTGTTGACCCAGACTTCCTCGCCCCAGGGGCTTTTGACGTCGAGGATGAAGCGCGGGTTGATGGTGGAGCCGTCCCGGGCGAAGGCCGAGTAGGCCCGGATCATGTCCAGGAGATTGACGGCCACGGCTCCGAGGCTGACCGGCAGAAACGGGCCGAAATCGCCGCGAAGCCCCAGTTCCTGGGCGCGCTCCACGATCTTTTTCATGCCCACTTGCTGGGCCACCCGCACGGTGACGAGGTTTTTGGACTTGGCCAGGGCCGAGCGGATGGTCATGGGGCCGCCGTAGTCGCCTTCGTAGTTACCCGGGCTCCAGACCTGCTTGCTCCAGGGATCGACGTAGGTGAAGGGGCCGTCCATGACCACGGTGGCCGGGGTCATGCCGTTGTCCATGGCCACGGAATAGACGATGGGCTTAAACGACGAGCCGGGCTGGCGGAAGGACTGGGTGGCCCGGTTGAACTGGCTTTTTTCGAAGGAGAAGCCGCCCACGCAAGCCACGATCTCGCCGGTGCGCGGCTCCATGGACACGATGGCCCCTTCGATGCGCGGCTCCAGCTGCATGGCGAGCTTCCACATGGGCCGGGCGGCCTTGACCGACGCGGCCGGGGGCGGCGTTTCGCCGGGTTTGGGCTTCTTGGCGGCGGCCTCGCCGGGCTTGGCCGTGGCCGGTTTGGCGGCCGGGGCGGGCTTGTCCTGGCCGCCCTTGTCGGGCAGGGCCGTGACCGAGGCCCAGACCAGATCGCCCGGCTCCACCTTGCCCTTGGCCCAGCTCATGTCCTCGGGCGGGATGACGCCGTACTTGTCGCCAAAGCGCACCACCGCGCCGGCCGGCCCCACTTCCTGCACCAGGGCCTTGAGCCAGCGCCCGGGCTGGAGCAGGGCTTCGGGCACGCCGGAGCGCTCGTAGAATTCCTCGTATTTGTCCTTGTCGAGCTTTTCCAGGCTCGGCTTGAAGCCGCGCCGTTTTTCCGAGGCGACCAAGCCCTCGCGAAGCGCCCGCTCGGCCGCTTCCTGGTGTTTGAGGTCCACGGCGGAGTGGACGTGCAGGCCGCCGTTGTAGACCTGGTCCTCGCCGAAACGGTCGATAAGTTCCCGGCGCACCTCTTCAAGGTAGAACGGGGCCACTTCCCAAGACGGGTCGGGCATGCTTTTGAACACCAGCGGCTCGGCCACGGCGGCGTCGTGCTGGGCCTGGCTGATCCAGCCTTGGACGAGCATGCGCCCAAGGACGTATTTCTGCCGGGCCTTGGACGATTCGAAGTCGCGGAACGGGGAATAGCGGCTGGGGGCCTGGGGCAGGCCGGCCAGGAGCGCGGCCTGGGCGATGGTCAGGTCGGCCACGTGGACGCCGAAATAGGTCCGGGCCGCCGCTTCCACGCCGTAAGCCCGGGAACCCAGGTAGATCTGGTTCAAATAGATGGTGAGGATTTCGTCCTTGGTGAGGTATTTCTCCAGGCGATAGGCCAGGATGGCTTCCTTGACCTTGCGCTGGTAGCTTTTCTCCGAGGACAACAGCAGGCGCTTGATGATCTGCTGGGTGATGGTGGAGCCGCCCTGCTTGCGGCCGCCCTGCTGGAGGTTTTTGACCATGGCCCGCAGGATGGCCGTGGGGTCGACGCCTTCGTGCTGGTAGAAGGTGGCGTCCTCGGCGGCCAGGAAGGCCTTGGGCAAAAAGTCCGGCATCTCGGAAAGCGTCACCAGGAAGCGCTTCTCGGAATAGAGGTAGCCGAGCACCTTGTTGTCGCGGGTGTAGATGGTGGTGACCAGCGGCGGCCGGTAGTCGGTGATCTTGCGAAAGCTCGGCAGGTCGTTGGACGCCCAGTAGTAGAGCCCCACGCCGCCGGCGATGCCGAAGACAAGGCCCACAAACACCAGGATCGCCAGAAGGATGAGCAACTTTTTCACGGACGGTATCTCGCAGGGGAGGGAGTGACGAAGGGCATGCCTTCCTTGGGCGGCAGCCCCCAGGCCAGACGCAGGCGGCCGTGCAGTTCGCGCACGCCGGCTTCGCTATATTCGAGCAGGGCCAGCATCCGGGGCACGGTCCGCCCTTCGCGGTGGACCAGACAACCCGGCGCGGCAAAGGCCGTAACGGCCCCGCCGCCTATCCAAAACGGAAACAAGCGGCAATAATACGGACGCGCATCCCTTGGCAAGCGGCATCCATCGGCCCGCAAAAACACGCAATTGCCCTTGGGATCAACGGCCAGGCGCAGATGCTCGCCGCCGAGGGGAAAGAGGCGGGGAAGGATTTTGCGGTCCCGGGGAAAAAGCCGCCCCATCTGGGCGAGAAACGCCTCGGTGTTGGCCTGGTGGACCAAGCCGCCCACGGCCAAGCCGTCGGCCTCGGCAATGCGGGCGCGCTCCATCTCGGACACGGGGAAGCACACTTCCTCCTGGCCGGGCGTCAGCGAACAGCAGGTCGGACCGGCGGCGGCGCACCGGGCGCAAACGGGCGCGTCCGACGCCGAAGCGTCGGGGAGCGATGCGGACTCAACAGACACGGCGACCTCCCGGGCCGCCGCCAGACCGGGACAACATCCCCGTCCGTCCGGCTCCCGCAGAGAGCATAATGCCGCCCGGCGCGACCGTAAAGGGCCAAACCCGGGGCTGGGCGGCGCTGCCGGAGGGATCGCCCCGCGCCTGGCCGCCGACGGACCGGACCCGGACCAAAACGCCGAAGGCCTGCCGGCCTGGAAACGGAACCGACCTCGGGCCAGCCCCTCGCCGACGGCCCGCATCCGGGCCAGGGCGCCGGCTGACCGCCGTGCGCCCGGCATCAGCCGAGGCCGGGCGCACGGGCCGGAAGCCGGATCAACGGCCGAGCTTTTCGCGGCCGTAGTCCGTGACGGCCAGGCGGCCGTTCTGGTCTTCCAGGAGCCCCAGGTTCACGAGGTCGCGCACCATGGGCAAAACCTGGGAAAAATGGCGCACCAGGGCCCGGCTGATGTCCTCCATCGTGGCCGGCGGTTCGCACACGCGCAGGATGTCCTTGGCGGACTGGGTGAGCGTTCCATCGGGCTTGACTTGGGGCGTGTCTTCAGCGGCGTCGTACATGTCGGAAATCATGACAACTCTCTCTTGCAAAAATACCAATCCGGGCAGTTCGGACCGGCGGCCTTGGCCCTCTCCTGGGCCATGGCCTGGGTTCGCGGCGGGGGAGCCAGTACCCCGTCCCCGGGTTTCCAGCCGGCGGGCGTTGCCACGCCGTGGGCGTCGGTGGCCTGCAGGGCCGCCACAAGGCGAACGATCTCGGCGACGTTGCGTCCGGTGGTCATGGGATAGGCCATGAACGCCCGGACGCATTGCCGGTCGTCGATGACATAGACCACACGGGCCGGTTCGGTGGGCGACTCGGCCGGCATGGTCATGCCGTAACGCCTGGCCACCTCGCCGGTGGTGTCGGCGACCAAGGGGAAATCGATGGCCGCGCCGAACTTCTCCTCAAGGGATCGCACCCAGGCGATGTGGGAGAAAATGGAATCCACCGACAAACCGAGCAGTTCGCAGCCCATGTCGCGCAGCGTGGCGCGCACGCCGGCAAAGGCCATGAGCTCCGAGGCGCACACGGGCGTGAAATCCGCCGGATGCGAAAAGAACACCAGCCAGCTTCCCCGAAAGTCTTCCAGGCGCAGGATGCCGTGGGTGGTTTCGGCCTCGAAGTCCGGGGCCGTTTCGCCGATGCGCGGAACGCATACGGAAGCGTGATCGGTCATGCAGGCTCCTTTCGTCCCGCGGCAACATGCCGCAGGCAGGCTCTCACAACCCATCTATCGCCGCTTCAACGCGTCGCGTCAAGGCCGGGGGCCGGGCCAAACCCCACGAATGCGGCCCTATATCGGCCGTAGGTTGCCTTTAACGCAGCGTGCACAGGTCGTCGGCCAGGCGGTGCAACAAGGCTGCCTTGATCTCGGCCAGCTGTTCCGGGTCCTCCACCCGGCGGCCGGCCGTGCCGCGCACGTAAAACACGTCGCGCACCCGCCCGGCCGGGGTCATGACCTTGGCCAGGTGGGTTTCCAGGCCCATCTCGGCCAGGGTGCGGGCGATGTCGTACAAAAGCCCCACCCGGTCGTCGCAGGACACGTCGATGACCGTGAAAAGGTCGGAAGCCTTGTTGTCGATGGTCACCTCGGGCGGCGACTTGGGGCCGGCCACGGAGGCGGACGCGGCAAAGCCGCCCCGCTTCTGGGCCAGGCGGTAGGCCAGGAAGAGCTTGCCGCAAAGGGCGTAGCGCACGGCTCGGGCCACCCGGGCGAAGACCTCGTCGCTGTAGATGACGTCGGGCGGATTGCCGGTGCGCAGCGACAAGATGACCACGCCGTCTTCCCAGCGGAACACGTCGGCCTCGTGGATGGACAGATCGTGCAGGGCCAACACGCCCGTGGCGGTGGGGAAAAGCCCGCGCACCTGCCGGGCGGCCACGGTGACCGTGAAGCCGTCGCCGCCGGGCAGGGCCTTGTGGGTCAGAGCGGCCACGTCACGGCCGCCCCGGTCGCCGGGCTTCATGCGCCGGTCCTCGGCCTCGGCGGCGTCGAGTTCGGCCAGGAGATCCAGATGGCCGAGAATAGTCTCCACAGGCTGGCTGACGAGATAGCGCGGCGGCATGGCCAAAAGCAGGGCCTCCAGGGCCTCGGGGCTGAAGCGGTCCCGGGCTGCCTCGCGCAGGCTGTCCCGGGCGGCCAGCATGATCCGGGCGTCGTCGGCCCCAAAAAGCCGGCCCTGTTCGATGGCGGCGCGCAGCTTGGCGTAGAGGTCGAAGACCAGGGATTCCTTCCAGCCGGTCCAGGCCTGGGGGCCGGTGGCCAGCCCGTCGCAGCGGGCTATGAGCGCGAGCATGTCGAGGGCTTCCACCGTGGCCACCCGGCCGGCCGCCCGGGCCACCACGTCGCTGTCGGACAGGTCGCGGCCGGTGGCGGTGTCGGGCAGGGTCAGGTGCTCGCGCACCAGGGCGGCGATCATGTGGCGGGCCTCGGGCGGCGCGGATAGGCGCGAGAGCATGTCCTCGGCCAGCAGAGCCCCCTTTTCGGCGTGGGCCCCGCCCAGGCCCTTACCCACATCGTGCAGGAGCAGGCCCCAGTAAGCCAGTTCCGGCCGGGGCAGGCCGTCCAGCAGTTCCTTGGCCCGACAGGGCGGCCCGACGCGCAGCGCGGCCAAAAGCCGCACCGCCTCCAGGCTGTGCCGGCCCACGGGGTGGACGTGGTAGACGTCGTAGGAGACGTTGTCCCTAACCCGGGCGAATTCCGGCAGGATGGCCTCCAGCACGCCGCAGCCGCTTAGCGCGTCCAGGGCCGTGCCGGAGACGTCGGCCGGCATGATCTCGCTTAAGCTGTCATAGAGCATCCGGCCGGTGCGGGGCGAGACCTCGGCCAGCCGGCCAAGTTCGCCGGCCAGGCCGCGCAGCCGGCCCATGGTCTCGTGGGACGGGGCCTTGCCCAGGGCGGCGCACACGGCAAAAAGGGGCATGACCCGTTCCATGGCCTGAAAATCGGTCAATCCCGGGGCGAAACGCAGGCCCTCGGGGGCGTCCTCCAGGCCGTCGCCCACGGACGTGGCCGGGGCGGACAGGTCCAAGGCCCCCAAATGGCCGGCCAGAAGGGGCCATACCGACTGGCGAAGGGCCTTGATGTCGGCCATGCGGCGCAAAAGCAGCGACAGGAACCGCTCCACGGCCTTGCGGTCGCCCCGGCGGCCAAAGCCCATGGCCTCGGCCACGCGCTCCTGGAATTCGAAATAGAGCTTGTCGTTCTTGCGGCCGCACAGGCGATGCAGATGCATCCGGGTGGTCAGGACGAACCGGGCGTCGGCCTCCAGGGCGGCCAGATCGTCGGCCAGGATGCGGGAATCGGCCTCGCGGCCCGGGTCCAGGCGCATGAGCCAGCGAACCTGGTGCCAGTCGCGCAGGCCGCCCAGGCCGTTTTTGAGATCGGGTTCGAGCATCCCGCCGGCGTCGCCGTAGGTCCGGCCGCGCTCCTCGTTGCCCTTGGCCAGCCAGCCGACGAAGCTCGCGCCGTGGGTCGGAAAACAGTCCGTCTCCAGCCGGGCCGCCAGGTCGTCGACCACGGCGGCGTCTCCGGCCAAGAAACGCAGGTCGACAAGCGACGCCAGCACCTTGGGATCGCAGCCGGCCAGCTCCAGGCAGCCGGGCACGGCGCGCACCCCGTGGCCGAGCTCCACGCCCCGGTCCCAGAGCGGGAAAAACAGAAACCGGGCCAGTTCCGGGGCCCAGTCCGGCGGTTCGGACGGGAACAGCAGCAACACGTCGATGTCCGAGGCCGGACAGAGTTCGCGGCGGCCGTAACCGCCCACGGCGGCCAGGGCGAAACCGCCGGCCTGGCCGGCGCGGCTCTCGGCCCACTCGTCCAGGCGCTGGCGGAAATACCGGTCATAGACGTCGGACAGGGCGGCGACATAGGCCACATCCAACTGGCCGGCGGCCAGGGCGTCGGCCAAAAGGCCCTTGCCCTCGTCGAGCATGACGGCGCTTACCGGCGCTTCGGGTGCGGACGGCATGGAAGGCTCCCCATCAATGAAACGACCGGGAAGGAGGCAGTCCCCCTTCCCGGTCGGTGTTGTCGTGTTTTGCCCCGAAGGGTCGCAAGCAGGCGGCCTAGATGGCGGCGTTACCGGTCTCGCCGGTGCGGATGCGGATGACCTCGTCGATAGTGGAGACGAAGATCTTGCCGTCGCCGACTTCGCCGGTCTGGGCCGCGGCCTGGATGGCCTTGATGACCTCGCCGGCCAAGCCGTCCTCGACCACCAGCTCCATCTTGACCTTGGGCACGAAATCGACCTGATATTCGGCGCCGCGGTAGACTTCGGTATGGCCGCGCTGGCGGCCAAAGCCCTTCACTTCCGACACGGTCATGCCCTTGATGCCAAGTCCGGTCAGCTTTTCCTTGATTTCGTCGAGCTTGTAGGGACGGGTGATGACTTCGATCTTTTTCATGATGGCGGGCTCCTTATCCTTGGCTAGAGCTGGTAGCCGACTTCGCTGTGCTGGCTGACGTCGAGACCCTTGATCTCGTCGTCCTGGCTTACCCGAATACCGACCATCACGTCCACGATTTTAAAGAGGATCAGCGTCATGACGAAGCAGAACACCCAGGTGGCGACCACGGACACGAACTGGATCCAGAGCTGCTCGGGGTTGCCGTAGAACAGGCCGTCGGCGCCGAGTTCGTTGACGGCCTTGGTGGCGAACAGGCCGGTGGCCAGCGCGCCGAAGGTGCCGCCCAGGCCGTGGATGCCCACGACGTCCAGGGCGTCGTCGTACTTGAAAAAGCTCTTGAGCAGCACGCCGCCGTAGCACAGCCCGCCGGCGACAAGGCCCATGAGGATGGCCGGCATGGGTGTGACGTAACCGGCGGCCGGGGTGATGGCGACCAGGCCGGCCACCGCGCCGGAGGCCATGCCCAGGGTGGTGGGCTTGCCGCGATGCCACCACTCCACGATGATCCAGCTAAACGCGGCGGCGGCGGCGGCCAGGTGGGTGGTGACGAAGGCCGAGGCGGCCAGGCCGTTGGCGGCCAGGGCGCTGCCGGCGTTGAAGCCGAACCAGCCGAACCAGAGGATGCCCGCGCCAAGGATGGTCAGGGGCAGGTTGTGCGGAATAAACGACTGCTTGCCGAAGCCGTGGCGGCGTCCCAGATAGAGGACGGCGGCCAGGGCGGAAGCGCCGGAGCTCATATGGACGACCGCGCCGCCGGCGAAGTCGAGAGCGCCCATCTTGGCCATCCAGCCGCCGCCCCAAACCCAGTGGGCCATGGGACAATAGACGACCAGCAGCCACAGGGCGGTGAAGAGCAGGAAGCCGGAGAATTTGATGCGCTCGGCAAAGGCGCCGGTGATCAGCGCCGGGGTGATGACGGCGAACATGCACTGGAAGATCATGAAGGCCAGGTGCGGAATGTTGTCCACGCCTTCCTTGGCCGTCTGTCCGACGCCGTTGAGAAAGGCAAAGTCGAAGTTGCCGATGATGCCGCCCACGTCGCCGCCAAAGGCCAGGCTGTAGCCCACGATGGCCCACAGCACGGACACGGTGCCGAGCAGGATGTTGGAGTGCATGAGCGTGCCAAGGATGTTCTTGGTCCGCACCATGCCGCCGTAAAACAGCGCCAGGCCCGGGGTCATAAGCATGACCAGGGCCGCCGAAATGAGCACGAAAGCGGTATCTGCCGCGTTCATGGTTCCCCCTCTGATGACGTTTTTGTCGAAGAATCCTTTGCCGGCGTCGCCGCGTCCTTTGCCTCCGACCATCCCGGCCCGGCCCTCTCCAAGGCCAAGCAGGACGCCTTCAGCCGCGTCGACGGCTCCTGACTAGCCCAGTGTTGACATTTTTGCAACACCAAAATCATCCTCGTCATAAACCTGCGACAAAAGCCGGCCGACTGGCGGCCTTTCTGGAAAAGCGCTAGACTCACGCCAGCCCGAAGTTCCGGGGAGGCTCGCCATGTCCGACAAAATCGCCAAAATCCTCGTCGTGGAAGACGACGAGAACGTGCGCCGCCCGGTATGCGCCTGGCTCGAGATCACCGGCTACACCGTCACCGAGGCCGGCGACGGGGACGAGGCCTTGCGCCGCATCGCGGACGTCCGCCCCGACGCCGTGCTGCTCGACCTGCGCCTGCCCCGGCGCGACGGCTTCGGCGTGCTCGAAGCCCTGTCCCGGGAACACGACGCGCCGCCGGTCATCGTCATCTCCGGCCAGGACGGCATCGACGGCGTCATCCGCGCCTTTCGCCTGGGCGCGGCCGACTACCTGCAAAAACCCATCATCAGCTTCGACCTGCTGGCCCACGCCCTGGACGCGGCCCTGGAACGGCGGGAACTGGCCCGGGCCGTCAAACAGGCCGAAAACCGCTATTTCACCCTGGTCCAGAGCCTGCCGCTGCTGGTCTTCATCCTGGATAAACATCTGGAATTGACGTTTATCAACAAGTTCTGCCGGCCGCTGCTCGGTTTCTCCCGAGCCGAAGCCATGGCCGCGCCGGGCTTTTTCCCGGCTCGGCTCCATCCCGAGGATCGGGATCGGGTCACGGCTTGGCTGCGCGACAGTCTGGAGCCGGGCAAGGCGTCCCACACCGAGGAATGCCGGTTCCTGCACAAAAACGGCGCGACCATCCACGCCCTGCTGCGGGCTATCCCCTCGGCCCGGGACGAAACCGGCGGCGAGGATCGCCAGATCGAGGGCATCGTGGTCGACATCACCGACCGGGTGGAGCTGGAGCGGTTCGTGGTCCAGGAAGAAAAACTCAAGACCCTCGGGGCGATATCCGCCGAAGTCGCCCACGAGATCAGGAACCCGCTGTTTTCCATCGCCGGTTTCGCCCACCGCCTGCAAGCCCGGCTGCCGGACTCCCGGGAGGCCGGCATCATCCTGTCCGAGGCCCGGCGGCTGGAGGACATTCTCGACAAGATCCGCAATTACCTGCATCCCGTGGACCTGCGGCCGCGCCTGTGCTCGCTGCGGGCCATCACCGCCGCCGCCCTGGATTTCCTGGCTCCGGAATTCGCCGCCCGGGGCATCACGGCGGCGGCGGAGCTGGCCTCCGGCCTGCCCGACCTGCGCCTGGACCCCGACCTGCTCACCCAGGTGGTGACCAGCCTGACCCGCTTCGCCGTCAGCCGCAGCCCGACCGGCCAGACCGTGCGTCTGGCCACCTCGCGCCACGCCCGCTACGCCCATCTGGACGTGACCTTCCATCCCGTCCGGCCGGTGGTCGATCCCGAGGTGCTGTTCCTGCCTTTCGAGGAGGGCGACGAGCGCCTGGGGCTGCCGCTGGCCTACAGAATCGTGAAAAACATGGGCGGCTCCCTGACCTTTGCCCAACATGGGGCCGAGGCCGGCTTCACCTTGCAGCTGCCCATCGATCCCTTGGCCGAGGAATCGGCCGGGCCGGACCCTGACGACCTGGACGCCGCCCTGGCCGAGGCCGACGACGATGACGACGCGCCGAGCCTTGGCGCGCCGGCAAGGCCGGGCCGGGCATGAGCGTCGAAGCCTTTTTCGGCCGGCTGGCCGGGGTACGGTTTCCGGACGCGCCGGTGGTGGTGGACGGCGGCGCCAACAAGGGGCGGGTGGCGGCGCGGTTTCTGGCCGCCCTGCCCGGCTGCCGGGTGGAGGCCTTCGAGCCTCAGCCGATCCTTGCCCGCAAGTTGGCCAAGCGGTTCGCCGACGAGCCGCGCCTGACGGTCCATGCCGTGGCCCTGGGTGAAACATCGGCGGTCTTGCCCTTGACGGTGATGTCGCGCCCCACGCTTTCCTCGCTGTTTCCGCCCACGGGCATCCATGCCAAGTACGCGGACCAGGAATTGACGGAGACGGCGGTGGTGGACGTGCCGGTGGTCCGGCTGGACGCGACGCTTGGGCGGGCCGACGTCATCAAGCTCGATTTGCAGGGCTACGAGTTGCCGGCCTTGCGGGGGGCGGCGGGGCTTTTGGCTGGGGTCTCGGCGGTGGTGGCCGAGGCGGCGCTCTATCCGCTCTACGACGGACAGGCGCTTTTGGACGAGCTGACGGCCTATTTGCAGGGTTTCGGGCTGGCCCTCGACGGGGTCTACGATTTCCACCGCGACCCGGCCGGCCGCATCGCTTCGGGCGACGCCGTCTATCTGCGCTCCTGACGTTTCCCCCCTTTCCACTTTTCCCATTCGGGGGGTCCGGGGGCCTCAGGCCCCC
>ALAO01000258.1 GCA_000307955.1 Solidesulfovibrio magneticus str. Maddingley MBC34 | reverse complement strand
GGGGGCCTCAGGCCCCCAGCCGCCGGAGGCATTCTTTTTCTTTTCTTCCTTCCCTTTTCACAACGCTCTACAAGCTGAACGAAATTCGCAATATGGGCAGCGGTTGTTGTCTGGGCGGGGGCTGAAGCTTTGGGTGTTGGCGAGGTGGCGCAGGACCGCGCCGAGCAGCAGGGGGACGTGGCGGGTGATGGCCTGGGCACGGGCTTCGGGGTCTTGGCGCGGGCCAAACAGCGGACGTTCCTGCCCTTTGTCCCGCAGTTCCACCACGGCGGCGTCGGCCGGGGTTTCGCCGCGCGCGGCGTGGTATAGCCAGCAGTAGAGCGGCAGTTGGACGCTGCCGGCCCGGGCGGCGATGTCTTCGAAGAGCGCGTCGTCGGCGGCCAGGGGAGCGGCGGTCAGCCGGTCCCAAATGTGGTCGTCGGCCCAGAAGCGGCCTTGGCCCTTGGGTGGTCGGCCGGTCTTGTAGTCGAGGATGACGATGCCGTCCTCGCGCTGGTCGATGCGGTCGGCCCGGCCGGTCAGGGGGAAGGTTCGGCCGCCGGTTTCCAGGCTGGCGGTCAGCTCGGTTTCCAGGGCCAGGATGGTGGTGCGGGGCGTGGCGGCGACGGCTTCGGCCAGCTTGGCCCGGCCGGTGCGGGTCAGCAGCAGTTGGCCGTCGGGCGGCAGGGCGGCGAAGGCGGCGTGCCCGGCCAGCCGGGCTTCGAACAGGTCGGCCAGGGCCGCGGCGTCGAGGTCGGCGGCGTCGATGTCGCGGTTGAGGTAGGGCGTGAAGAAATCGCGCAGCACCTCGTGGACCACTTCGCCCACGGCGGCCCGGTCGCCTTCCTCGGCCACCTCGGCCAGGGGGGAGAGCGGCGAGAGGTAGCGGTAGAAAAAGCGCAGGGGGCAGGACAGGTAGAGGTCGAAAAAGCTGGCCGAGAGCTTTTGGGTTTCGAGATAGGCGGCCAGCCGGGCGGCCACTTCCTCGGTGACCGGCACGGCCGGGTCGCTGGCCGGGATGGGGCAGGGCGGCAGGCGCAGGATGGAAACCGGTGGCTCGCCGGGCCTGAGCACCCGGCCCAGGCGTTTTTCCTCTTCCCACAAGAGTTGTTCCACGAACCGGCTGCGGCCGGGCTTGTCCTCGAAAAGCCCGGAGCCGGGCGAGCCGGTGCGGTAGAAGACCGTGATCTCCTCGGCTCCGAAAAAGAGCCGATAGAGGTTGTAGGCGGCGACCAGATCGCGCTCCCGGGAATCGGGCAGGCCCATGAGGCGGCGCAGGGTGTCGGGCAGCAGCGGATCGTAGCGCGGCGCGCCGGGCAGCTTGGCTTCCACGGCGTCGAGGAGAAACAGGCGCTTGAAGGATAAAAGGCGCGTTTCCAGGACGCCGAGCACTTGGAGTCCGGTCAGCGGCTCGGCCTCGAAGGGCGCGCGTTCGTCGGCCAGCAGCCGGCGCAGCAGGGCAAAAAGCGTCGGGGCCGGCAGGGTTGCGTCGGCCAGGCGGCCAGAGGTGAGCGCCGGCACGATGCCGGCGGCCAGGCGGAACAGGCATTCGGCGTCGATGAGAAAGCGTTCCCAGGCGTCGCCGCAGTGTTCGGGGTCCAGCAGCAGATCGCACAGCCCGGCCAGGGCGTTGCCCAGGGCGCGCGGCGTGTCCACGGCATCGAAAGCGGCCAGGCAGACGGTAAGCACGCGCCCGGCCAGGGCCAGGGCTTCGGGGCTTGGCGGCTCGTCTTCCTCGCCGCCGGCCAGGGGCAGGGCCAGGGGATCGACGTAGGCCCCGCCTTGGCGGATGGCCGCCTCCAGGCCGTGGAACACGGCCCGAAGCGGTTCGGCCGCGCCCAGGCGCAGCATCTTGAGATAGGGATGGCGCAAAAGCGCGATCAGTTCGCGCCAGTGGTAGCGGCCGCGCTCCAGCCGGGTTTCCTGCAGGGCCAGGATGGTTTCCAGCAGCCGGGCCAGCGACGAGCGGGCCAGGGGATAGCCCATGGAGATGTTGACGTCGCGCCGGGGCAGGATGTGGAGCACGGGGCTTAAAAGTCCGGTGTCGGGCAGGACGATGGCCGTGGACTCCAGGTCCGGGGCGTCGTTTAGGGCCTGTTCCAATCCCTTGAGCTCGGCGTGAAGGTCGTGGGCCTCGATGAAGCGCAGCTTTTTCGAGGACAGGTTGGCGGCGTCGGCGTCGAGCATCAGCGTCCCCCGGGCGGGATCGGCCTTGGTCCTCAGCTTTCGCGCTTTGCCCTCGCCCAGGACCACGGCCTTGGCTTTCCAGTCGTTAAGCAGCCGTTTGTGCTCGCGGCAGGCGAAATGGACCGGCCGGCCGCCGTCGGCCAGGGCCGGGTCGGCGTGCCAGACCAGCTCCAGCAGGCCCTTTTGCCATAGCGTGTGGAAAAGCGTTTTTTCCGCTCCGGTCAGCACGGCAAAGCCGCAGGCGAAAAGGCGTTTGTTGGCGAAGCGAGCGGCCACGGCCGGGGCGTTCTCGGCGGCCAGCGCCGCCAAGAGTCCGGGCGTGCCCAGGCCTTCGTCCAACAGGCGCTCCCGGTAGCGGCGGTGGATGGCGCCCAGCCGTCCCAGCAGCGCCACGGCCGGGGCCAGCACCTGGCCTTCCAGATGGACCATGTCCTGGCCCTGGACGCCCTGACGGAAAAGCTCCTCCATGATCTCGGCCAGTTCCAGGCCCCAGGGGAAAAAGTCGGTGATGTCGGCCGGGAAGGCTTCCTCCTCGGAAGCCGTGGCGGCGATGTCGCGCACGATGTCGTGGAGGATGGCCACCCGGTCCAGGGCGTCGAGCATGACCGGCGGGACCGGAGCATATTCGGCCCCCAGGGCGGCGGTCCATTCGCCCACGGCGGCGATTTCGGGCAAAAGCAGCGGTTTGGGCAGCCCGGGCAGTTCGGCCAGCCGGTCGCAGAGATGGCGGGCGGCCCGGCGCAGGGGGAAAAGGACCACCACGTCGGTGAAATCGCCCCCCGTGGCGGCGACCAGCCGCCGGGCCAGGGCGGCGAAGAACTCCTCGGTCCAGGGAATGACGCTGACAGGGGCTTTCACGAGCGGATCTCCACGGGGCGGCATTCCCGGCGGTCGAGGTAGAGGAGAAAGCCGGCGGTCGGGGCGTCGGCCAGGCCCGGCAGGCGGCGGATGAGGCCGACGTAGCGGCGCACCTGGGCCTCGTGGTCGGCGGCCGGCCGGCCGGTCTTGAAGTCGGCCACGAGGATGGCCTCTGGCGAGGCGGCAAATAGGTCGGGCCGGTGGCGCGAACCGTCGGCGTCCAACAGCTCGCGCTCGGGCAGTCCCGAGACAAAGGCTGGTCGCAGGGCGTCAAGGCCGGCCAGCCAGACGAGCATAGCGGCCAGCTCCGGGGCAAGGGCGGCCCGAAGGCTCGGGTCCAGCCGGGCCGGCCCTAGCCCCGTGGCCACGGCCCGGGCGGCGGCCGGGGCGGGATCGGCCGGATTAAACCCGGCCCGCACAAAGGCTTCGGCGGCGGCATGGGCCAGCTCGCCTCGGCGCTTTTCCGAAAAGCGCATGGACTCGCGGATGTCGCGGGCCACGTTGCGAAACACCTTGACCCGGGGCAGCCAGTCCATGGGCGGCCCGGGTTCCACCAACGCCGGCTCGGGCGGTGGGGTCGGGCAGGCGGCCGGAGCGGCGGCCGGGGTTTTGGGCGGCTCGCCGATGGCGATGGGCGTACCGTCGGCCGGATCGTGGCCAAGACCGGCGAAAAGCCCGGCCATGGCCCGGGGCAGGGGGTAGCTGGCCTTGTCGCGCAGCGGCCCATGGCCCGGCACAAAGGCGTGCAGCTCGATCTCGGGCCGGGTCCAGGCCACGTAGAGCAGATGGAGCTGCTCGGCCAGCTCCCTGGCCCGGCGTCTGGCGTAGGCCAAGCCAAGGCCGGGCTGGTCCGGCACGAGCAGCCGGCCTTCGGGGAAATCGGCCGTGACCAGGGCCGGATTTTTGTTGTCGGTGTGAAAATGGTGGTAGGGCACGACCACGGCCGGGAACTGCAGCCCCTTGGCCTTGTGGATGGTCATGACCCGCACGGCCCCGGCGTTCTCCGGCTGGGGCACGGTCTCGCCCTCGCCCTTTTCGTTCCAGAATTCCAGAAAGGCGGAGATCGAGGCCCGACCGTCGTTTTCGGCCAGATGGGCGATTTCGAGGAAGCGGCGGATAAAGGCCTCGTCGGCCGGCCGGCGTTCGATGAGCCGGTAGCCCGAAACCACCGAGCGCAGGATGTCGTAGGGCGAGGCCACGCCGGACTGGCGCAGGTAGGGCCGGATGAGCCGCTGCCAGACGTCCGGCCAGCGGGCCCTAAACGCCAGGGACAGCGAGGCGCGCCGGGGCAGCCCGGCCAGCCAGCCGGCCAGCTCCCGGCGGTCGATGCCCGACAGGTCGCCAAAAAGTTCTTGGCCCGAGACAAAGGCCCAAAAGGCCAGGCTGTCCGGGGGGTAGTCGAGAAAGGCCAGCATGGCGGTCAGCTGGCCGATGAGCGGATGGTCGGCCAGACGCAGACTGTTTTCGGTCACCACCTCGATGCCGGCCGCCACCAGCCAGGCGGCGCAGCGCCCGGCTTGCGGATTGGTGCGGGTGAGCACGGCCACGCCGCCCGGGCCGTGGCGGGGGATGAGCTCCGCTTTGAGCAGGGTCAGCAGCGCCCCCTGGGCGGCATCGTGGTAAGCGTCCGGGTCTTCGGCGTTCAGGGCCGTTATGCGCACGTGTCCCTGGGGGCCTCGGTAGTCCGGCCGCACCTCCTGGGCCGCGCCGGCAAAGGCCCGGCCGATGGCGGCGGCCAGCTCCGGCGCGGCCGCGGCCAGGCCGTCGCCAAGGAGCGCCTCGGCCGTTTGCCCGGCCACGTCCGGGTCGCTTAACTGCCCGAAAAACCGGTTGTTGGCCCCGACGATGGCCGGGGCGCTGCGCCAGTTGTGGGGCAGGGCGTCGAAGGTCGGTTCGGCGACAAGGGTCAGCTCGGGATCGGCCGGGGCTTCGTCGAAAAGGGCGGCGTCGCCGCCGCGCCAGCCGTAGATGGCCTGTTTGACGTCGCCGACGAGGTAGAGGCTGCCGCCGCGCGACAGGCTTTCGAGCGCCAAAAGCCGCAGCACCTCCCATTGGCTTCTCGCCGTGTCCTGGAATTCGTCCACCAAAATATGGGCCAGCCCCGACCCCATGCGGCACCAGGCGTCGGGCACGCCGTCCTCGCCGGCTAGGCGCGCCGCCACGAGCCGTCCCCACTGGGACTGGGGCAGCATCCGCATCCGGACCAGATAGGCTGGGAAATCGGCGGCCAGCCGCCGGGCCAGGGCCAGAAACGGGGCCAGCCGGCAAGCGGCCAGCAGCACCGGCCCCTGGCGGCGGCAGACGTCGTGGCTGGCGGTCATGGCGGCGTGGAGCCGGTCCAGGGCCGGGGTGACCTTGTCCCGGGAGGCTTTGTTGAGGCACTCGGCCAGGGATGCCTTGGCGGCAAAGGCCGAGGAGGGCAGGGCGGCGGCGTTGTCGCAGTCCCGGCATTTGCGCAAAAAGGTGAGAAAATGGGCGTTGCCGGAGAGCTTTTCGGCCTCGATGGCCCGCAGCAGGGCGTCGGCGGCGTTTTGGAGCTCCCCCAGCCGCCGGGCCAGGCCCAAGCGCAGGGCTTCGGGGGCGGCGTCGCCGCAGTCCGGGTCGGCCAGGAGCCTCGCGGTCACGGTCAGGAGCTGGTCGCGAAAGCTGCCGGTGGGCAGGAAATTCTTGGTGTGGTCAATAAGCGCCCCGGCCGCCTCGGAAAACTGACGGGCCAGGGTCGGATCGGCCGGCAGGCCGGCGCACAGGCGCTCGTAGAGGTCGTCCAGGATGGCCCGGTCGTCGAAGGACGGCTCGAAATCCGGGCGCAGCCCCAGCTCCAGGGCAAAGACCCGGGCCAGCAGATAGAGCAGGCTGTCGATGGTGCGGATGCCCAGGCGCTGGGCATGGACAAGCAGCGCTTCCAGTTCGCGCCGGGCCGTGGCCCGTTTGACGGGCTGGGCCGGGTTGGGGTCCAACGCCAGGCGTTTAAGCGCCTCGATGACCCGGTCGCGCATCTCGGCGGCGGCCTTGTTGGTAAAGGTCACGGCCAGGATGTCGGGCACGGCGTAGGCCCCGTCGCCGGTGTCGCCGCAGGCGCGCGGCAGGTCGCGGCTGGCGCCGAGGACGAGATCGATAAAACGCCCGGTCAGGGCGTGGGTTTTGCCCGAACCGGCCGAGGCCTTGACCTGGATGAGCATGGTCGGCTCCTTGGAGATGCTGCCCGGAGGGTAGCCGCAACCAGGCCAGGGCGCAACGGCGAGGGACCGTCCTTGCCGGCCGGCCCGGCCCCGGGCATGGTGGGGCCATGACAAACGACACGACGACCATGTGGACGATGCCGCCCCAGGCCGAGGGCTGGCGGTTGGACAAGGCGCTGGAGCTTATGCTGCCCGAGGTGGGGCTTCGAGGCCGGCGGCGGCTGATCGAATCCGGCGGCCTGACGGTGAACGGCCGGGCGCGGGCCGCCGGCTACCGGGTCCGGGCCGGGCAGCGCGTGGCCATCGTCCCGGACGACCTGGTGCGCCGGTTCGGTCCGGCCGACCTGCCGGTGGTGCTGACTGCCGGGGACTATGTGCTGTTGAACAAACCGGCCGGCCTGCACAGCGCCGCCCTGGCCCAGGGCGGCGGCGAGAGCGTGGAGGCCCTGCTGCCGGGGCTTTTCCCCGGCCGGCCGGCCTGGCTGCTCTCGCGCCTGGACCGCCTGACCACGGGGCTCTTGCCGGCGGCGTTTTCCCAAGCCTCGGCGACGGCCTACCGCGACATGGAAGAGGCCGGCGAGGTGGACAAGACCTACCTGGCCGTGGGCCACGGGGAGCCTGGCGCGACGTATTTCCGGTGCGACGGCGAGTTGGACGCGGCGGATCGCAAGAAAACCCGGGTGCTGGAGCGGGCCACCATCGATTCTCTGCGCATGACCGAGGTCGAGGCGTTGGAGACGCGAGGGGGGCTCACCCTTTTTCGCTGCACCATCAAAAAAGGGGCGCGCCACCAAATACGCGCCCATTTGGCCTGGGCCGGCCATCCGCTGGTGGGCGATCCGCTGTACGGCAAGGGGGAGGGGGAGCGGCTTTATCTGCACTGCGCCGGCATCGACTGTCCGGCTTTCGCGGCGGTATGCGACGCGCCGTGGAATCTGGCGGAAGCGGTGGAGATCGTTTCGCGGGGAGCTGTTTCGTGAAGAAACCGTGTTTTCGATACTGCTTTGACCAAAACCGGTTTGGCCGACTTGGGAAGGGGCGGCTCAGTCGGTTTCGGTGGCCAAGGCGTCGAGCAGCCCTTCGATGATCTCGTAGCGCTGGATCAGGTACGTGCCGGAGGCCACACGCCGCTTGAGGTCGGCGATACGGCGGGCGCGTTCGGCCGGATCTTCCTGATGGCCGGTGGCCACGCCGCGGGCGCGGTGGTGCTTTGCTGCTGCGTTCATGGTGGACTTCCTTGTCGCTGGTTTCTCCCGGTCCGGTTGGGAGACATCCGTCGTCGCCGCTCTTATCGGCGACCTTGACGGGAGTCTTTAGCGCGGCGGAAAAAAACTCGGCCGGGGGCGAAAAACCGAAAAAAAGCTTGCGAGCCGGGTTGGGCTTGTTTATAAAACGCAACATGACGCAACGAGATCAGGACACCGGCGCTTCGGGCGGCTTCGAAGGGTTTTTCGAGCGGGCGGCCAAGGCGGCTGGAATAGCCTCCCAGGCCGAGCTGGCGGCCCTTTTGGGCGTCCACCGTTCGGCCGTGACCCAGGCCAAGCGCAAGGACGCCGTGCCCAAGGCCTGGGTGCTCACCGTGTCGCGTCGCGCCGGGGCCGACCCGGACTGGCTGGAATTCGGCCGGCGTCGGGGCGGTTCGGGCCGGGTGGCGGCCGGCGGCGAGGCGGACCTGTCGGAGATCTTTGCCGCCGTGCCCAAGGTGCGGGCCAGGTTGTCGGCCGGCGGCGGGTCGTTCGAGACCGGCGGCGAGGTGGAGCGCGTCTATCCCTTTCGCCAGGACTGGCTGCGGGCCAAGGGCCAGCCGTCGCGCATGGTGCTCATGGACGTGGTCGGCAACAGCATGGAGCCCGAGATTCGCCACGGCGACATGGTGCTCATCGACCAGGGCCAGACGGCGGTGGTGGCTCATGGCGTCTATGCCGTGGGGCTTGAGGACACGGTGCTGGTCAAGCGGGTGGAGAAGCGGCCCGGACAGCTCGTGCTGTTAAGCGACAACCGCGACTATGCGCCCATCGTGCTGACCGGGGAGGAGCTCGACGCCTTGCGGGTCATTGGCCGGGTGTTGTGGGTGGGGCGGGAACTGTAATTTTTTTTCATTGGCGTGTATATATTTATCAACTTCGTTGCGCAGGCCGCGCAACAAGGAGGCACATCATGCAACGTCGTTACTGCCGCTGCGGCAAGTCCATCCTGGTGGAATACCGGCCTTGCGGCCCGACCTGGCGGGCGGTGTTTTTCAGGCCGCGGCTGCTGTTCCGTTCACGGGTGCAGCGTTGCCCCTGCTGCGGCGCGGCCCTGGACATCGACAGCCTGTCCTGAAGGCGGCCTGCCCGGCCGGCACGTTGGCGGCTCGCCTGGGCAATGCCCGGGACGGTGCAGGGTTTGACGCCGGGAAGCAGTGCGGCCGATCGACGCCGCTCGTGCTGCGGGGGGCGGAGCCGGCAGTTGCGGAAGTGTCCGCCATGGCGCGTACGCGCCGTCCGCCCAAGCGGGCGGGGGATGCTGCCGTCGCGGCCGGCCGTGGTCCCAACCCAAGAAATTTCCGGAGCAGGCGGCATGATCCCCAATCCGCTGCCCGCTCCGGCCGGTCCGGGACGCCGGTCGCCGAGCGCCCCCTAAACGGCCTCCCCTAAGCCTGGCCGTGGGGTCCGTTCCCCCAGACGGCCGGTGGACCCGGACCAGTCTTGGACGCCGTTTGGCCGAGCCGGCGGCGTCCATCATTTCTAACCGCCGCATATCGTTGATGCCGGCTTTCCTCCGGGCCAAATCGGGAGTATGTAAACCAGACGCGACGTGACCGGAGGGGATGGGATGGGGAAGTGGACGTTGGCCGCGCTTTTTGCCGCGACGGTTTGCGGCATCTCTTCCATTTATCTGCCCCAGCCCTTGCTGCCCATCCTGGCCCAGGCCTACGGCGCGTCCCAGGCCACGGCCTCCCTGGCCGTCACCGCCACCATGCTGCCGTTGGGGCTTGCCCCCCTGGCCTACGGGTTTTTTCTCGACGCCGTGCCGGCCCGGCCGCTCATTGCCCTATCCCTGGGACTTCTTGGCGCGACCACGGCGGCTTTGCCTTTTTGCGCCAATTTCGAGGCGTTTTTGGCCTTGCGGGTGGTGCAGGGCCTGGTGGTTCCCTGTCTGCTCACGGCGCTGATGACCTATCTGGCCACCTCCGTGCCCCCGGCCGCGGTGCGCCGGGTCATGGCCGCCTACATCGCCGTCACCGTGCTCGGCGGTTTTGCCGGGCGGTTTTTCTCCGGTCTGACCGCCCATCTGTTCGGCTGGCGCTTCCCCTTCTACTGCCTGGGGGCGACCCTCGTCGCCTGCTGCCTGGCCTGCCTGGCCCTGCCGCCGGACGGGCGCTCGGCCTTTTTGCCCATTCGCCTGCGCGACGCGCCCCAGGTGCTGGCCAAACCGGGATTTCTGATCACCTATCTGATCGTGGCCCTGCTCTTTTTCGTGTTCTCCGGGATGCTCAACCTGCTGCCCTTTCGGCTGGGCGAGCTTGACGGCGGCTACTCCCCCCTGCGGGCCGGGGCCATGTACTGCGGTTATCTCATGGGCATCGTCACCTGCCTGACCTCCCACCGGGTTTCCGGCCGCCTGGGCGGGCCGGCCGGGGCCATGGCCATGGGCGCGGCCGTGGTCATCGGCGCGGCCGGGCTGTTTGCCGTGCCGGCGGCCTGGGCGGTGTTCGTCAGCGTTTTCGTCTTGTGCACGGGCATGTTCATGGCCCATTCCGTGGCTCCGGGCGTGCTCAACAGCGCCGAAGCCGAACACAAGGGGCTTGTCAACGGGCTCTATATTTCCTTTTACTATTCCGGCGGCGCGCTTGGGTCCTATGTGCCCGGACTGGTCCTTGGCCGGTCGGGCTTCGGGGCGGCGGCCGCCGTGCTGGTCGGGGCCGCTTTGGCCGCCACGGCGCTGGCCGTGCGGCTTGGCCGGTCCGGATCGCGGTCCGAGGTCTTGACTGGAAGGGGAGGGGGGCGATGAGACGGGTGGCGCTGCCGCTTCTGGCGGTTTTCTGGCTGGCCTGCTGGGGCCTTGCCGGCCAAGCCCTGGCCCAGGGCGAGCCGGTGGCCCGGGGCGGCGTGGTGACCTACCCGAGTTTCGAGGTCAACGTCGACGACAACGGCGGCCTGGGCCGGCTGCGTCTGGGCTTTGAGGTGCTTTTCACCGATGAACTCGGGGCCAAGGCCGCCGCCACGCTTCAGGTGCGCGAATCCATCCTCCTGTTCCTTCGTGGCAAGACGGCCGCTGAACTGCTGGCCCCCAAGGGCCGGGACCGGCTGCGGGCGGAGCTTCTGGCCCACATCAACACGGCCATCGGCAGCCCCAAGGCCGTTAAACTGTTTTATCTCGACTACATTGTCGTCAAGGGGACGCCATGACCGTCATCCGCTGCATCCGGCACGGCCAAAGCGCCTCCAACGCCGGCGAAGTGACCGAATATCCCGACACCATTCCGCTGACCGGCCTGGGCCATGCCCAGGCCGCCCTGGTCGCCTCCTGCTTCAACAAGCCGCCTCGGTGCATCGTCTTTTCCTCCTTCGACCGGGCGGTGCAGACGGCCATGCCCCTTTGCGAGCGCTTTCCCGACGTGCCCGTGGCCGTGTGGCCGGTGCAGGAGTTCACCTACCTCGCCCCCTTCCGCTACGCCGGCACCCGCCGGGAGGACCGCCACGAGGCCGTGGAGCGGTACTGGGAGCGTTTGGATCCCACCTACCGGGACGGCGAGGGCGCCGAATCGTTTCTTGGGTTCTGGGACCGGGTGGAATCCTTCCTCGACCGCATGGCCGAGGCCAGCGGCCATGTGGCGGTGTTCACCCACGGCCAGTTCCTGCGCGGGGTGATGTTGCGGGTGCTTTGCGGCCGGCTTGGCGTGGAGGAGGCCATGTTCCGCTTCCGGTCCTTCCGCCAGGCCGTGGCCATTCCCAACGCGGCCATGGTGGTCATCGGCCTGTCCCGGCGAGCTCCGGTGCTGGGGCCGGTGGTCACCAACCATCTGCCGCCGGAACTGCTTTCCACCTGATGGCCATGGTTTTTTGGGCCAACCCGTTGAAACGCCGGACCTGTTGCTCTATAGGATGAAGCATGAAACCGCAGGTGATCGGAACCGGGGGGCTTTGATGGGGCTTGGGCGTTTTTGCGGACGGGGCGCGACCCGCGCGCTGCTTATATTGTTGCTGGCCGCCGTGGCCTTTGGCGATGCGCCGGCGCGCGCCGCCGAGGCCAATCGCCGGGCCGGGGTCTACTGGTCGGGGCTTTCCCGGGAGCAGAAGACCGATCTGGTGCTTGGCATCTTCGACGGCTTTAATCTCAACGAGAACATCCTCGGCATCACGCTCAAAAACGAGTACACCATCTGTTCCGAGATCATGGACAGCATCATGCGCCAGTCCGACGCGTATTTCGCGGACATGCCCGCCGGGCGCATCGTCAGCGGACTCGACGCTTTTTACGCTGAGCGCAAGAATCGCAACATCCCCATATCCTGGGGCGTTTGGGTCGTGGTCCGCAAGAACCGGCGCGACGCCACCTTGCCCCAGTTTCTGGAAGAGCTGCGCAATCTCTACCCCTGACCATTCCATGCCTTGCTTTTTTGGGCGACGCGATTAAAAGGGCTTCGCCGCCGCGTGGGCGGCAAAGGAGGCGGCATGTTGGCGCCTGTTCACGCCTACTACGAGAAACGCCTGGCCGACACGGCCAAAGCCCTTTCGGACAATCATTTTCTGGTCCACGTCGTGGCCGACGCCGAGGAAGCGGCCAAGGTCGTCATCGACGAGGTGCTGCCGGCCGTTTCGCCCAAGGTCGTGTCCTACGGCGGCTCCATGACCCTGGCCGCCACCGGCTTGCCGGGGCATTTGGCCGCCCGGCCGGAATTGTCCATAATAAACACCATGGACCATTCGATACCGGCCGAGGAAATGTACGAACGCCGCCGCCAGGCCCTTTTGGCCGACCTCTTCGTCACCGGCTCCAACGCCGTCACCGAGGACGGCAAGCTCGTCAATCTCGACATGATCGGCAACCGGGTCTGCGCCATAAATTTCGGCCCCCGGCACGTGGTGGTGCTCCTGGGGCGCAACAAGATCGTGCCCGACGTGCCCTCGGGCATGGCGCGCGTGAAAAATTACGCCGCCCCGGTCAACGCCATGCGCCTGTCCAAGAAAACGCCCTGCGCGGCCACGTCCCATTGCCAGGATTGCGGCAGCCCGCAGCGCATTTGCAACGTGTGGACCATTACCGAGAAGTGCTTCCCCCGGGGACGCGTCACGGTGGTCCTGATCAATCAGGATCTGGGATTCTAACAGGGCCGCCGCGCGCGGCCGGATGAGGAAGCGGCTTTGGTTTGGAAGAAAATACCCCCGGAAGCGGACTATTTCCACTGCGAGCCCGGAACGGACTATTTCATCTGCGAGGAAGGCTTCGTGGTCGAAGGTCGGTTCCTGCAGGACGGGCAGGCCAACCTGGACAAGGCCATCTGGCCCACGGTGCAGGGCAACCGGGCCTATATCCGGGTGCGCCGCAAGGGCGTGGACAAGAAGTTCCAACTGGTGCGGATTTTCGCCGAGCTTTTCCCGGAGTTGCTCGCCGCCGAACTGACGTTGCGCACCCGTAAGGGGCCGTACAGCCTGCGCATCGAGGCCGATGGCGGCGACGAGCCGGCTCCCGAGCGTCCGGCCGCAGCCAAGGCGCGCAAGGAAAAGCCCGTGCGCAAGGAGCGCGAACGCGAGCGGGAACGCGAACTGCCCGAGGATGCCGACGAGGAGATCGTCGACGCCCCCGAGGAAGCCTTCGCCGAGGACGAGGACGAGGACGAGCCGACCGTGGCCGTGGCCGACCATCGTCTGTGCCGGGTTTGCAACCTGCGCAAGCGCGCTTCGGAATTCAGCCCTCGCGAGGACATGTGCCTGGACTGCTACATGGGCCGCGACGAACTCCTCAAGGAGATCATCGCCCGTCGCCGCCGCAAGTCCAAGCCGGCCGCCCCCCGGGCGGCGGAAGAAAACGTCGAGCGCGGCAACATGGAAGGCAACATCGACTCCTTTGGCAGCATGGATTTCGGCATTTCCCTGCCGGAATAAACAGCGGGCGCGCTCCATTTGCCGTGGAGCGCGCCCTCGCGGCGCGATTTCCCGGAGCCTGAGGCGGCTTTCGTTGTCGAATGAAACCGTCCGGTTGGCGTGAATCCGCCGGCCGTTCGTTCCCGTGTCCACATCCGGCACGATTCCTGCCAGGAGGAAACCATGCCGAAGCCGCCCGCTCCCGACCCCGAACAGGGGCTCCAGGCCGGCCGCAGCCTCAGCGAGGCCGACGTGGTCCTGCCCCTGGCCGCGGCCATCTGCATCATCATCGGCTGGACCGTGATCCTGGACTACGAAAGCGTCATCCTGCCGTTGGCCGCCAGTTCGCCGTCGATTGGTTCACGCGTTCAGCTCATGCGGCTGGTCATGGGGCTTTTGAGCATCGGCGGCCTGGGGCTGGCCTTGCTGGCCGCCCGCAACGGCCGCCGCCGCCGCGAGGCCGAGGCGGCCCTGCTTTTGGCCCATGACGCCCTTTCCCAGCGCATGGCCAGGCGCACCGATCTGCTGCGCACCCGCACCCGGGCCCTGCGCGAATCCAGGCTTCGGGAACGCTTGGCCGAAACCGAGGCCGAAGCCGCCTATGCCGCCGGCCAGGTGGAAGCCGCCGGAGCCTACCTGCATGGCGTGGGCAACGCCATCTCGGCCATGGACCTGGAACTCCTGCGCCTTTCGCGGGCCCTTGCCGCCGCGCCGCGCCTGGATGCCGCCTTTGCCGCCGTGGCCGAAAGCCTGCGCGGCAGCCAGCCCGACCGGGCCGAGGCCGATCTCGAATCCCTGCGCCAGACCCTGCTTGACCGCGCCATGCCCAGGCTCGCCGCCGGCATCGCCGCCGTGGCCGAACTCAAGGACCGCATGGCCGCCGATCTGGAGCGCCATCGCGGCGAATTCGAGCGGCGCGACAAGCGTGAGCCCTATCTCCAGGATGTGCGCCTGGACGAGGAACTGGCCGCCATCCTCGACCGCATGCCACGGGCCGCCGGCAGCGATCCCGTGGCCCGGGAAATCGCCCCCGGCCTGCGCCTGCGTACCCGCAAACAGCCTTTCCTGGCCGCCTTGGCCGCCCTGGTCAGACAGGCCCTGGACGCCGCCGTGGGGGGCGTGACCGTGCGTCTGTATCCCGCCTCCGGCGGCCGGGCCGTGCTGGTCGTCGAGGGGGCGAGCCTGCCCGGCGGCGATGTGGGGCCGGTGGCCGCGGGCATCAACTTTCTCAACGAAAACGGCGGCGCCGTTCGCCAGGAGCCGGCTACCGCCAGCCAGCCGCCGCGCCTGGTCATCGAGATGGCCGGGCAGCCGACAACGTCAACCGATCCGTCCGCCGGCCTTTCTTGACAGCCTGTCGCAAACCCGTATGATTGCACGATCACTGGCGGAAAAAGCCTGCGACGGCAGGGGGCTGGCGTATGGCCGGCCCCGGTCGGCCAAGGCCGCCGGACAGGCGACGGCGGGAGGCCATGGTCAGACGCGCGGTTAACGAACTTTCTCCAGGCATGGTCTTGGCCGAGGACGTGCTCACCCCGGGCGGACGGTTTCTCATGCCCCGGGGCACGGTGCTCGACGCCGGCCATCTCAAATCCCTGCTGGCCTGGAACCTGGCCGTGGTCCAGGTGGCCGGGGAGACCTCGCCGTGTCCGGACGCGCCGGCCGCCGCCGGTCAGCCCGCGTCGTCCGAGGGCCGGCCCGACGTGCTGGAGGCGGCCGAGGCCGCCGTACGCGAGCGCTTTGCCTGTTGCGCCCTGGCCGAATCCCCGTGTGACGTGCTCTTTCGCCTGGCCCTGGACCGCGAGGTCCGGCGACGGCTGGCCGAGGGCGTTCCGGTCGGTGAAGGCGGCGAGGACCGCTCCTGGCGCACGGTCGAATCCGTCCCGGGCCACCTCTCCATGGACGCCCTCTTGCGCGACGAACCCCAACTCGTCTCGCCCCCGGAAGTCTACCTGCGCATCAGCGAGGTGCTGGGCAATCCGGCCAGCACCGTCGAGGACGCGGCCGAAAGCATCAAGCACGACCCGTCCCTGGCCGCCAAGCTCCTGCGCCTGGTCAACAGCTCCTATTACGCCCGCACCATGCGGGCCATGCGCGGCCGGTTCCCGGCCAAGGTCGACAGCCTGTCCCGGGCCGTCACCGTGGTCGGGGCGCGCCAGCTGGCCACGCTGGCCCTTGGCGTGTCCGTGCTGCCGCTTTTTCAGGACATCCCCCAAAATTGGGTCAACATGCGGCTTTTCTGGGAGCACAGCGTGGGCTGCGCCGCCGCCGCCCAGGCCCTGGCCGAAGCCACGGGACTGGTCAATCCCGAGACCGCCTTCGTGGCCGGCCTGCTTCACGACATCGGCCGCATCATCGCCTTCAAGCAGGCCCCGGCCCACATGGCCGCCGCCATGCGTCGGGCCGAGGCCGAGGGCTGTCCGCTCCATCTGGCCGAACGCGAGGTGCTGGGCTTCGACCACGCCGCCCTGGGCGGCCATCTCCTGCAGAAATGGCAGTTCCCGGCCAACCTCGAAAAGATGGTGCGCTACCATCACGATCTTGAGGAGCCGTTTATCGTTGATGAGCCGGCCGTTATTCATCTGGCCGACGTGGTGGCCACGGCCATGGGCTGGGGCGGCAGCGGCAACCGGCGCATTCCGGCCGCTGACCCGGCCGCCTGGGCCGCCCTGGGCCTGACCGGCGAAGCCCTGGCCGGACTCGTGCCGGACATGGAAGAACGCTTGGCCGCGACCATGCGGAGTTTTTTCCCGGACCACCAGGGGCCGCCGTGAGGCCGCCTCAAACCCTGCCGGAGCGCTGATGCCCGCCCGAATCCTGGTTATCGACGACGACGCCGCTTTCAGGGAAATGCTGTGCGAGGCCCTTGCCGCCAAGGACTTCGAGCCCATTGGCGTGGGCACGGCCGAGGAGGGCGTGGCCCGGGCCAAGGCCGAAACCTTTGATCTGGTCCTCACCGACGTCATGTTGCCCGGCATGGACGGCATCGAGGGCCTCTCCAAACTCAAGGAAGCCGCCCCGGACAGCGAAGTCATCGTCATGTCCGGCTATTCGGCCCGGGAAAAGGCTTTGGACGCCGTACGCCTGGGGGCCTACGACTTTTTCGCCAAGCCCTTTTCCCTGGCCGAAATGGAAGTGGTCATCCGCCGGGCCCTGGAACGGCGAACCTTGCTCATGGAACTGCGCCAGTTGAAGTCCGCCGTGGCCGCCGGGCGCGGGCCGACCATCGTCGGCCAGTCGCCGCCCATGCGCGCCGTGGTGGACATGGTGCGCCGGGTGGCCCCCCTTGATTCCACGGTGCTTATCACCGGCGAATCCGGCTGCGGCAAGGAAGTCGTGGCCGACGCCATCCAGGCCCTCAGCAAACGGGCCGACGCGCCTTTCGTGAAGGTCAACTGCGCCGCCATCCCGGAAAACTTGCTCGAATCCGAGCTGTTCGGCCATGAAAAAGGGGCCTTCACCGGGGCTGTTGGCCTTAAGAAAGGCAAATTCGAGCTGGCCGACCATGGCACCATCATGCTCGACGAAATCGGCGACATGCCGCTGTTCCTCCAGCCCAAGCTCCTGCGCGCCGTGGAGCAGAAGCAGATCGAACGGGTGGGCGGCGGCAAGCCCATCGACATCGACATCCGCATCATCGCCGCCACCAACCAGGAGCTGCAAAGCCTGGTCGAGCAAAAGCTTTTTCGGGCCGACCTGTACTACCGTTTAAGCGTCGCCGCCATTCCCCTGCCGCCCCTGCGGGAGCGCAAGGAAGACCTGCCGCTGCTGGTCGGCCATTTCCTGGAGCGCATCGGCCCCAGGGTCGGCGTCAACCTGCGCGGCGTCTCCCGGGAAGGGATGCAGTTGCTCTTCGACTACGACTGGCCGGGCAACGTGCGCCAGTTGGCCAATCTGCTGGAGCGGGCCGCCATCATGAGCTCCGGCGAGGTGCTCACCGCCGTTGAGATCGGCCGGGCCTTGGATGGGGCCTCGCGCCGCGCCGTCCCCGAGGCTTCGTCCGAAGGCCCTTGCCCCATGGCCGGCAACCTGCGCGACACCCTCCAGGACATGGAGCGCAACATGATCCTGGCCGCCCTGCGCAAGGCCGGCGGCGTGCAAAAAGACGCCGCCCGCACCCTCGGCGTCAGCCCCAAAAACCTCTGGAACAAGCTGCAAAAACACCGCATCGACCCGTCCGAATACGCTGGTTGACGATGCCACGGCGACAGGAAAAGACGGAGGAATGCCTCCGGCGGCCGGGGG
>ALAO01000257.1 GCA_000307955.1 Solidesulfovibrio magneticus str. Maddingley MBC34 | reverse complement strand
GGGGGCCTGAGGCCCCCGGACCCCCCGCATGGGAAAAAGGGTGAGGGGGTCGCGGCTTGGTTTCCTGGCTGGTTGGGAAGCCGGCATTGCCCGTCACCCGGCGCGGTGTTGGCGCGGCGTCAGGCCGTGGACGCTGCGGTAACGGCGGGCGAAGTGGGAACGCGAGGCATAGCCGGCGGCCGAGGCCGCGTCCGAAACATTGCCGTCGCCCGAGACGAGCAGCCGGCGGGCCAGGTCCATGCGCACCCCGGCCAGTATTTCGCGCAGCGGCGTTCCCTCGACGGCCAATTTGCGCCGTAGCGTCGAACACCCCATATGCAGGCGTTGGCCGATTTCCCCGGCCGTCCACGGGTGATCCGGCGCGCTGCGGATAATCCAGGCCACGCGTTCGCCCAGGCTGACGGCGAAAAGCGGCCGAGCCGCCGGGTCGTCGCGCAACAGCAGCAACACCTCGGCCAGCCGGCGCAGACGCAACTCCCCGGCCAGGGCCGAGGGGCGAAGCCCCAGGGCGGCATGGGCCAGAGCCTCCACGAGTTCCTCGCCAAGCTCCACCCGCAGGTCGAGGGTCGCGGCCTTTGCCAGAGGCGGCGGCGCTCCGGCGTCCCGGCACAACTCCCGCGGCGGCGCGACCAGGAGCGATTCGTACAAACCGCTTCGCGCCTCGGGCCTGTTGACCACGTCAAAGGCCGGGCCGGCGGGAAACACGAAAACCGTCCCCGGGCCGTAGCGCCGGCTGTCCTCGCCGGACCAGAATTCCTTTTCTCCCCGCAAGATGACGCCGATAAGCGGCTCGGGCACCCGTACCCTGGCAATGCGCTCGGCGCGAAAGCAGCAATAGCTGAAAAGCTGGGGGGCGTGGCTGAAAAGGCCGGGCTTTTGACGAGCCGGGGCGAGGTCGGCGGCCAGGGGGCGCAGGCGTCCAAGCAGGGCCGCGCCAAGGCGTTGCTGGTTATCGGCCCCAGGGGCCGGTGGGCGGCTTTGCAGGCTGCGCATGGCCCTTCCTAACAAGGGCCGGGGTCTCCAGGCAAACGCCTCCCGAGCGTTTCGGGTCCATTTTGGGCGGTTTGCGGCCCACGGGAAAAGCGCCTGACGCGTATTCCCCAGGAATCGCCCGCCGACCGGCGGCGCGGCCACCCTGAACCCGGGAGACGCCATGCCCCTGCTCATCCTTGCCGTAACGCTTCTTGCCTGCCTGCTGCCCCTGCGTGACGCCGCCGCCAAGCTGACGCTTTGGCGGCTGGACTGCGGCGCCATCCAAGTCAACGACCTCGACCTGTTCTCGGACACGTTCCACTTCGCGGGCCGGCAAAAACGGCTGGCCAACAGCTGCTATCTCCTGCGCCACGACGACGTCTGGATGCTTTGGGACGCCGGGCTTCCCGAAAGCCTGCTCGGCGCGCCCCTGGGCGGCCAGCCCATGTCGGCCAGCCTGGAAAAGACCATCGCGGAGCAATTGCGCGCCGTGGGCGTCGCGCCCGAGGACATCGCCATCCTGGGCGCAAGCCACAACCATTTCGACCACGTCGGCCAGGCCTCGCGTTTCACCAAGGCGCGCCTGCTCATGGGCCAGGCGGATTTCGCGGCCCTCTCGACCGACCCGCTCCCTTTCGCCGTCGATCCCCGCCCCCTGGACGCCTGGATGCGGGGGGAGCGTCCCGTGGAGACCGCGACCGGCGACAGAGATGTTTTCGGGGACGGCTCCGTGGTGATGCTGGCCGTGCCAGGGCACACGCCGGGCAGCTACGCCCTGCTCGTGCGCCTGCCCCGGACCGGCCCGGTGCTGCTCAGCGGCGACGCGGCCATTTTCGACGAACAGCTGGCCGGCGGGGACGTGCCGTCATTTAACGCCGACCGGGCGCGGTCCGTGGCCTCGATGCAACGATTGCAAGCCATCGCCGAGAGGCTTGGCGCACGGTTCGTGCTCCAGCACGACCCCGACGGCATTGGCCTTTTGCCGGCTTTCCCCGCTTGCGCGAAGTAGCGGGCCGCCCTCTTTACAAGGCGCGCGGGATGCTTATTGTAAACTCGTAAGGGGAGCGGTTCCCCTGAAGATATGACGCCAACGCAAACGGAGGGGTGGGCGAAATAAAAGTCAATCACCATACCGGACGCAACGAGGCGTCGCGAACAGAGATTCGCCAGGCGTACTAGGAAGAGTTCCCGAAGCACCGCTTCGGAACCGGGTGTGTAAGCACCTCCCGCGCCGACGGCGAATCTCTTTTTTTGTGGCGTAACGCCTTCGCTCAGGAAACCGTCGGCCCAGGATCGGGCTTCCAGTTGCGGCGCATGAGCTTGCCGAGCTCCTCGCCGGGCACGGCGCGGGAGAAGAAAAAGCCCTGGGCGCTTTCGCAGCGCAGCTCGGACAAGGCCGCCTTGTGTTCGGCCAGCTCCACGCCCTCGGCCACCACCTCCAGGCCCAACTTGTGGGCCATGGCGATGATCGCCCGCACGATCTCCATGTTCTGCTCGGCTTCGTTCATGTTGCCGACGAACGAGCGGTCGACCTTGAGGCTGTCGAAGGGGAAGCGCTGAATGTAGGACAGGGACGAATACCCGGTGCCGAAGTCGTCGATGACGACCTTGACGCCCAGGGCCTTGAGATTCTTGATCGCCCGCACGGCCTCGTCGGCGTCGTCCATGAGCACGGACTCGGTCAATTCGAGTTTGACCCGGGAGGCGTCGATGCCGGTCTCGGCCAGGATGTCGGCCACTTCCTGGACGAAGTCCGGCCGTTTGAACTGGCGGCCGGAAATGTTGACCGACACGGAAAGTTTTTCGCCCTCGGGGTGTTCCCGGCCAAGCTCCACCAGCCGGCGGCAGGACTGGCGCAGGATCAGCGCCCCGAGTTCGTTGATAAGCCCCGACTCCTCGGCGATGGGGATGAATTCCGAAGGCGGAATGAATCCCTGGCGCGGATGCTGCCAGCGGGCCAGGGCCTCAAGCCCCGTGACCTCGCCCGTGGCCAGGGACACGATGGGCTGGTAATGCACGGTGATCTCGCCGGATTCCATGGCCTGGCGCAGGGCCAGCTCCATTTCCATGCGGCGTTGGGTGAGCACGCGCATGCCGGCGTCGAACACGGTGTAGTGGTCGCCGCCGTGCTCCTTGGAGCTGTACATGGCGTTGTCGGCGTCGCGCAGCACCTGGTCGGGGTGTTCGTAGGCGGCCGAGCCCACCACCACGCCGAGGCTGCAGGTGACGAAAATTTCCTGTTTCTTGAGACGAAACGGCTGGGCCAGCTGGCGCAGCACGTTTTCGGCCATGGTGCTGGCCTCGTCCAGGCCGGAGATGTCCTCGATGAGGATGGCGAACTCGTCGCCGCCGAAACGGGCCAGGGTGTCGAGCTCGCGCAGCTGCTTTTGCAGCCGGTTGGCGATGACCATGAGCAGCCGGTCGCCGGTGACGTGGCCGAAGGTCTTGTTGACGAGCTTGAAGCGGTCCATGTCGAGGTAGAGGACCGCGTACAGGGCATCGGGATTACGCCGCAGGCGCTTGATGGCCTGGTCCAGGCGGTTGATAAAAAGCGCCCGGTTGAAAAGCCCGGTCAGGGTGTCGTGGAAGGCGTCGTGGAGGATGTGCTCCTCGAGCTGCTTTTGCCGGGAAATGTCCGTGAGCGTGGCCACGGCCCCGGGCGTGGAGCCACGAAGGGGCGTGAAGCACAGGGCGCGCCAGACCTGGCTGCCGGGCGGTCCGCAGGGCAGGTCCATCTCGTAGCGGGGCAACCGGCCGCCCAGCACGGCGGCCAGCCCCTCGCGCACGGCGGCGGACACGGTCTCCGGCAAAAGCTTGACGCAGGAATCGGCAAAAGAACGGCCCACGGCGGCGCCGGGGTCAAGATCGCGCAAAAGTTCCAGACAGGAGGCGTTGGCGAAGCGGATACGGCCGTCCCCGTCGAGCAGGGCGGCATGGGAGGGCAAGGAGTCGAGCAGGTTCTGGATGTCTGGCAACATGGCCCTCAGCGACGTCTTGGCAAATGGCTCGTCAAAAAAACACAGCCTGTCATTCGAATGTACGGATTTTGCCTCGAGGCGTCAAAGCCCAAATCGTCCACCCTCCCGTCCCGGGAGCGGGCCGAAGCGGAGTCCGGCAGGATTGGAAAATGCCGAAGAATTGTCAACTTCGGGCTTTTCCTCCCGTCCTTGACTTTTCGAAAGCGCCCCGTCATAGACGAATTCCCGGGCGGACGCCGCACCGGGGGGAAAATTCCAGGTGCGAAACGGACGCAAGTCCGGTCTGCGCCAGCCATCACGTTGCGGATCGCGAAGGCATTTTCCGGGATGCTCGGGCATCCCTGGAGCGGCTGAGGTTTTTGGGCGCCAATGAGAAAGCAGAACGTGTTAACGGAAGTCGGGCGTTGTCGCAGGGGTTTTTCAGCCGGAGAATCCGGGCATGGCGACGCTTGGCTAAACTCAAGGAGGACGGAGACATGGCTATTGTTATCGACGATGATGCCTGCATGGGTTGCGAAGCTTGCGTTGAGACCTGCCCCGACGCCTTCGAAATGAACGGCGACGGCGACAAGGCCATCGTGAAAGATTCCGACACCGACGCCGACTGCGTGGATGAAGCCATCGACGCCTGCCCGGCCGAAGCCATCACCAAATCCTGACGATTCCTGTCCCCTCAAGGGACGCCCCGCGCCGGTCCGCCGGCGCGGGTTTTTTTATGCCCCGTGCCCCGTAAGGCTTTGGCCGCAACCGCCGATAAGAAGAGCGAGGCCGCCGCTGCCGGGGCAAGGACGCCCCTGGAACGGATATTGCTACTTACTCGCTGTGTTCCACAGGGGTCAAGGACTGCCCCCAAGCGAGGCAACGCCATGAACATCATCCGCAACTACCTGCAACACCGACTCAATCCCATGCACATGTACTGCCGGCTCATGGATTTCGGGCTGGCTCGCCGCAACGCCAGACGGCTGTGCTCCGTGTACGAACGCTTCATCTACCGGGGCCTGTTGTTTCATTAGTCGCCACTCGGTCACGATACCGGGCGACAATTGTACGCGGCCTTCCGCTTGCCCCAGGCCAGCCTCCCGCAATCATTGACTTCGTCAAAAAAATAACCGGCGCGACCCTCAGGCCGCGCCCAGGCAAACGCCCAAGTACGGTTTTTTCCCTTCGCGCCACGTCGCCGTGCAAAAAACGTCATCGCCCCGGCCAAGCCGTCAAGGCTCGGACCGGGGCGACCCTTTTTCGTCCACTTTATGACAAAGACACACGCCCGACGCCGGAGCGGCCGGAGCGGCGCGCCCTGTCCAGGCCGGCCGCGCCCGCAGGCTGCTTCCGGGCCGCGTGCTGGCCTTACGCGCCGCGCAGCCAGGCCAGCACGACCAGACACAGGCAGGCGTAGACCCCGGCCAGCACGTCGTCGATCATGACGCCGTAGCCCCCCGGCAGCCAATGCTCGGAAGCCCGCACCGGCGGCGGCTTCAAGATGTCGAAAGCCCGAAACAGGAAAAAGCCGGCGATGAGCTCGAACGGCCCGGGCGCGGCAAAGGGCAGCAGCGTGATCCACTGGCCGACCAGCTCGTCGATGACCACATGGCCCGGGTCCTTGCGGCCCAGGATCTCCTCGGTGCGTCCGGCCGCCTTGGCCCCGACGAAAAAGACCGCCACGAGGAGCACGATACGCGCCCAGAAAGGCAACGGAAAAAACACCAGCGGCGCGACCAGCACCGCCGCCGCCGAGCCCCAGGTGCCCTGGGCGTAAGGCATCCGCCCCAGGGGGCCAAGGCCCGACACGAGCAGGGCCAAACGGTCGTTGTGTGCAAACATGGCGATCCCTCCCGAAATGGTCGCGGCAGGCTACACCCGGGGGCGCGTGCGGGCAAGGGCGGCGTCATGGACTGGGCGGCGTCGCGGCCGGCCTTGGCAAGGGCCAGCTCCCGTCGCGGCGGCCGGCGGCCGGCCCGGCAGCCAGCGCCGCATCTTGAAGTCAGGGCCAAAGTGTGGGAGAAACAAGGTCAACGATTCGTCGTCGCCAGGCCCCAAAAGGAAGGAATCGATGCTGAGCCTCACCTATGCCGTCACGGTCTTTGCCCTGTATTTCCTCGTTTTCGTCCTGTTCTACAGCCTGTATTTCCGCAAGCGCATCTACCTGCTCCTGCTGTCCGAACACGCCTACATGGATCATTACATCGACAAATTGCCGCACATCCGCGACCGCCCCGACGAGCGCCTGGGCATGATCGAGTTCATGTTGTGCAAGCGTAAAGCCTTCGTTTGCCGGGCCCGCCAGTTCGTGGCTGCCTCCACCGTCGCCTATCTCCTGGCCCTGGTCGGCCGGGCCGCTCTTTAATCCCCCGCCCCGCGCCCCGGCCCAGGCCCGCCGACCGCGTGTCCCGGGCCGGGCCACACCCGCCGCCCAGGTCCGGACCATCGCCGCCGCCGACCAGCCCGTGTCCGTCCGCTCCATCATGGACAGCATGGGCGACGTCAGCGAGATCGCCCGCGAAAACGCCGACCGGGCCGACGACGCTTCGCGCCACTGCGACAATCTGACCAACCAGACCGGCGCGTTGACGGGGCTCATCAAGCAATTGCACACGCGGCAGGGGCAATGCCGGGACAAGGCCTGCGGATGACGCCGTTCTCGCCTGGTTCCGACAGGTAACGCGCGGCAACGCCGCGAACCGCCCCGGCGCATTGTCCCCGTCGCCGCAACGCAAAACGGCCGCCCGGTTGCCCGGACGGCCGTTTGTCTGCGCGGAGCAGTCGGAAACTAGTAGGTGGCACGGAACTCGTCGCGACGGTTCTTGGCGTAGGCGGCTTCGGAAGTGCCCGGATCAAGCGGACGCTCCTTGCCGTAGCTGACGGTGGACAGGCGGTCGGCGCCGATGCCGAGGTTGGCCAGGTACTGGGCCGCGGCCTGGGCACGACGCTCGCCCAGGGCGAGGTTGTACTCGGCCGTGCCGCGCTGGTCGCAGTTGCCTTCGACGATCAGCTTGATCTGCGGGTACTGACGCAGGATCTCAGCCTTGCGGGTCAAGTTCTGCCGGGCTTCGGCGCTCAGGTTGGAGCTGTCCAGGGCGAAGTGGACCATCTGGGCCAACTCGTTGGAAGCGGCGCCCAGCTTCTCGCGCAGCAGACGCTCCTGCTCCAGGCGAGCGCGCTCCTGCTCTTCCCAGCTCGTGCCGGAACCGTCGCCGGGACCGCCGGCCTTTTTGGCGCAACCGAAACCAGCCAGGGACAGCATCAGCACCAACATGGCCATCAGCAACATTTTCGAACGAATCATTTCCTCTTCCTCCTCACATTGCCCGCCAGGGCTTGAAATATTCCTCAGGGCTTTGCCCCGGGGCGTTCCCGTGGGCTGGCGAAGCGCCGCCGGAACCGGCCTCCAATTACGCCTCCCGCAATAAATTGCAACAGGCAATTAACGGCGGTTCCGGGGTGTTGCGCACATTTCGCCAACCCGCTTGGATCATTGTTCAGGCTAGGCAGACAAGCGGCCGTCAAGCCGCCCCCGCCCGCCCCGCGCTACTGGGCCAGCGGCCCCCAACTCGGCATGTAGGCCGCGCCGTCGCCGGTGGGAATCATCACCGGCGGCGCGCCGTGGCGCGTGGTCACGAAGATCTTTTTCTGGCCGCTTCGGGTGGACGAGAAGGCGATAAAGTAGCCGTCGGGCGAAAAGGACGGGTTCTCGTCCGAGCCGCCCCCCGAGGTGACCTGGGTCTCCTGGCCGGTGGCCAAATCCATGACGAACACCTTCTGGGCGCCGCCGAGCTGCTTGGTAAAGGCGATCAGTTTGCCGTCCGGGCTCATGCTCGGGTTGGTGTTGTAGCCCGAGGTGGTCACCCGCCGGCCCGCGCCGCCGTGCACCGTGGTGACGTAGATGTTGGGGCTGCCGGTCCCGTCGGAGACGTAGGCCATGGCCCCTCCCGAGGCGGCGAAGGTGGGCGAGACCTCGATGCCGCTGCCGGCCACCAGGGGCTGGCCCGGCTGATAGGCGGAATTGAGCAGATAGATGTCGGCCTTGCCGTGCATGGTCAGGCTCACCGCCACCTGGCCGTCGGGCAGGAAGTGGGGGCTGACCACGTTGGTGGACGGCAGGGTGTAGACCTGCGGCTTGCCGCCGCCGGACCACACGCCCAGGTAATGGCCGCGCGAGCCGATGAGCGTGAACACGATGCGCCGGCCGTCGAAGGACCAGCAGGGGCTGACGGCCATGCCGAGCTCATTGTAGTTGGTCACGCGGTTAAGTCCCCGGCCGGTGGGGCGCACGGTCCAGATGTCGGCCCCCTTGCCGGAACTCGGCTTGACGAAGGCGATCTGGGAATTGAAAAAGCCGCCCTGGCCGGTGAGCGCCTGCATGAGCTCCATGCAGAACCGGTCGGCGATGTCGGGCAACTGGGCGTCGGTCACCGAATCGTAGCCTTTGCCGACCAGCACCTTCTGGGAATAGACCTCGAAGCCGCGCAGCTCGACGTTGCCGAGGTTGCCGCCCGGCGTCCAGTTGGCGGTCACCAGCACGTCGATCTTGGCCAGGCCAAAGGGTTTGAAGTCGATCTGGTCGGCCGTGGCCCCGGCCACCTGGCCGGGCACGCTCGACTGGGGCACGATCTGCAGGAAGGGCAAAAACTGCAGGTCCTTGTTGATGAGATCCTGGAGCTTTTCGGCCGGAGTCATCTGGCCGCCGCCGGCAAAAGGCCGGGCCTGCACCAGATTCATCTTGGCCTGCCCCGGCCCCTGGATGTCCACGGCCAGGGACGACTGGGCCAGGACCCGCGTCGCGCCCAGGCACAAAAACGCGGCCACAAGGGCGCACCACATGCCGGTCACCATCATCCGCTTTCGCATGATCATCGCCTGAAATCCCTGAAATGTCGTTTTGAAGGGTTGGGCGCAGGCCCTAGGAAAGAAAAGGCAGGGCCGGCGTCAGGGCAGCCACGGCGGCTTGCCCGGCCAGGGGCCGGGCAGGGAACGCCATCCGCGCCCTCATAGCCCGATCCCGCGCCGGGCGCAATCGCGCCGACGCGGGATGCGGAAAAACGTCACTGTCCGAGTTCCTGGGAGGTAAACCGCAGCTGCAGCACGTTGAGGCCGGCCGGCGGCGGCGGCAGGGTCTCGGTTTCGGCCACGGACTTGACCGTGGAGGCGTCGAAATTGGGCTGTCCCGAGGGCTGCACCAGCCGGTAGTTGAGGATGCGGCCGTCCTTGTCGATGTGCACCTCGACCACGGCGGCGAGCTGCTGCTTGGCCCCGGTCTGGGGGAAGCGCCAGTTCTTCTTGACCTCGCGGTTGACGATCTGGGCGTAGACGCCCATGGTCACGCCGCCGCCGCCCCCGCCGCCGGGCGTGCCGCCGGGAACGCCGCCGCCCCCGCCACCGGCCGCCTTGCGGGCCTCGGCCAGGGCCTTGGCCACGGCGTCGCCGCCGGATGCGCCAGCCCCCGGTCCCGAGCCGGAACCCGAGCCGCTGCCGGCCTTGGCCTTGGCGTCTTTGAGCGCCTGCTCCAGGGTGCTTTTCTCGGACGCCTTGGCCGCTTCGGCGGCCTTCTTGGCGTCAGCGGCTTTTTTCGCCTCGTCGGCTTTCTTCTGTTCCTCGGCCTTCTTGGCGTCCTCGGCCTTTTTCTTGGCCTCGTCAGCCTTTTTCTTGGCCTCGTCGGCCTTCTTTTGTTCCTCGGCCTTTTTCTGCTCTTCGGCCTTTTTCTTGGCCTCGTCGATTTTCTTCTGCTCTTCGGCCTTTTTTTGTTCCTCGGCCTTGCGCGTGGCTTCCTCGATCTTCTTGAAATCGGGCTTGGGCTCAAGCTTCGGCTCAGGCTTGGCCTGTTCCGTGGGAATGGGCTTGGCCTCGGGCTTTTTGGGCTCGGGCTTGGGTTCGGGCTTTTTCGGTTCCGGCTCGGGCTCGTGCCGCTTGGGTTGGGGCGGCTCGGGCACGGCGGCCACGGGTTCGGGCGGTATGGGCTTGGCCGGCGTGGCCGGAGCCTCGGCCGGTTCGGGCAAGGTCTCCTTGGCCGCCGCGCCGGGACCGCCTTCGGGTTCGGCCGGACCAAGCTCCGGCCGGTCTCCCGGTCCCTTGGGGCCAAGGGGCAGCCCGACTTCGCCGGGCGGCAGGCCCGGCGGGGCCAGGGACACGAGGTCCACCTCGTAGACCGGCACGTTGAGCTGGAACTTGACCGGCTCGATGCTGACGAACAGCAAGCTCGCCAGCACCACGGTCAGATGCAGGAAGATGGAAAATATCCAGCCAAGGACGCGCATGGTGTTCTCTATCGGTCGCGCTCCGGGAACGGCTCCCGGCCGGGCCTATTTCTTTTTGGCGGCAGCGGCCGCCGCGGCGGCGGCGTTCTTGGCCGACTTCTCGTCCTCGGCCACGACGCCGAGCTTGTCGACGCCGGCTGCCTTGATGATGCCCATGACCTTGACCACCGTGCCGTAGGCCACGGCCTGGTCGGCCCGCAAAAAGAGCTGCTTTTTCTGATCCGTCACCAGCCGCTTCACCTGGCCCTCAAGGTCGGCGTACTCCACCTGGTACTTGTCCAGGAAAATCGAGCCGTCGGCCTTGACGGTCAACACCAGGCTCGTGTCCTCCTTGGGCAGGACGCTGACGGCCCGGGTCTGGGGCAGGTCCACCTCAAGCCCCTGGGTCATCATGGGCGCGGTGACCATGAAGATGATGAGCAGCACCAGCATCACGTCCACGAAGGGCGTGACGTTGACGTCGGCCAAAAACCGGCCCTTGCCGCCGGTCTGCATGCCCATGGCCTAGAACCTCTCGGCGGCGGCCTGCTGCTGGCGGCGCGCGGCGGCCTGGGCGGACGGGGCGGGCTGGGCGGCCTCGCGCGGGGTCCAGGTGACCTCGCGCTGGATGCGGTTTAAAAACGCCCCGGCGAAGTTGACCAGCTCGTTTTCGATGCTGGTCACGAAGCCCAGGAAATAGTTGTAGGCCAAGACCGCCGGGATGGCGACGGCCAGGCCGATGGCCGTGGCGACGAGCGCTTCGGAGATGCCCGGGGCGACGGCGGCCAGGGCGGCGGACTGCTGCAGGCCGATGGAGTGAAACGAGTTCATGATGCCCCAGACCGTGCCGAAAAGGCCGATAAACGGGGTGGCGTTGGCCGTGGTCGCCAAGAAGGCGAGGTTTTTGGAGAGCTTGGCCAGCTCCATGGACACGCCCTGGCGCAGCACCCGGCGGATGTTGTCCATGGCCACATGCCCTTTCTCGGCCGGGTCGAGATCGGCCTGCTCCATGCGCACCAGCTCTTCAAAAGCCATGCGGCCGACGAAAAAGGCCGGCGAATGCCGGGACTGCCCCAGCGCCTGCATGGCCGCGCGCAAGGTGTCGGCCTCCTGGAACCGTTCGTAGTCCCGGGCCGTGTCGCGCTTGGCGGCGGTCAGCGTGAAAAACTTGACGAAGATGATGCTCCAGCAGCCCAGGGACATGAATGCCAGCACGCACAAGACGAAAATAACCGTCGGCGTGGCGCTGGCCATCATGGCCCACAAGCCGCCATGCGGCGAAAGCGCGTCCATTGCGACCCACCTGTGGGAAAATGCAGCAGGTTAGGAAAGCACGCGTTCAATCAGGGCCGGCAGCACGACTTCCGCCCTTCCCTTAAGGCGCACGTCGGCCAGGCCCTTGTAGGCGCTTTCCGTAAGATTGATTTCCACAACACCCCCGCCCCTGGCCTTGACCTCCCTGGGCAGGAGATTGGCCGGGGCGACCTCCCCCGATGTTCCGGCCACCACGATAACGTCGGCGGCCAAGGCCAATTGACCGCTTTTCGTCAGAGCGTCAAGTGCAATGGCCTCGCCAAAGAACACAATGTCCGGGCGTACCACCCCGCCACAGTCTTCGCAACGCCACGGCAACGCCCGCGGCGACAGCCGCCGGGCCTGCGCGCCGTCATGATCCGCGCCGCAGCCCATGCAGAAAAAGTGACGCACGCCGCCGTGGTATTCCACCACATTGGCCGACCCGGCCGCCTGATGCAGGCCGTCGATGTTCTGGGTGATGACCCCCGAGAGTCCCCCCGCCGCCTCCAGCCGGGCCAGGGCCAGATGGGCCGGGTTGGGCTTGGCCGCGTCCACCATGGCCAGCACCTCGCGCAAGAACGTCCACACCCGAGCCGGGTCCCGGGCCAGGGCCTGGGCCGTGGCCACGGCCATGGGGTCGTGGCGTTCCCACACCCCGCCGGGGCTGCGGAAATCCGGGATGCCGCTGGCCACCGAAATGCCGGCCCCGGTCAGGGCCACCACCGACCGCGCCCGCCGCAACAAGGCCGCCGCCGCCTCGATGCCCTCGCCTAGCGACATCGCCGCCATGCGACCCCCTTTTCGCGCGAAAACGCGTTGTGATTTTTTGCAAAGGCCCTATACTTGCATAATCTGCCCAGCCAAAGTCTCAACGAGGAGGCAAGACTCATGCAATTTCCTTCGCGCGCCGTCGTCGTCCTGGCCGGCCTGGCCCTGGCCGCCGTCCTGGCCGCTCCCCAGGCCCTTCTGGCCCAGGCCCCGCCGCCCCAGAACATGACCACGCCCCCGCCCCCCGGCGGACAGCAGCCGCGCCCGCCCAAGGGCCAACCCCAGGCCACGTTCCAGGCGCCGCCAAACGTCCAGGCCCCGGCCACGGTCAAAGCCCCGCCCGCCGTCAGACCGCCGGCCGCCGTCCAGACGCCCGGTCCGGTGGCCCAGGGACCGGGCATCGTGATCCAGCCGCCGTCGGTGACCATCCAGCCCCCGGCGGTGACCGTCCAGCCGCCCGGCTACTATCCGCCGCCGCCCCCGCAAGGCGGCCGCAAGGCCCGGGCGCTGATGCGCTGCAACCAGCAACAGGCGGCCTGCGCCCAAAATTGCAACTACCGGACCTACGGACAGACGCGCAACATGTGCAACAACCAATGCAACGCCATCTTCGTCAACTGCACCGCCCGGGCCAATTCCATGCGCTGACCCGGCAAGCCAAGGACTCTGCCATGAACACCAAAATCATCCTGGCCCTGCTCGCGGCCCTGACCTGCGCCGCGCTGCTGGCCCCCCAGTCCGGCCTGACCCAGCCGCCGCCCTGTCCGCCGGGCATGGTCTGGACCCCCGGCGGCTGTCGGCCCGCGCCGCCCCCGCCTCCGGGCTACCCGCCGCCGCGCCCCGTGCCGCCGCCGCCGGGCTACGGACCAGGCTATGGCCCGGGCTATGCGCCAGCTCCGCCCTATGACCCCAACATCAAGCAGGTGGCCCGGCGCTACGTCACCCTGCACTCCTGCCCGGGCGAAGCCTGCCCGCCGGTCACCTCGCTCTCGCGCGGCACGCCGGTGCGCATCCTGTCCTGGGAAGGCCCCTTCGTCTTCGTGCGCGTGCCCGACTCGCGCATCGAAGGCTGGGTCAAGCGCAACCGCCTGACCCCGTAACGCCATAAGCTCCGTCTGGACGCGGCCTCAGGCCGCGTCCAGATCGGCCGGCCCCGTGTTCGTCTTTTTCTTCCTTGTAGCCGACCGCCGAGGCCCCTCGCCCGGCAAACGCGGCCGGTTGGCCGCGAACGCCGGATCAGCCGCGTCCAGCACGGCGAAAAGCGCCCGCAGCTCGCCGTCGGCGTGCAGCATCCGCTGGTTGGCGCGGTAGGCCTGGATGATGTCCGAACCCATGGCGTAGAGCCCCGAACGCAGGTCGCGGCGATACAGCCGCATGGCCTCGGCCGTGTCGCCGACCGGCCCGAAAAGCGTCAGGTAGCCGTCGGGATGGACCTCGAAAATCGCCACCTCGCCAAACCGCTCGGGCAGCGGCACGGCCCGGGCCATGTACTCCCGCTCCTCGATCGACGCCCCGCGCCGGGCGACAAACCGCCGCCGGGCAAACCCCCGGCGCGTCAGCCACACGAGATGATAGACCAGCACCCGGTCATACAAGCGCTGGCGCAGCAAATACGCCGCGACCGCCCCCAGGCACAGCGCGGCCAAGGGCAGGCTCAACCACAACGGCACGGCCGCGAGCTTCGACCCCAGCGCCTCCAGCCGGCCAGCCAGCCCCGCCCCGATCTCCAAGGCCTTGCGCCCGGCCGCGTCCAGCAACTCCACAAATACGTCTGCCGCCTTGCCCAAAAACGACAGCAAGACGGCATAAAGACGATCGACAATGTCGTCCACAGCCCCCTCCCGCTGATTGCGCCCAGGCCCGTTACGGCAGCCCGGATTTTCACTCTATCCCGGCTACACCGCCAAGGCCCCCCTGGCAAGCCCGACACGCCCCTTGCCAAGCCGCCAAACCGGCACTACGAGGTCTCCCCATGCAACGACTGACCAACAACATCCTGTTCAACCTCGCCGTGCTCACCTTCGGCGCGGCCGTCTACAGTTTCGGCATCAAGGACATCGTGGTGGCCAAGGGACTGATGTCCGGCGGCGTCTCGGGCGTGGCCCTGCTCCTTTTCTACCTCACCGGCGCGCTGGGGCCGGGCGTCTACTACTTCCTGCTCAACCTGCCGCTCATGGTTCTGGGCTGGGTGAGCCTGTCGCGCCGCTTCATCCTCTACACCGTCTACGGCATGGGCATCCTGAGCCTTTTCATGCAGCTCATGCCCGAACGGGCGCTGATTGCCGATCCGCTCCTGGCCGCCGTCTTCGGCGGCGCGGTCATGGGAGCCGGCTCGGGCATCATGCTGCGCACCCTGGGCTCGGCCGGCGGCACCGACATTCTGGCCATCTGGCTCAACCAGAAATACAATCTGCGCATCGGCCAGTTCAATTTCGTCTTCAACCTGGTCGTGTTCGCCGTCGGCATGGCCTTCTACGACGCCACCCTGGCCCTGTATTCCATCATCCTCTCCTACGCCAACTCCAAGGTGATGGATTACGTGCTGGCCCTTTTCAACCAACGCAAGATGGTCTTTATCATCTCCGACAAGGCCGACGCCATCTCCCACGACATCATCCACAACCTCAAACGCGGCGCGACCTTCCTGCACGGCGCCGGAGCCTACACCGGCAAATCCAAACGCGTCATCCTCACCATCACCAACACCGTGGAAATCAAACGTCTGGAAGAACTCGTCTTCAGCCACGACGAGAACGCCTTCTTCGTGGTTGAAAACACCTTCAACGTCCTCGGCGAAGGATTCTCGCGCAGGAAAGTGTATTGATGAGGAAAGACGGGAGGATAAGATACCTCCGGCGGCCGGGGGCCTGAGGCCCCCGG
>ALAO01000256.1 GCA_000307955.1 Solidesulfovibrio magneticus str. Maddingley MBC34 | reverse complement strand
CCCGGCCGCCGGAGGCATCTCCCCTTCTCTGTTCCCCTACTGCAAGCTCTTCTCGAACTCCTCCACCGTCCGCCGGGCCGATTCGGCCCAGGAGAACAGCCCGGCCCGGGTCAGGCCCAGGCGGGAGGCTTCGGCGCGAAGGGGCGCGTCGGCGGCGACCCGGGCCAGGGTCTGGCCCATGGCGACCGGATCGGACGGGTCGTCGAGGTAGATGCCGGCCTCGCCGGCCACTTCGGGCAGGCTGGTCAGCCGGGTGGTGACGGCCGGGCAGCCGCAGGCCATGGCTTCCAGCACGGGCAGGCCGAAGCCTTCGTAGATGCTCGGATAGACCAGGGCCAGGGCCTTGGAATAGAGCGCGGCCAGGGTCGCGTCGTCGCAGTAGCCGAATTCGATGGGCGGCGCGCCGTCCAGGCGTTCGGCCGACCAGCCGCTCCAGCCGGCGGTGACAAGCGGCACGTCCAGGCCGGCGGCGGCCAGGGCCTTGGGGATGACGTGGAGGTTTTTGCGCGGGTCGTTGGTGCCGACGAACAGGAAATAGCGTTCGGGCAGGCCGGCCGGCAAAGGGCCGTCCACGGGGCGGAACACTTCGGGTTCGTGGGCGTTCCAGGTGACGCGGATGCGTTCGGGGTCCAGGCGCAGCAACCGGACCATCTCGGCCTTGGTGTATTTGGAGACGGCCAGATAGCGGGCGACGCCGGGCAGGCGCTTGTGGAAATAGCGGTTGAAGTAGCGCACGCGCTCGGCCGGATGGCGCTCGGGAAGCGTTATGAGCGACAGGTCGTGGATGGTGAAGACCGTGGCCACCTTTTTCGGCACGCGGAAGGGAAAGAAGGCGGCCTCGTGGTAGAGGTCGTAGCCCTTGGCGGCCTGGTAAAAGACGGCCTCGCGCTGCCAGTGGCGGGCCAGGCGCACGGCCAGCCCGGCGGCGGGCGGGAGCTTCCAGAGCAGGCTCGTCAGGCGCGAGCGGCCGGCCAGGTTGGCCGGCGGCTGGGGCGGGGTCGACGAGACGCGCTTGCCGTCGAAGTAGGCGATGTCGAGATCGCGCCCGTAGTCGCGCTCGATGGCGGCGTAGAGGCAGCGCAGGTAGCGGCCGATGCCGGTATTGACCGTGGCCAGGGGCACGGCGTTGACGAGGACGCGCAGTTTTCTCATTTTTTCAAACCATTGTCAGAGTGTCCCGCCATCACGTCCCGAGCCAGCTCCTGCATGTTAGCCACGAAGACCGTTGTGTCGAACGCCGCCGCCCGTTGCTCGCAGGCCTGCCGCATGGCCAGGGCCTCGGCCGGGCCCAGGGCGCGCACGGCCCGGGCCACGTCCTCGGGCCTGGGGTCGGGCGGCAACAGGATGCCGGTCTGGCCGTGGATCACGGTTTCGGTCAACCCGCCCTCGCGCACGCCGATGACCGGCTTGCCGGCGGCCATGGACTCCACCGGCGAGATGCCAAAATCCTCGTCGCGCGGGATGTAGATGGTGGCTATGGCCGTGCCGATGAGCCGGCGCAACTCGGCCGCCTCGGTCCAGCCGCGGATCTCGATGTTGGGACATTCCCGGGCCATGGCCCGCACCCGGTCGAGTTCCGAGCCGCCCGACACCACCACCAGCTTTTTGTCCGGCATGGCGGCGAAGGCGGCCACGACGCGGTCCACCCGTTTGAGCACGTCCACCCGGGCCGTGGACAGGTAAAACGGCTCCTGCCCTCTATATTGATAGGCGGCCGTGTCCACGGGCGGATGGATGACGACGGATTCCAGGCCCAGAAAATCGCGGATGCGCCGGCGCACGGTCTCGGAGTTGGCGACCACGGCGTCCATGGCCCGCACGGCCGCTTCGTAGCGGCGGCGGTAGCGCCCGGCCAAAAGCCGCCACAACGGCCGGCGAAGGTACGGCTGGCGGGCGAGGTAGAAATCGCGGTGGTCGTAGAGGATGCGCGGCGGGGTATGGCAATAAAGCAGCTGCGGCCCGTGGATGCGGCCATGCCCCAGCAGGGTGAGCGCCCCGCTGTGCAGGGCCAGCGGCGTGGCCACGGGCGGCATGTTCTCGAAAGCCAGGGACATGGCCAGGGTCAGGGACAGCCTGGCGGCCAGGGGATGGCGGGCGCGGGCATCAAGATTGGCCGGGGCGCGGCCGGCGAAATAGCCGTCCGGGAAGGCGGCCGGATCGAACCGTCCGGTCAGGAGATCAGCTTCAAAGGCCCGGGCCAGGGTCACGGCCACCAGTTCCCCGCCGCCGGGAAAGGCAAAAGCGTCATGCAGCACGAGGGGGCGCGGGGACATGGTCACTCCTTGGGGGTTTTGCCGCCCTCGGATAGCCCGAGCGGCCCCGGCTGGCAATCCCCGGGCTTGCCCCGGCCAACCGGCGTGCTACAAGGGAGCATCCGAAACAGGAGGAAACGGCCATGGCCCAGGAACGCACCATCATCCTCGGCGGCGTGGAATGCGACTATGACCCGGAAACCCGCATCGCGCTGGTGTACTGCGCCAACTGCTCGGAGCGAAACGAGGTGGAAGTCTGGCTGGCCGACGACGGCCGGCCGGAATACGCCGGCTTCGTCTGCGAGAAATGCGGCTTTTTCAATACGCCGGAAGGCTGACGGCGCGTCCCTTTGCCCGTGCCGGTCGTCGCGCGTCGCCTGGAGCACGGCAAAGGCGCGCCGCCTCGGCGCGGCATGAGGCCGCGACTTCCGGGCACAAACGACGTTGCCCCGGCCGGCCGCCTCGGCTACACCCGTTGTCACGGCAACCAGCCGCCATGGGAGACGTATGGTCATGGCGCAGGACAGCACTCTGGCGTATTATCTGGAGATGATTGAGCAGGCCCCAAGTTACCAGGATCTCGTTTTTATCCGCAACCGCATCTTCGACGCCGTCGAAGCCACCCTGCCCCAGGAGGACGTGAACGCGGTCAAACGGGCCTGGACCGAGCGGGCCCAGGACGAGTCCGTGCCGGTGGTGCCGCCGGGACAGGGGAAGACGGCCTAGGGACCGGAGCGCCGCGTCAGGCGCAGCTTGAGGGAGGGGCCGGACTTGGGAGCGAAGACGGCCTCGGCCGTGCCCGGGCCGGTGAGCGTGCCCTTGAGCAGATGGCCGCTGGCGTGCTGGGCCGCGAACTCGTCGCCGAGAATCACGCCGGCCACGTGGTAGGTGTTGGAACCGCCGGAAAGCGGGTCCGGGATGACCACCACGCCGTAGATCATGTCGCCCTGGCGGGTGAAATCGGCCGTGACCGTCTGGCCCAGGGCCTCGGCCGTCCAGTGGCCGACGATGTCGTGGCCGGCGGCCGCCCGGGCCGCCGGGGCCGGGGCCTTGGGGGGGACCTGGGACAGGGCCGGGCCGGGACCGGCCAGGGACAAGGCGGCCAGAAGCAGCCCGGCCAGCAGGCCAAGCCGGCTCATAGCAGTCCCTCGCGGCGCATGAGGGTCGTGAACTTGGTGCGCACGGCTTTGAGCTCCATGACGATGGACTCGACTTGGGCGTAATGGCTGGAAAATTTGACGGCCGCGTCGAGTTCGCGCTGGCGCTTGGCCAAGCGTTGATTGACAAAGTCGAGAAAGGCCTGGGGGCCGGATTCCTTGTTCTCCAAAAGGTGCTCCCACGCTGTCGCGGCCCGGCGCGGAAGACCCGCGCCGGCAATTGCCCCAAGGGCGTCTTGCGACTGCGTCCTCGGGCTATAATCACGATTGGGGCGTCCAGCAAGCCCAAACGGCGGGGCAAGGCGGCGGTCGACAAAAAGCGGAAGCCGCCCAGGCCCAGGGAGTGGCCCAAGCGGCTTCCTGAAAAGGCCGTGGTGGCGTGTTGGGGGAGGAGGCTAGGGGGTGACCGCCACGGCCAGTGATTCGAGCGGCTCGGAGTGGGAAGGCCGTCCGCTTTCGATTTTTCTTGTGCATATCCCGGGCCAAATCGATGGACACGAGGCGTATTTTTTTCACATACTATTTCAGCATATTGCAAAAATGGCCTCGAAAAACTCTAGCAAGGGGCCGAGAAATCCGCGCCGGTGTCTTTCTTTTCGGTTAGCTTTTTTACAATCTTAATCCGCAGGGGCGAGATTCCCGCGCCGCCGGGGGCAGAACCCGGGGCCAAACCGCACCGGAGGCACAGCCAGTGGGCAAACGCAACATCGACGACATCACCCCGGGCATGACCCTTGGCCAGTCGGTCAGCGCCTCGGACGGCCGGGTCCTGGCCGCCGCCGGCACGACCCTGTCCGAGGACCATCTGCGCCTTTTGCGGGCTTACGGCGTGCGCGACGCCGACATCGTCGGCCAGGACGGCGACCCGGCCGCCGACGCGGCCGAGGCCTACGCCGCCACGGCCGAGCGCTGCCGCGAGCTGCTGCGCCGCCGGTTCTTGGCCATGGACCGGGAAAGCGCCGCGGGCAGGACGATCTTCGAGCTGGCCGTGTCCCGGGCCGCCGCGCGAGTCCAAGGGGAAGGGCTCGACCTCGACGCCCTGGCGACCTCCCCGGCCCTGCCCTGCCTGGCCCCGGAACGCCAACTCTTCGACGCCGCCGCAACCGATCCAGCCTCGCTGGTCTCCGGCGACGTGGAGCTGGCCACCCTGCCCGAAGTCCATGTCCGCCTCCTCGACGCCCTGGGCAAGGACGAGACCGGCCCGGCCGAACTGGCCGCCATCATCGGCCGCGACCCGAGCCTGACCGCCCGGCTGCTGCGCCTGGTCAACAGCCCGGTCTACGGGCTGCGCGGGCCGGTGGACTCCATCAGCCGGGCCGTGACCATGGTCGGGCAAAAGGAGCTGTCCACCCTGGTCACCGGCCTGGCCGCCGTGTCGGCCTTTGCCGACATCGCCCCGGAGCTGTGCGACATGCGCATGTTCTGGCGGCACGCCGCCGCCTGCGGCGTCTACGCCTCATTGCTGGCCCGGTCCGTGCCGGGCCTGGCCCCGGATCGGGGGTTCGTGGGCGGCCTGCTCCATGACCTGGGGCAGCTCGTCATCCTGCGAAAGCTCCCGGCCGCCGCCGGCCGGGCGCTGATTCTGTCGCGGGTGGAGGGCCTGCCGGCCAGCGAAGCCGAAACCGCCGTGCTCGGGTTTGACCACGCCGCCGTGGGCCGCACGCTCCTTGCCGGCTGGAATTTCCCGCCGGCCCTGGTCGCCATGGCCGGCGACCACCACCACCCCGACGGCGCGCCGGGTTCCCGGGAAACGGCCCTTATTCATGTGGCCGACATCCTGGCCCAGGCCTGGGACTGGCCGGCCTTTTCCGGTCCGCCCACCCCAGCCCTAAGCGAAACGGCCTGGCACAGCCTGGGGCTGCCCGAATCCGTCCTGGCCGAAGCGGCTCGGGACGGCGACGCCGCCATCGCCGAAATCGAATCGGTGTTTTTCTCCGGCCCCGCCGGCCGGGCGCACTAACCCCAAAGGAACCGCCATGACCGCCGACAAACCGCGCGCCATTCCCCGCCGCCACCTGATCCGCGCCCTGCTTGGCCGCGACATTCCCAGCGACTCGGCCCCGACCCCGGAGCCGGAACGGACCGTGCCCGCCGCCCCGTCCGCCGATCCCCACGCCGCGGGGAACGCGGCCTACGCCGCCGGCGACTACGCCGAGGCCGCCGCCGCCTACCGGGCCTCGGTGCGCGGCGACCTGTCCAACCCCATCGTGCGGGCCCGGCTCGGCTACGCCCTCTACGCCACCCGCCAGCTCATCCAGGCCAAGGTGGAGTTCGAACACGTGCTGCACCTGACCAACGGCGGCGACGCCTTTTCCCGACTGTGCCTGGGCCTGACCCTGGCGGCGCTGGGCAAGGTCGACAAAGCGGCCGACAACCTGGAGGCCTTTGCCGCCCCCCAGGCCGAGGAACTCGTGGCCCTGAGCCGGCGCGTCGCCGCCAAGCTGCGCGACATCGGCAACGGCGACCCCGCCCCCCTGATCCTCACCCTGGAGCGTTCAGCCCGGGCCATGGGCGTCATGCCCGAGGCCTAGAGCCGGCTTCCCCTGCTCCCCCGCCCGGGCGAACGGCCTTGGGCGCAGGCGCGGGCCGGGCGTCGGGCCTGCCATGGGGCTTGTGGCCGTACACCGTGCACGCTATGGTGCACGGATGATGTCCCAGCCGCATCCCTTCGGCCAACGCCTCCGCGAACGCCGTTTGGCCCGCCTGGCCACCGACCCGGCCTTCACCCTGCGCCGGCTGGCCGGACGCCTGGGCATCCAACCATCCTATTTAAGCCGCCTGGAGCGCGGGGCCGCCCCCAGCCTGTCCGAGGACAACATCCAGGCCCTGGCCCGGGAGCTCGGCGACGATCCCGACATCCTGCTGGCCCTGGCCGGCAAGCTGCCGGCCGACGTGCGCCAGGCCCTTCTGGCCGCGCCCGGCGACCTTCTGCCCCTGGTGCGGGGGCTGGTGCGCAATCCCGCCCTGGCCCCCGGTCCCTCGGGGCAGCTGTGGCAATCCTACCGCGAATCCCAGCATCTGGCCCGGGTGGGCAGCTTCGTGCGCGACCTGGCCACCGGCGAGGATTCCTGGAGCGAGGAGTTCTTCCGCATTTTCGGCCTCCCCCCGGACGCCCCCACGCCCACCTTCGAGAGCTTCATGGCCCTGGTCCATCCCGAGGACCAGCCGGTCGTGGCGGCGGTGCGCGCCCGGCTCATGGCCGACGACGGACCGGTGCAGTACGCTTACCGCTTCCGGCGCGGCGACGGGCTGTGGCGGCACGCCAAGGCCGTGGCTCGCTGCGAACGCGGCCCCGACGGCCGGGCGCGGCGCATCCACGGCACGGTCCAGGACGTCACCACCGAACGCCAGGCCTTAAATGACCTGCGCAGCGTGGCCCAGTTTCCCGAGGCCAACCCCAACATCGTCCTGCGTCTGGCCCGCGACGGCCGCCTGACCTACGCCAACCAGGCCAGCGCCGGCCTGCTGGAGTCCGCCGGCCTGGCCGTGGGCGAACCCGCCCCGCAAGCCCTGGCCGCCGCCGTGGGGCAAGCCCTGGATACCGGCCGCGAAAGCAGCCTGGAACTGCCCGACGGCGAAAACATCCAGCAACTGACCGTGGTCCCCGACAACACCCAGGCCTACGTCAATTGCTACGGCCGGGACGTGACCGCCGAGCGGGCCCTGGCCAAACGCGTCGAGGCGGTGACCCGGGAATTGGCCGAAACACGGGCCAGCCTCGACGCCGTGCTCGAAGCCTGCCACGACGGCGTGGTGCTGGTACGGGCCGACGGCGTGGTGCTTCGCGGCAACGCGGCCATGGCCCGGGCTCTTGGCCGGTCCGGCGGCCCCAAGACGTTGCCCGGGTTGCACCGAACCGACGTCTTCGGCCCGCAAACCGCCCCAACGGTGGAACGTGACGATCTGGCCGTCATGGCGAGCGGCGAGCCCCAGCTTTTACCGCCGCCCATGAACGCGGTGGTCAGCGACGGCACCACCCGGTCTCTCCAAATTTCCCGCGCCCCCCTGCGCGACGCCGATGGCCGGGTGGCCGGTTTTTGCGCCATCACCCGGGACAGCACCGAATGGCAGGAAGCGGCCGAAGCCCTGGCCGATTCCCGGGCCCGCCACCAGCGCTTTTTCGACGACGCGGTGCTCGGCGTCTTTCGCACCACGGCCGAAGGCCGCATGCTGGCCGTCAATCCGGCCCTGGCCCGGCTTTTCGGCTATGCCTCGCCCGAAGCGATGCTGGCCGAGATGGGCGACGACGTTTCGGCCGGTTTCGCCGAGCCGGAAAAACGCCGTGACGTGGTGCGCCGGCTGACCAGCAAGGAAGGGCTGCTCGACTTCGAAAACGTTTATCGCCGCCGTGACGGCACAACGTTTATCGGCGCGCTCCACGCCCGGATGACCGTGACCCCTTCGGGGGAACGCCTTATCGAAGGCTTTGTCGAGGACATCAGCGAGCGCAAACGCATCGCGGCGGAACTGGCCGCCAGCGAGGAGCGCCTCAAGACCCACCTGCGCAACTTTCCCCTACCCACTTTCACCTTTGCCAAGCGCGGCCGGGACCTTGTGCTGGCCGACGCCAACAAGGCGGCCGAAGCGCTGTTTCGCGGCCGCATCGGGGCCATGGTCGGCAGCCCGGCCGAGGCGGTCTTCGCCGATGCCCCCGACATCTACCTGACCTTGTGGAGCGCCTTCGAAGGCCGGCGCGGCGACCGGCGCGCCCTGGCCCTGCGCCCGCCCGGCGCGGCCGAGCCGGGGCTTTTCGACATGACCTTCGTCTTCGTGGCCCCGGACACGGTGATGCTCCATGCCGAGGAAGTCACGGCCCTGGCCAAGATGCGCGAAAGCCTGCAACGCACCTCGGACCAGTTGCGCTCCATCCTCGACCACGTGCCCTGCGCCGTCTATTTCAAGGATCCCGCCGGCCGCTGCATCATGGTCAACCGGGCCGTGTCCGAGGCCTTCGGCCTGCCCGACGCCCCCCTGACCGACCTGCCCGGCGGCTCCATCCACGAGCCGGAGACGGCCGTGCGCATCGCCGACGACGATCGCCGCATCCTGGCTTCCGGCCAGGCCGAGACCTTCGAGGAGGATGTCCTGGTCCAGGGCCGGCCGCGCCGCTTCCTCACCACCAAGACGCCGCTTCTCGACGAGCACGGCCAACCCTACGCCCTGTGCGGCATGTCCCTGGACATCACCGAGCAGGTGGAGCTGGCCCGCAGCCTCCAGTCCGAGCGCGACACCCTGGGGGCCATCCTCGACCACGTGCCCTACGCCGCCGTCCTGGTCACCAGCGACGGCGACATCGTCTATCTCAACAAGCGCAGCCACGACCTGTTGGGCTACAGCCACGCTGACATTCCCACGGCCGAGGTCTGGATGCGCCGCGCCTACCCCGACGACGGTCTTCGCGCCCGGGTCATGGCCGAATGGCTGGCCGTGCAGGGCAAACCCTGCCGGCGCGTCTACCCGGTGCGCTGCGGCGACGGCCGGTCGCGCTGGATCGATTTCGTGGCCGCGCCCCTGGCCGAGGGCCGAATGCTCCTGACCATCAACGAAGCCGATCCCCGGCAAGTGGCCCATCTCCTGCCCGGGACCCGCCCGGCCGATTGAGCCGTCCGACCGCCGCCACGCCAAAACGCCCGGCCGCTGTCGCGACCGGGCGTTTTTTCCCTGGCGGTCAATCGGCAATCAGTTGCCCGGAGCCGGGACAGGGGCCGGGACCAGGGCACGGTAAAGCAGATCGGCCATGACGGCGCTCAGCGCGACGTTGGCGTGGCTGTCCACGCCGTTGACCACGAGTTCGCCGGGCTTCTTGTCGATGACCAGCGGCGTGAGATCCAGGACGTCCACGCCCCGCTCGCCGAAATAACCGGCCACCCGGGCGGTCATGACGGCGCTGCCGGCCACGTCGGACAGGCTGGGGATGAGCAAGGCCACCAGACGGATGTGGCGCTCCCGGCACCAGGAAACAATGGCGTCGAGTTCGGCGGCGTGGGCGGTGAACACCGTCTTGTCGGCGTAGGCCGCGCGCAGCCGGTCCCAGAAGCCGGCCGAGGCGTCGTCGAGATTGCCCATGCGGGCCAGCCGCCAATACACGAAGTTGGCCAGGGCGAAATGGTCGACCAGGTATTTGGTCAGCCCGCCCTGGGGGAAGCGCACGGCAAAGGTCAGGGGGTGGCCCGATTTCTCGGCGGCCCGGTAGATGTCGTTGACGAAATAGGCCAGCACCACCACGTCCGGGGTCACCGGATAGGCGGCCATGGCCTCGTATTCGTCCACCGAGTCCCAGCCGATCTTGGCCACGTTGACCACCCGCCAGCCCTGGCCCAGCCGGCGGCCGAGCACGTCGCCGAAACGGTCGGCCGGATTGTCGATACCGTGCCCGGCGGCAAAGGAATCGCCAAGGACCATGACGATCTTCTCGCCGTCCTTACGCGGAGCCGGCTCGACGTCGCGGTAGCCCAGGGAATTGACCGGCTGCCAGTAGCGCTCGAACCACTTGCGGCTGGACATGGTGAGGTTGAAGCCGTCGGACTGGGCGAAAAATAGCGCCATGCACAGCTCAAGGACGATAAGCCCCAAAGCCAGGGCGTCCACGGCCACGAGCAGGCCCATGCCGGCGGTGCGCCCGCGCCCCTTGGGCAGCCGGGACAGCAGCCAGCCGGCCGCCCCGTTGACGGCGGCCAGCCCCAAAACGACATACAAAAGGTGCAGCATGGATCAGGCGGCCTTGGCCCGGTCCTTGCGCCAGGACTTCTCCTGGCCGCTTCTGAGCCGGGCGATGTTGTCGCGGTGCTTGTGGATGACCAGCCCGCCGATGATCGCCGCCGCCGGGACCAGGGCAACGGGCCCAAGCCAGGCGCACAGCACCGGCACGGCCACGGCCAAAGTCAGGGAGCCGGCCGAGACGTAGCCCGAAATGCGAATGACGGCCACGCAGGCGGCCACGGACAGCAAGGCCGGGATCGGGGCCGCGCCGAGAAACACGCCGATGGTGGTGGCCACGCCCTTGCCGCCCTTGCCGTAGAGGAACACCGAATACATGTGCCCGACCACGGCGGCCACGGCCACCATGCTCAGAAACACCGGCGAATCGGTCATGGTCCGGGCGCACAGCACCGGGACCAGCCCCTTGGCCAGATCAAGCAGCAGGGTCAGCACCCCAAGCTTGGTGCCGCACAGGCGCGAAACATTGGTGGCTCCGGTGTTGCGGCTGCCGGCCAGACGCGGATCGATGCCGCAACCGACCAGGGCCACCAGCAAGCCGAAGGGAAACGCCGCAAGCAGATAGGTCAGGACGAGAAACGCTGTCGCCGCCATTTAGCCCTCTCCGAAAAGCTGTTCGTCGGGCAGGCTGGCCGGAATCTCTTCCGCGCCGAACACCCGCAGTTCGTTGGTGAGCGGATCAATACGCCCCAAGCGTAGCGCATACCGCTGGCCGGTGTAAATCGTGTCGCCAAGCGTGTCCCGGGTGGCCCGGACGTAAATCTGGAAATCGGGCAGGGACAGGGAGATGAAACCGCCGGCCACGTCCACCACCACGCCCTCGAAAGTGCGCTCCTTGCAGTGGCGCTGGAGGTAGGCGAGCTTCCAGTAGCGCGGCCGGAAACGCTGCACCCGGCCCACGGCCTCGATGCGCGAGGACAACAGCGGCAACCGGGCTTCCAGCTCCCCCCGGCTCCAGCGCGGCGCGCCGGTGCGCAGCAGGGCTTCGAGCTGGGCCAGGTTGATCAGGTCGGCGTAGCGCCGCAGCGGCGAGGTGACCGGGGCGTAGGCCGGCGCGGCCAGGGTGGCGTGGGGCCGGGGATCGGGTTCGGTCAGGGTCGGGGGCAGCTCGCGCACGGCCCGCTGGATGGCCGGCGGGTCGCTGTGAATGCCGCGAATCTCGGGCGGGAGCCTGGCGTCCTGGGTGCGAAAGAGCATGGCCGCGCCGTGGGACACGGCATAGTCGGCGGCGGCGGCGTTGCCGAGAATCATGAGTTCGCTGACGAGCAGCTGGGCCTTGGGATAGGCCGGACAGACGGACATCTCGATTTTGACGTCTTCGGGGTAGCCCGACAGGCTGATCTCCGGTTCGGGCCGTTCGATGATGACCGCCCCCCGTTCCAGACGCCCGGCCCGCAGCCAGGAGGCCACGCGCCAGCCGAGCTGCAGATGGGGCGCGGCCTCGCCTCGGTCAAGGGCGGCTTCCACCACGGCGTAGGTGGTGTTTTCCACCACCCGGACAAAAGACTTGCGCATGGCGAAGCCCAGGATCTCGCCCTCGGGGGAAAACTCCCACTCCATGACCAGGGAGGGCCGCACTTCCCCGGCGCGCAGGCTGTAAAGGTCGGTGCCCAGGCACTCGGGCAGCATGTGGCTCACGCCCTCGGGCAGATAGAGGCTCGAAGCCCGGTGGGCCACGGCCGTGTCCAGGGGGCCGCCGAAATCCCAGTCCAGGGCCGGGTCGGCCAGGGCCAGGGCCAGCCGGATGGTGCCGTCGGGGCGGGTCTCGGCGAAAAAGGCGTCGTCGATGTCCCGGGTGGTCGGGGAATCGATGCTGACGAAGGGAATGGGTTCGGGCTCCCGGGCCAGGGCGGCCAGCCCGGCCCGGCGGGCCTCGATCTCGGCGGCGTAGGGCGCGTGCCAGTCGTCGCCGGCGGCGTAGTCGGCCTGGTCGAGATGATAATTGTAATGCGGCGGGACGATGCCCCATTGGGTAGCCAGGATGTAGGCCTGAAGGGGATGGTCGGGCAGGCCCTTGCGCAGCATGGCCCACAGCACGGCGCTTTCCTGGTCGTCGGCGTCGCCCATGAGCCGGCGCAGCATGGCGGCCAGCTTGGCGGCGGCCTCGGGATCAAGCTTGGCGGCCAGGGCCGCGCCCTTCTTGCGGTCGCCCGTGGCCCAGCCGTGCCAGAGCTCCTTGAAAAAGGCCTGGCCGGCCACAACCACTTTCTCGCGTTCCTCGGCGGCGGCGGCTTCGGTGAGGCGGCGCTCCACGGTCTCGGCGGAATAGACCTCGAACTTGGGGGCGTGGAACTTGAAGTGGGTTTTGCAGCCTAAAAGCGCCCGGCCCATACCGGCCACGGCGTCGACGTCGGGTTTCTCGCCTACAAGGCCGGCGAACCATTCGGCCGATTCCTCGCGCACCTCGCCCTGGGCCAGTTCCCACAGCTCCAGCGGGGCAATGGCCTTGGCCGCGGCCTCACGCCGGGCCTGATGGTCGGCCAGGATCTCGGAAATCGCGCTGCGGTCGCGGGCCCCGTCATAGCGCGGCCCCATCCAGGGCAGCACCCTGGCCATGGCCATTTTTTCCTCGCGATGCGTGAGCGTATACACCCGCAGCCGGCCCGAAGACTCCTCCAGCACCCAGGCCACTTGGGCCTGGTTGCCCTGCATGAACTCCACCAGACACCCCGGGCCGACGTAGCGTTCCAACGCCATCGATAATCCTTCTGTTTCGCGCGCAAGGCGGCCGGCAGCGGCCGGACGGCTTCCCGTCCGGCCCCGCCGGCCGCCCTTTTCCGTTTACGACAAGCCAAGGTCGCGCAAGCCGCGCGCCCTTGGCACAAAATACGTGGTCCGCCCCCCTTCAAACCCCTTTCGGGGGGTCCGGGGGCCTCAGGCCCCCGGCC
>ALAO01000255.1 GCA_000307955.1 Solidesulfovibrio magneticus str. Maddingley MBC34 | reverse complement strand
ACGCCGGACGCGGTTTCGCCGTGGTGGCCGACGAGGTTCGCAAATTGGCCGAAAAGACCATGCAGGCCACGGGCGAAGTGGCCTCGGTGGTCTCGGCCATCGACGGCGGCGTGCGGGAAAACGTGGCCGGCATGGACGCGGCGGCGACGGCCGTGGGCGAAACCACCACACTGGCCGAAAACGCCGGCCGGTCCCTCACCCATATCGTGGAGATGGTCGAAACCGCCACCGAGGAAGTGCGCTCCATCGCCACGGCCTCGCAACAGCAGGCCACCGCCTCGGAAGAAATCAACCGCGCCCTGGCCGACATCAGCCTCATCGCCGAGGAAACCGCCCAGGGCATGGCCGAAGCCGAAACGGAACTGGACAACCTCTCCACCTCCGCCTCGCGTCTGGCCGCCCTCATCGACGGCCTGCGCCGGGAGCGGTAAACTTGTATGTTGGAACAGGGGAATCCTGACGTCCAGGCCGCGCGGGAGGCCTTTCCGCGCGGCCTGGCCCAACCCGACGGGGGCTTTCGGTTCGGCGCGGACGCCCTGCTGCTGGCCAGTTTCGCCGCCGGCCTGGCCGCCGGCCCCCGGGCGGCCGACCTCGGCACGGGCTGCGGCGCGGCCGGCCTGGGCTATCTGCTGGCCGCCGCCGACCCGGCCGCGACCTGCCTTGGCCTTGACCGCGACCCGGACATGGTCCGGGCCGCCGGCCAAAACAGCGCGGCCCTGGGCCTGTCCGACCGCTTCATGGCCCTGACCGCCGACCTGCGTGTTGTGCGGGGCGACGCCCGCTGCCTGCCGGAATCGCGCGACCTGATCCTGTGCAATCCGCCCTACCGCGATCCCGCCTCGGGACGCCGGCCGCCAGGCTTGGCCCGGGACGCGGCCCGTTTCGAAGTGGACGGCGACATGGCCGACTTCGCCGCCGCCGGCAGCTATCTCTTGGCCAACAAGGGCATATTCGCCTGCATCCACCTGGCCGAACGCCTGCCCCTGGTCTTTGCCGCCCTGGCGGAAAGGCGGCTTATCGTCAAGCGCGTGCTGCCCGTCGCGTCACGTGCCGGCGCGCCGGCCAAGCTGGCGCTGGTGGCCGCCCGCAAAAACGGCGGGCCGGGCATGGTCCTGGAAGCGCCCCTGGCCCTCTACGCCGGAACCGGCGCGCACACCCGCCTCACCGAGGTCGCCCTGGCCTTTTGTCCCTTCCTGGCCTGCAATCCCGGACCGGCCGGCGAGAGCTGACGCCCTGGCCGCGCCAGGGCGTCAGGCTGCCGCGACCGCCTCTCGACGACACCCCATCGAAAAAAACAAAGGGGACGCCCGAAAGCGTCCCCTCCGGCGCGGCGAACCCTCCGCCGCGCCTGCCCTCCCAAATTCCCGTCGCTATTTGCTTTTGGAAAGCCGCTGCGGACGCGGCTCGGCGTTTTGATCATAGGCGGCAAGGCCGGGGCTGCCCTGGCGGCGCAGCTCAAGGCTTGCCTCGGCCAGCCGGACCACCTGGCTCTGGACGGGCGGCGCGACGTCGGTTCCGGTCGCGGCGGTCTCCCTGGCCGTCAGACGCGGCGGATCGGCCACGTACATGGTTGCGCCCAGGACGACGATGGCGGTGATGAGCAGCAGGCGTTTCATGTCGACTCCCCCTTCCAGTTGTCCGCCGACGGCGGCGTTCCCACACCGCTTTTCCGCAAAGCGAGGAACGTGCCAACCGGGAACGCCCGAAAAGAGAAATCATTTCAGGTGGTCTCAAAAACTGCTGCGCCGCGATTCCCGGCAAACAGGAATCGCGGCGCGCAATAATGCCCATATTTCGGCAAAGCCTCGATTTTCGCCGGTCCGGTCCATGGCTTTTAGCCTGTACGCCGTGACCACGCCCCCCTTGCCCAGGTGGGGTTTCCAAAGGGGCTCAGCCCCTTTGGCTGCCGGAGGCCTCTCTTAAAATACTTCCGCTTCGAACCAGAAAAGCGTTGTCGCCGGGTCGCGCCAGCAGCCGGGTTCCAGGCCGGCCTTGCGGCAGGTCTGGTCCAGGAAGGTTTCCCGGTCCCAGCCCCACTCCACCGGCACCTGGGGCAGGAGCAGGCCGGAGCGGCCGCCGCGACGCGCCAGCAGGCCATGGCGGCCGACGACCACGCGCGCCGGGTCCGGGCAGGGTTCCAGGGGACCGAGGATGGAGATCTCGATGGCCACGCGGTCGAATTCCCGGCGGGTCAGCGGCGGGAAGCGCGGATCGCCGAAGGCCGCCGCCTCGGCCATGGCGGCGATGGTGGCGAAAAGCGGCTGGTCGCCGACGATATGACCGATGCAGCCGCGCAGGTTGCCGTCGATGGTCAGTGTCACGAAGGCCCCGAGCTTGCGGCCCAGGTTTTCGCTGTCAGGGGTGGGGACGTCAGGCGCCTTGCCGGCCAGTTTGGCGGCAATGACCAGCCGGACCAAATCCTTGAGAGAGGACTTTTCCGCGTCGGTCAGGGCCACGTGAAAGGCGTCCATGGCGGCTCCTTGGCTGGGGTGGACGAGGCTTTGACTGTGCCCCGGCCGGCCCCGGCTGGCAAGCCGCTTTCGGCTTGGCCCCGCCCCTGGGACAAGGGACGGGGCCAAGCCTGCTGCGTTTCGCCGCATCCACGAAGCCGCTTTGGGCGTCTCGTGGACAGCACGCTAAGACGATTAATTTTCCTTAAAAAACAGGCTCGTATCGTTCAAGGCATGCGTCACGCGAACTAGAAGATGAAATTCAGCTTTTTCTTGAGTGCGTCCAGATTCCTCGAAGCCCGGGCCCGGGCCTTGGCGTTGCCGGCTTCAAGTATGTCCCAGACGAGCTTGGGGTCTTTGTCGAAGGCCTTGCGCCGGTCGCGGACGGGTTCGAGGAAGGCGTTCATGGATTCGACAAGCAGCTTCTTGCAGTCGCCGCAGCCCCAGGTGGCCTTGGTGCAGCCGTCGACGATCTCGGGAAGTTTCGCCGGATCGGTGAGCAGCTCGTGATAGGGGAAGAGGTTGCATTCCTTGGGATCGCCCGGGTCGGTCAGGCGAGCGCGCTTTTCGCAGGTGAGCATGCTCATGACTTTCTTCTTCATGGCCCCGGGTTCTTCGGACAGGCCGATGGCGTTGCCGTAGCTCTTGCTCATCTTGCGGCCGTCGAGGCCGGGCAGCTTGGAGTCCGGGGTGAGCATGGCTTGGGGTTCGGGGAAGAAGTTGCCATAGAGGTGGTTGGCCCGGCGGGCGATTTCCCGGGTGAGCTCCAGATGGGGCAGTTGGTCGAGACCGACAGGCACGAACCCGGGCTTGTAGAGCAGGATGTCCGAGGCCATGAGCACGGGGTAGCCCAAAAACCCGTAGGTGTTGAGTTCCTTGGCGGCCAGCTCCTGGAGCTGGTCCTTGTAGGTGGGGCAGCGTTCCAGCCAGGAGACCGGTGTAACCATGGACAGCAGCAGATGCAGCTCGGCGTGTTCCTTGACCTGGGACTGCTGAAACAGCACGGATTTTTCGGGATCAAGGCCGGCGGCCACCCAGTCCTTGACGAGTTCGGGAACGAAGCCCTTGATGCGCTTGGGGTCGGCGTATTCGGTGGTGAGCGCGTGCCAGTCAGCGACAAAGAAGAAGCATTCGTGGCTGTCCTGGATGTTGACCCAGTTCTTGAGCACGCCGAAGTAGTGGCCGAGGTGGAGCGCGCCGGTGGGGCGCATGCCGGAGACGATGCGTTTGTTTTCCTTGGGGGCGTTGTCGCTCATGGGCTTGTGTTCCGTTTTCGTCGTGAAGGGTATCGGGTGAAGGCGGCCTGGGCCGCGGCCTTACAGCAGGATTTGGGTGAAGTAGCGCACCGGCGGCAGGATGATGCGGCCAAGGACGCCGGTGACGGCCAAAAGCAGCAGCGCGAAAAATCCCCAGCGGCCAAGGTCCATGTAACGCAGGGCAAGCCGGGGCGGCAGGAAGGCGGCCAGGATGTTGCTGCCGTCCAGCGGCGGCACGGGGATCAGGTTGAATACGGCCAGGGCCAGGTTGACCTGCACCCCGGCGGCGCAGATGTAAGCCAGGGGCGCGAGGATGCTGTAGGCCGCGGAGCCTTGCAGCGTGCCCATGGCGGCGTATTCGACCATGCGGATGGCCATGGCGAAAAAGATGGCCAGAAGCACGTTCATGGCCGGTCCGGCCAGGGCCACGAGCATCATGCCCTTGGCCGGGTCGCGGAAATAGCGCGGGTCCACGGGCACGGGCTTGGCCCAGCCGATCATGCGGGTGAGCAGGAAGGCCAACGCGCCGAAGAGGTCGAGGTGTTTGATGGGGTTGAATGTCAGGCGGCCGGCCAGCCTGGCGGTTGGGTCGCCGAGCCAGTTGGCCACGTAGCCATGGGCCACTTCGTGGAAGGTGACGCCCATGAGCACCGGGACGAGCAGCAGCGCGATTTCCTGAATGGCGCGGGAAATATCGGGAAACATGGGCATGGCGGCTAGCACGAACGCCGCGTCGGGGCAAGGGGCGATCGCCCGGGGCAAAGGATACGCAGCCGCAAGGACACGCCTTGCGGCAAGCGCGCCCCAGGGGTAGGGTTCACGGCATCGTTGGTCAACAGTCCGAGGGGGCCGGAGCTGGCGGGGCGTCCTCCACCGCGACCGCCAAGGCTGCCCTCATGGCCCGGGCAGCGCGTCGGGGCGTCGCTGCCCGGGCCTGCTCCGGTCGATATTCCTGCATCCACCGCCCGGCAGCGCGCCTGGCGGGAACACGCCCGCCGCCGCGCCAGCCTTGGAGTCGTCCCATGGAAACCGTCCAGGCGTTCTTCCACGGTTTTGTCCCCATGGCCCGTTTGGCCGTCATCCTGTTCCTGGTCTTGGCCGTGCCCATGGCCTGCAAGCGGTTCGCCCTTCCGGGGGCCGTCGGCCTCCTGGCAGCCGGCATCCTTATTGGCCCCCATGCGCTGGGCGTCATTCCCGAACAGCCCGTGGTCTCCAATTTCCTGGCCGATATGGGCAAGCTCATGCTCATGATGTTCGCCGGCGTCGAAATCGATCACGCCCTGTTTGCGAGAATGTGGAAGCGCTCGCTGACGTTTGGCGTTTTCACCTTTTCCCTGCCCTTCCTGGCCGGCCTGCTCGCCGGTGAGGCTTTCGGCTACGGCACGACGTCCGCCCTGCTCATCGGCTCCCTGCTGGCCTCCCACACCCTGCTCGGCTTTCCCATCGTGCAGCGCCTGGGCCTGGCCGCCACGCCCCCGGTGATGGTGGCCAGCGGCGCGACCATCTTCACCGACGTCGCCTCCCTGCTGGTCCTGGCCGTGTGCATCCCGATCCACCAAAACGGCTTCTCGGCCAAGGCCCTGGGCGTTCAGGTGCTCCTGCTGCTGGCCTACGTCCCCCTGGTCGTCATTGGCGTCGGGCGTTTGGGCAAATGGCTGCTGCCCCGGTTCTCCGCCTCCGAGGACTACCAATTTTCCCTGGTGTTCTTGCTCATGATCCTCGCCGGATTCGGCGCGGAGGCCATCGATCTGGAGCCCATCGTCGGGGCGTTCATGGTGGGCATGGCCATCGGACCCGTCGCCAAAAAGGCCAAGGGCTTCGAGAAATTCGAATTCCTCGGCCTGTACCTGTTCATTCCCTTTTTCTTCCTCAACATCGGTTTCCAGATCGATCTTGCCGTGTTCGCCTCCACCCTGCTCCACAACGCCGCCCTGGTCGTTTCCATCGTCGGCGGCCTTATCCTGTCGAAATACCTCGCGGCCATGGCGACTCGGAAGCTGTACGGCTTCAACCGCGACGAGGGGCTGCTCATCTGGTCGCTGTCCCTGCCCCAGGTTGCGGCCACCCTGGCCGCCGCCCTGGTCGCCTACAACGCCGTCAACGGGGCCGGGCAACGGCTTATCGACAAACCCGTGCTCGACACCGTGGTCGTGCTCATGGTCGTGACGTCGCTACTCGGTCCGATCATGACGCAACGCCTGGCCCGACGCCTGGCCCAAACGCCTTCGGACGCGGCCTGAGGCGAAAGCGTGGAAGCGCGGGCGCGGGCGACGTCGGCCGACCGCGTCCTGCCAAGGCCTATCGCGGCCGGGACGGAACGGAAGAGGGATGGCGACCAGGGCGGCGCAGGGAAAGCAGGGAAGTCAGGCCAGAGAGGACGGGCGCTGGGGAGAAGGGGCGAACGCCCCCGCCGACGGCGGCCGGCGGGGGCGCGCGGCGATCAGGACGCGCCGGCCAGGGCCTTGGCCATGGCTTGGGCGACCTTGGACTTGAGCTCGCCGAGGTCCACGGACTTGACCACGTAGTAGTCGGCGGCGATGGATTTGAGGTCGTGCTGAAAACTGTCGTAGGCGGTGCTTAAGATCACCGGGATGGACTGGTCCTTGCCCCGGATTTCTTGGAGGAGATCCAGGCCCGAACGGTTGCCGCCGAGTTTGATGTCGAGGACCACCACATCGGGGGCGTGCTTTTCCAGCAGGGCCAGGATGTCGTCCTCGCCGTCCGAGACCGCGACCACGTAGCCTTCGCCTTCCAACTCTTCCTGATAGAGCATCCGAATATGCTTTTCGTCGTCAACGACAAGTATCTTCCCGCTCATGACTAACTCCTTGCGGTGCTGGACAAATCGGCAAGTCCTCTGTCCGATGCTTCCATCTTATGCGCAAAACCCTTTCCACGGTCAACCGTTTTCCGACCGTGACCGGCTTGATTCCGGGAAAGGGCCGGGCTACTAAGCCGGGCCATGATCACCGTGACCATAGACGGCAAAAAACCGCCGATCACCTACCCGAAAATCAAGACCGTCCTCCAATTGCTCAACAATCTTCACCTGCGCGTCAACGACGCGCTCATCATCCGCGACGGCGAGCTGCTCACCCCGGATCGCCACCTGTGGCCCGGGGACCAGGTCACCGTGCGGATGGTGGTTTCCCGGGGCTGACGGCCGGCTTTCGCGCCCTGTCCCCTTTTCGGCGCGGCCGGGGCATACGGCCGCCGATCCTTTTTGCCATGACAAGGACCAATCCATGAAGTGCAAGCGCTGCGGCGAACTGGCGGCGGTCAAGCTGCCCAGCCACCATGCCGGTTTCTGCCCGACCTGTTTCGAGGGATTTTTCAAAAAGCAGGTGGAGACGGCCGTGCGCCGCCACGGCATGATCGGCCGGGACGAGAAGGTGCTGGTAGCCGTCTCGGGCGGCAAGGACTCGCTGGCGCTCATGCGGGTGTTGACCGATCTCGGCCATGTCGTGGAGGGGCTGCACGTCCATCTGGGCATCCCGGACTCGTCGGACCCGGTAGCCGAACGCACCAGGGCCTTTTGCGCCGCAAACGGCCTGACCCTGCACGTGCTCCACACCGCCGAACACGGCCTGGCCGTGCCCGACGTCAAAGACGCCGTGCGCCGGCCGGTGTGCGCCGTGTGCGGCAAGATCAAGCGCCATTACTTCAACCGATTCGCCTACGAAAACGGCTTCGCCGCCCTGGCCACCGGCCACAATCTCGACGACGAGACGGCCCGGCTTTTCGCCAACGTCCTGCGCTGGGACCCGGCCTATCTGGGAACCCAGGGGCCGACGCTGCCCGGCGAGGGCAAGTTCGTGCGCAAAATAAAGCCCCTCTACCGGCTGACCGAGTTCGAGACGGCGGCCTATTGCTTTTTAAAGGGCATCGACCACTGGAAGGCGGCCTGCCCCTACAGCGGCGGAGCCAGCTTCACCGGCCACAAAAAGCTCATCGCCGACCTGGAAGACCGCAGCCCCGGCCAGAAGACCGCCTTTTACGAGGCGTTTTTGGCCCAGGGCCGGCCGCATTTCGCCGGCGCATCCCGGGGCGAAGGGCAGGATACGCTTTACGCCTGCGCCCAGTGCGGCTTTCCCTCGTCCGGGGAGGTCTGCGGCGTGTGCCGGGTGCGCGAGCAGGTGGCGGCCCACAAGGCGCGGCGGGAAGCGGTCTAACCGGCAAGGATTTCCGGGATCGAAATCCCGGCGATTTGCAGGGAGCGCGGCTCACGGCCGAACGCCGCGACGGTTTGCCGGATCCCTAGGCAGGACAGCCGTCAAAGTCTGAAAGCTGCCCTTGGCAGCGTTCCGGCAAGGCCGAGGCCCAGGGCCGTTAGTCCCTGCCCCCTACTTCTTGGGCGCGGCCTTGGCGGCCGGTTTGGCCTTGGCTTTGGGGGCCGGTTTGGGCTTTTTCTTCTTCGGCTTTTTCTTGGGCAGCTTGCCCTCTTCGGCGAGCTTGAAAAGCTTGCGCTTTTTCGAGTCAAAGGTCAGCGCCGTGTTGATGGCGGCCAGGGCCAGGGCGGCGATGGTCAAAATCACCACCAGCCCCTTTTGCAGCTGCCACTTCTGATTCTCCATCATCTCGGCCACCCAGCCCTGGCCGTAGCGCTGGAAGAAATAGACCATCAGCGGCACGACGAGGAGCGACAGCCCCAGGCTCGCCACTTCCATCCACATGAAGTTGCGCCCGAAAAGCATGACGAAAAAGGTGGTGTCGCGCACGACCCGCAGCGTCACCAGCCGCGTGCGCAAGGTCTGGATGCGCTCGTCCACCTCGGGCATGGTCTCGCGGCTTTTGCGGAAATTCTCGGCCTCGTCCATTTTGGCCGTGCGCATCCAGTTAAGCCTTGTGGCGCAGTAGTTGAAGTCGCGGTTGAACTCCCGCAGCATGGCCGGAAAGGGGAACCAGGCCGCCTCGCGCTGGACGGCCTTGAGGTCCTCCACCTGCCGGTCCTGGCGGGCGCGCATGGCGGCCAGCTCGGCCTCAATGGCCTTTTTGACCTCGGCCTCGAAGACGTCCACCCCGGCCACGAAACGCTTAAACGCCACGAAGTTGCTGACCTTGCCGAGCTTGCCGAGCTCCTCGGCCCGGCCGGCCGCCTCGGACAGATAGGGATCTTCATCAAGAAACCGACCGCGCACCGCCTCGGACAGTTCGGCCAGAACCAATTGCCGTCCCTTGGCTTCATCCCGGGCCGTGTTCCAGATGCGCCACAAGGCCCCAAGCACCTGCAGCCGGCCGCGTTCCAGCTCGGGATCGAGCATCACCCGGTGAAAGATCGGGGCGTCGGCGGCAACCAAGGGCAGCAGATACTGCAGGCCCTGGTCAATGAAGCCCATTTTCACCAGACACACGCCCTGGCGGTAGACCGGCTCGATCCACTTGGGATTTTCCCGCAGGGTTTCGCGGTACTGGGCGATAGCCCGGTGGCAGTCGCCCTGGATCTCCCAGGCCCGGCCTTCGAGGAAATGGAAATAGCCGCGTTGCAGGGCGGTGTAACAAAGCCGGCCGGATTCCTGCCAATAATAGACGGTCTTCGTCCAGTCGCCGGCCTCCAGGGCCTGGAAGCCTTGGAGCGATTTGGGCTGGTAGGCCCGAGGGTACTTGGCCAGGGCCTCGGCCATGAGCGCTTCGTAGTTCTCGCCGTCGCCGGCCCGAAGCGCCGACAGCGCCCCCCAGATAAAATCGCCCTCGCGCTGGTTGAGTTGATTCAAGCCATCGGGAAACGTCTTGCCCTTGCTGCGCCAGACGATCTCCAGCAGGCGCAGCTGGAAGGGCATGTCGGTCTCGAAGATGGACTGGTAATAGCGCGAGGCCGCGTCGGTTCCGCCCAGCAGCCGGGCCGATTCGGCGGCGAAATCGGCGGCCAGGGCGCTTTCCAGGCCCTCGGACAAGGCTTCAAGGCTGCCCATGTCCACATCGCCGAACCGCTCCCACACGCCGGGGTCCAGGGCCATGAGCTGCTTGGACGGACAGTCGCGCGGCCCGTGGTTATTGAGGCCGCAGTAGAAGCACAGCTTGGCGTCGCCGCCGGACAAGGCCGAAGGCAACGGCACGGCCAGCTCGCCCTGGGTCGCCTCGTCGGCCGCGGCCTCGTCGGCCGACTCGACCCGGGCCAGGCTGACGTTGCACCAGTCCTCGATATTGATGCCCCGGGACAGCGTGCGGGCCTCGTGGATGACGAAATCCTCGCCGAGCAAAAAGGCCGTGCGGTAGCTCATGTGGGGAAAATCCGGGCTCATCTGGTCCCAGTCCAGGCCCAGGCGGCGCGGCAGATCCTTGCCCAGGGTGCGGCCCTTGGACGAGGCTGCGGCCATGACGCTTGGCCAGTAGTGTCCGGACTCGCCCTCTTCCTTGAGGCGCATGATGCGGGCGATGGTGTCGCGCGCCCAGGCGCGCAGCTTTTTGAGCCCCGAGAGTTCGAAAAGGAGAAAGCCTTCGTGGCGGGTGAACTTGACGCCCAGGTGTTCGACGATGTCGAGGAGTTCCTCGGCGATATTGCGCCAACCCTCGGCGGTGTTGCGGCTTAAGGGGTCGCCCAGGGGGCGCAGCACGCAATACCAGATAAGCCCCGGGTCGTAGGCCAGGGCGGTGTCGGCGTCCAGGCGCTCGAAGGGCACCCGGGCCAGGCCCATGGTCGGCTTGATGGGCTGGATGGACAGCCCCGGAATCATGGCCACCTGGGGTTTCAGATTGGGATGGAGCAGGATCTCCAGGGACTCGCCCGGCGAGACGTGCTGGCGCGAGAGTTCCACGGACATGGACAGGGAGCGGTCGAACTTGGGGCCGACCAGTATGGCCGCCGGCACCACCTCGATAAAAAGCCGCATGGGGTTGACCTTGCCCCACACCAGGATGCGCCCAAGGGCCCGCAGCCCTTCCTCGCCGCAAAAAAACCACAAGGCCTGACCGTAGGCGTCGGCCATGCGCAGGCCGCCGTACTCCTCGAGCATGGTGGGCACGCCCGGGTCGAGCTCGCCGTCCCAGGCCAGCCAGACGCAGATGGCGTTGTGCACCATGCGCGTGGTCGGAATTTGCGGCAGCTTCTCCAGCAGATTGGCGATGTAAAACGTGGACAACGGGGCTTTTCTCCCTTACTTGCCGCTTATGGACATCTCAAAAACCATCGCCTCGCTCAAATCCGAGCCGGGCTTCCTGGAAAAGGTCGGCATGGTGCTCGTGCACAACGGCGTGGCCCGGGCCACGTCGCGAAACGGCGCTCCCGTGGGCAAGCTCGCAGTCACGGTGAACCAGGAGCTCGTCGAGGCCATCCGCCGCGAGGGCGAGGCCATGCCCGGCATGTTCCGGGTGCTGGTCACCGCCAACGCCGGCGTCTTCGTGCCCGGCGACGACCTGCTGTTCATCGTGGCCGCCGGCGACATCCGTGAGAATGTCCTGGCCGGGCTCACCCATACCCTCACCCGCATCAAGGCCGAGGCCATCAGCAAGCGGGAAATCGCGCCCGAATAGTCCGGCGCGATCGTTGCCCCGGGCAATCCCGGGCCAAGGGCGGCCGCCGCGCCTCGTCCCGTGCCGTCCCGTGACGGCTCACGGCCGCCTGGCCGGCGGCGGGCCGGGATGGCTTGGTGTTGTCGCGGCTCGTCGGGTGCGTTCATGCCTGTCTCGTTTGTCGCCGTGGGCCGATCTTGCCGCGCCGGTGCGATCAACCGGCCGCCGTGGCCTGCCAGTCGGCCGCTTGTCCGCTCCCTGCCCCGTCCTGACGCGCCCGGGCTTCTTCCAGGGCCGCTTCGACCATGGCCGACACCCGGGCGGCCTCCTCGGGCCGGTCGCGCTTGAGGCAGCCGGCGGCGTAAATGCCGGTTTTACGTCGCAACTCCTTTTCGATGCAAGCAAAGTGCCAGGCAGTTGTTTCCGGCCGCCCCAGCAACCCCAGCATGGCCCGGATGCGAAAGAGGTCCTGGCCGATGTAGAGGGTGGAGAGCTGATCGCCCCGGCCGCCGTGGCGCACGACCTGATATTCGTCCAAAAGCCCGATGGGGCGCGTGAGCATGATGCGCAGCCACAGGTCGTAGTCCTCGCAGGCCGGCAGGCTCTCGTCGAAAAAGCCCGCCGACTCGATGACGCCGCGCGCAAATATGGTGGTGGACGGACTGACCAGGCACATGCCCAGCGACGCCTCGAAAAACCAGCCGTCAGGCTTTTTGTGGATATGGGTGGGGTTGACCCGTTTGTCGCCGCGCATCCAGATTTCCTGGGTCTGGCTGACGGCGTGGCCGGTGGCCGTCATGTAGGCCAGCTGGCGTTCGGTCTTCTTGGGCAGCCATTCGTCGTCGGAATCCAGCAGCGCCAGAAAGTCCCCACGCGCCGCCCTCACGGCCTCGTTTCGGGCCGCCGACACGCCGCCGGGCGTGTCACGGCGCAGCACCCGGATTCGCGGATCGTCAAAGCCGGCCAACACCCCGGCCGTGTCGTCCACCGAGCCGTCGTCCACGATGAGGATCTCCAGGGCCGTCCAGGTTTGCCCCAGGGCCGAGGCCACGGCCCGGGGCAACAGCTCGGCCCGGTCGCGGGTGGGAATGATGACCGTGACAAGGGGGCCGGCCGACGATAGGAAACCATCATGCGTCATGTCCCCGACACTACATGCCGGGGGCCGCGCTGCCAAGGCCGCCCGCCTGGCCGGGCCGGCCAGGCGCAGGTGACGCTTTCCCCAACCGGAGCCGCCATGATGGACCAGCCGCATCTCGACCCCGTGCGCGACTACCGCCGCCGGACCGCCCGCCGCCCGGGCGAGACCAGCTTTCAGGTGGTGGTGGCCCAGACCGATCTTTACGTCACGGCCGGGCGCGATCTGGCCCGGGACATGGCCGACTACGTGTCCGAACTTCGGGCCGGCCTGTCCACGTATCTGCTCCTGCATCCCGACTTCCAGCGCAGCCTGACGCCGGTTGCGGCCGGCCCGGACGCGCCGGCCATCGCCCAGGACATGGCCGAGGCGGCGGCCCGATTTGGCGTCGGGCCCATGGCCGCCGTGGCCGGAGCTTTCGCCCAGGCCGTGGCCGACCGGTTCGTGGGCCGGTCCCCGGAGCTCTTGGTGGAAAACGGCGGCGACGTTTACCTGCACGGAAAAAAGGAACGGCTGGTGGCCCTGCTCGCCAAGCCCGTGGAAGGGGCACGGCTGGCCTTGCGCTTTGACGCGGGCAGCCTGCCGGCGGCGGTGTGCGCCTCCTCGGCCACGGTCGGGCCTTCGCTGAGCTTAGGTCGGGCCGACATGGTGACGGTGGCGGCAGACCGGGGGGCGGTGGCCGACGCGGCGGCCACCGCCCTGGCCAACCTGCTCGTCACGGCCGAGGACATGGAAGGCGTGCTGGCCGCCGCCAAGGGCATGGCCCGACGCGGGGTGCGCGGAGTTTTTGTCCAGCTCGGCGACCTCGTCGGCCTGGTCGGCGACCTCGACCTCGTGGCCCTGGAATAGTCCCCACAACGCCATGCAAAACGGGCCGCCTCCCCATCAGGGAAGCGGCCCGTATTTTTTGTCTTTGAGCCCAAGGCCTAAACGAAGACCAACGCCCCGTCCTGCATGTCCACTGCCACGGCCTGGCCGTCCGCCACCTGGCCGCCGATAAGCGCCTTGGCCAGGGGCGTTTCGATGTGGGCTTGCAGGTAGCGCCTAAGCGGCCTCGCCCCGAAGACCGGATCGTAGGCCGTCTCGGCGATAAACGCCTTGGCCGTGTCGGTGAGGGTCAGGCTGATCTTGCGATCGGCCAGCCGGGCCCGCAAACCGCCGAGCATGAGCTCCACGATGGCCGCGATCTGTTCGCGCAAAAGCGGCTTGAAGAGCACTATCTCGTCCACGCGGTTCAAGAACTCCGGCCGGAAGTGCCCGCGCAAGGTGTTCATGACCGACTCGGACACACCCTCCTTGAACTGGCCCGAGGGCAGGATGCCGTCGAGCATGTATTGGGCCCCCAGGTTGGAGGTCATGATGATGATCGTGTTCTTGAAATCCACGGTGCGGCCGTGGCTGTCGGTCAGCCTGCCGTCGTCGAGGATTTGCAGCAGCGTGTTGAACACGTCGCTGTGGGCCTTTTCGATCTCGTCAAAAAGCACCACGCTGTAGGGCTTGCGGCGCACGGCCTCGGTGAGCTGGCCGCCCTCGTCGTAGCCGATATACCCCGGAGGCGCGCCGATCAGGCGGGCCACGGTGTGGCGCTCCATGTACTCCGACATGTCCAGGCGCACGATGTTGTCCTCGGTGTCGAAAAGCGCCGCGGCCAGCGTCTTGCACAGCTCGGTCTTGCCCACGCCCGTGGGGCCAAGGAAGATAAACGACCCGATGGGCCGGCCGGGGTCCTTCAGGCCCGCCCGGGCGCGCAGCACGGCGTCGGCCACGGCGGTGACGGCCTCGTCCTGGCCAACGACCCTATCGTGGAGCACGTCGCCCAGACGCAAGAGCTTTTCGCGCTCGCTTTCCAGCAGCCGGGTCACCGGAATGCCGGTCCAACGCGAGATGACCATGGCGATGTCGTCCGGGGTCACTTCCTCGCGGATCAGCCGCGTGCCGCCGGCCGCCTTGGCGATGGCCGTTTCCTGGCCGACCAGATCGCGCTCCAGACCGGCCAGACGGCCATAGCGCAGCTCGGCCGCCTTGTTGAGGTCATAGGCGCGCTCGGCGTCCTCGATGGCCAACTTGGTCTTTTCGATGTCTTCCTTGATGCGCCGCAGGACCTCGACGGCCCCCTTCTCCTTTTCCCACTGGGTCATGAAGCCGGCCTGATCTTCCTTCAGGTTGGCCAGCTCTTCCTCAAGCTTTTCCAGGCGCTCGCGGGAGGCCTTGTCGGTTTCGCGCCGCAGCGCCTCGCGCTCGATTTCGAGCTGCATGACCTTGCGGTTGATCTGGTCGAGCTCGGCCGGCAGCGAATCGATCTCGGTGCGGATCATGGCCGCGGCCTCGTCGATGAGGTCGATGGCCTTATCCGGCAGTTGGCGGTCCGGCAGGTAGCGCTGGGACAGCACCGCCGCCTCGACCAGGGAAGAGTCGTTGATGCGCACGCCGTGGTGCACCTCGAAGCGCTCACGCAGGCCGCGCAGGATGGAGATGGTGTCCTCCACGGTCGGCTCGTCGACAAAGACCGGCTGGAAGCGCCGCTCCAGGGCCGGATCCTTTTCGATGTACTTGCGGTATTCGTCCAGGGTGGTCGCGCCGATGCAGTGGAGCTCGCCCCGGGCCAACATGGGCTTGAGCAGGTTGCCCGCGTCCATGGAGCCTTCGGTCTTGCCCGCGCCGACGATGGTGTGCAGCTCGTCGATGAAAAGAATGACCCGACCCTCCGAGCTCTGCACTTCCTTGAGCACGGCCTTTAAGCGCTCCTCGAACTCGCCCCGGTACTTGGCCCCGGCAATGAGCGCGCCCATGTCCAGGGCGAAGATGGTCTTTTCCTTGAGGCCCTCGGGCACGTCCTTGTTGACGATGCGCATGGCCAGGCCTTCGACGATGGCCGTCTTGCCCACGCCGGCCTCGCCGATGACCACGGGATTGTTTTTCGTGCGGCGCGACAGGATGCGGATGACGCGGCGAATCTCCTCGTCGCGGCCGATGACCGGATCGATCTTGCCCTTTTTGGCGGCGTCCACCAGGTCACGGCCGTACTTGGTCAGGGCCTCGTAAGTGGCCTCGGGGTCGGCCGAGGTGACGCGCTGGCCGCCGCGTATCTCGGTCAGGGCGGCCAGGATGCGGTTCTTGTCGATGCCAAGCGCCTTGTTCACCTGACCGGCCAGGGTGGACGGCGGCTCATCGCAAAAGGCGAGGAACAGGTGTTCCACGCTGACGTATTCATCCTTGAGATGGCGGGCCAGATCCTGGCCCTTGACCAGGATTTCGTTGAGGCGCGGGGTCACGTAGACCTGCCCCGGCTGGACGCCCGGGCCGCTGACCTTGGGCAGGCGGGACAGCCCGCGCTCCAGCTCGGCCAGATAGGCCTGGCTGTTGTAGCCGGCCTTGTCCAGGATGCGGGGCACCAGCCCCTGGTCCTGGGTCAGAAGGGCATAAAGCAGGTGTTCGGCGTCGACCTGCTGTTGGCCCATGCGAACGGCGACGGCCTGGGCCTCGCCGATGGCTTGCTGCGACTTTTGCGTAAACTTGTTGAGATCCATGCGTATCCTCCTCCGTGGCTGTCCAACAGATAAGATCGCTTCGGAGCTTGGCAATAACTAGGCAAAAATTTCTTTTTCCTGCTGCAATCATAGCCTTGCAGCATCAAAAACACGCTACAACAGTCGATGCAGCTCGTTGACCTTGCCTTCCAGATACTCGATGCGTTCCAGCAGATCGACGACGATGCTCGCGCCTAAAAGCGGCAGTTCGAAATCGCGCTGGATGCGGTCGAGCTTGCGCAGGCGGTAGACGTCGCGGCTGCGGAACAAATAGGCCTCGGCTGTGGTGCGCTCGGGGGTGATCCAGCCCAGTTCGATGAGTTCGCCGACAACGGTCGGGTGCAGTCCGGTGAGTTCCTGAAGCTGGGCAAAGCTCAGCTTTTCGGACCGGGCGGGGACGCTGCCGGCGATGACGACGTGCTTGATTTCCATGGCGGCCTCCCTCGCTCCCTAAAAGTTCCTGGGGCTGAAATCGGTCGTGGCGGCGGCGAGCTTTTCCCAGAGTTCCTTTTGCTCGTCGCTCACACTGGCCGGCACCTGCACCATGAGCCGCACGAGCTGGTCGCCGCGCTGCCCCTTGCCGGAAAGGCCCTTGCCGGGCAGGCGCAGCTTGCGCCCGGAGGACGAGCCGGCCGGGATGTTCATCTCCACCGCGCCGTCCAGGGTCGGCACCCGCACCTTGGCCCCCAGCGCAGCTTCCCAGGGGGCCAGCGGCAGGTCGAGGATGACGTTGCTTTCCTCCAGCTTAAAAAGCGCATGGGGCAGGATTTTCACCTTCAGATACAGATCGCCGGCCTGGCCGCCGGCTCGGCCGGGATTGCCCTGGCCGGCCAAGCGAATCTTGGCCCCGTCGCGCACCCCGGCCGGAATGGAGACGTTGAGTCGCTTGGTCCCCAGGCGCGGTGAACCGTCCGGGCCGATGGTCTGCTCCTGAAAAGCCACTTCCTTGCCGCCGCCCTTGTAAGCTTCCTCCAGGGTCAACTCCAGGGTGGCGTTGGCGTCGGCCCCACGGGTGGGGCCGCGCGAATAGCCGCCCGCGCCGCCGAAGCCGCCCGCGCCGCCAAAGCCGCCGAAATCGGTGAACCCGCCGCCCCGGCCGCCCCGGCCGGCGGACGCGCCGCCGCCCATGCCGCCGAAGATGGTTTCGAAAAAGTCGGAGAACGACCCGGCGTCGAACTGCTGGCCGCCCGGGCCGCCGAAATTGTAGCGGACGTTTTCAAACCCCGGCGGACGCTGGAAATGCTGGCCGTCCTGCCAGTTGGGGCCAAGGGAATCGTAGAGTTTGCGCTTTTCGGGGTCCTTTAAGACCTCATAGGCCTCGTTGCACTCCTTGAACTTCTTCTCGGCCTCGGGATCGTTCTGATTGAGGTCGGGATGGTGCTTACGGGCGAGCTTCTTGAAAGCCTTGGATATTTCGTCCTGGCTGGCGGTCTTGGAGACGCCGAGGAGCTTGTAATAATCCTTGTATGCGACGCTCATAGGGGCAGTATCTCCCATTTCCGGCTGGTGGCCCGGCAAGTTTACATAATAAGTCGAGGTCCTGCCGCGTCAACCGCCGGACCGATTTTTCGGCGAACTCCCTGCCCTGCCAAACCTACACCAGGGCGGCGGCAAAGGCCAGAGGCGAAGCCGGCCGACTGACTGGGCCGGCCGCATGGACGCTGTTCGCGAAACCATTGCCTACGAATCAAAAAACCTGTTGCGCAAACCCTATAAATAGATTTTCCTCAGTTACCCATCTTCAGACGCTGCCGCCCGACGGCGGCAAGACGAGACGACATCCCAAGGCTTTGGCGTTGAGGGGGCGGATTGGCGGAGGGCCGCCGCGCATCGCAACCTTCCTTCCAACGAGGCACGCCATGCCCAAAAACATCGTCATCTGCGCCGACGGCACTTGGAACAGGCCGGAATGCCGCACCAACATTTGGGAAATTTTCAACAGCCTGCCCGGAAAGGCGACGTCGCTCCCGGCGACCCCTATCCATGGCGAGGCCATCGCACGCGCCGATCCCTCGCAGGAAGCGTTCTACCTTGATGGCGTCGGCACCCGGTTCAGCCCCCGCGACCCCCTTGGCGGGGCGGTGGGCATGGGCTTGCACAGCAAAGTGCTCGACGCCTATATCCTCATTTCCCAGGTCTATGACCTCGGCGACAAACTCTACCTGTTCGGCTTTTCCCGGGGCGCGTTCACGGCCCGGGCGTTGGCCGGATTCATCGCCAAGGCGGGCCTCATGGACAAGGGCCAAGCCGGCTCGGCCAGCGCCCGCCGCAAGGCCAATGAAACCTGGTGGCGCTGCAAATTCGGCAAAACGCTCTCGCCCCAAACGGCCCCGGACGCCGACGACAAAATGCCGATCCGCCTGGTCGGCGTCTTCGACACCGTGGGCGCGCTTGGCATCCCGTTTTTCAACGGCATCCGGGTCGTGGACGCCCTGGAGCGCAAGCTTTTCGATTTCGCGGATCTGGACTTGAGCCCGCGCGTGCAAGTCGGGCTGCATGCCGTGGCCATCGACGAAAAGCGCCAGGACTTCGAACCAACGCTGTGGAACGACCGAGGCGGCATCGACCAGACCTGGTTCGCCGGCGTGCATTCCGACGTGGGCGGCGGCTATCCCGCCCGGGGGTTGGCCAACGTCACCCTGGAATGGATGCTGACCCGGGCCGCCCCCCTGGGGCTGCTGGCGAACAAGCCGGCCCTTGCGCCCGATCCCGTGGCCGACCGGCACGAGTCGGCCGGCTTCGTCTGGCAGCTTGCCCGCCGCGTCCGGGATCGGGCGATTCCGGATGACGCGTCCATCGATCCGAGCGTCGACAAACGCTTCGCCACTCGGCAACCGCAGGATTACGCCCCGCCTCCCCTGGCCCGCTTTCCGGCCTATCGCCGGTATTATCCGCCAAAAGTGACGCCGGAAAGGATCGTCCCGGCCAGCGCCGCCCGCCTGTCGACCCTGGACATCGGCCAGTCGCTGACCATCGATGTCCTGGCCGACCGCTGGTGGAACGCCGCCGGCATCGAGGTCGGCCCGGGCGAAACCTACGCCGTCACCGCCAGCGGCAAATGGTCCGACGCGTCCATCGGCTGCGACGCGAGCGGCTGGGACGGCCTGAACCTGTTTGCCCCGCTGCGCCGCCTGCCAGGGAAAAACTGGTTCCATCTGTGTCTGGCCGTTTCGGACGAATACGACCTGGAACTGCGCAATCCGGGCGTGGTCGCCGGCCTGCTCGGCGGTCCATCCAAGCATGACCCCCGTTCGGAACTCCTACCCGTGGGGACGGGGGCGACCGTAACCCCGTCGCGCCAGGGCGCGCTCTACTTCTTCGCCAACGACATGGAGCTCATGTATGGCAACAATTCCGGCAGCATCGAGGTGACCATCACCTGTCTGTCGCGGTCCGGGCCAGCCGCGAGCAGCGGTTCCTGACGCGGGCCATCCTGCCTTGGGCCGCGCCTCCCTCCCGGCGCGGCCCAAGGCGCTTTTCCGCGCCTGTCCGGCCTGCCGCCGTCTGGCGTCTGGACAGCGCGACGGCGCTCCCGTACCGTGCCCCCATGGAACGCCCGTCATTTGCAATCCTCGGTTTTGAGCCGAAGACCGCGCTGGAGTTGCCGCTGTACCTGGCCACGGCCCCGGCCGGCTTTCCTTCGCCGGCCGAGGACTACATCGACAAGAAAATCGACCTCAACGAACACCTCGTGCGCCATCCCGCCGCCACGTTTTTCGTGCGCGTGGACGGCGACTCCATGCGCGACGCCGGCGTGGCCTCGGGCGACATCCTGGTGGTGGACCGCGCCCTGGAGGCCAAGGACGGCTCCATCGTCGTGGCCGCCCTGGACGGCGAACTGACCGTCAAACGCCTGCGCCGCCGCGACGGCAAGCTGCTCCTCGTGCCGGAAAATCCGGACTACCAACCGGTGGAAGTCGCGCCCGAAGCCTCGTTTGTGGTCTGGGGCGTGGTCACCTACATCATTCACAAAGCTTGATCGCCATGCCGCCCCTTTACGCCTTGGTCGACTGCAACAATTTCTATGCCTCCTGCGAGCGGGTCTTCGCGCCCCAGCTCGTCGGCCGGCCCATCGTGGTCCTGTCCAACAACGACGGCTGCGTCATCGCCCGTTCGGCCGAGGCCAAGGCGGCCGGCATCCCCATGGGCAAGCCGGCGTTCATGTGCCGGGAGCTGTTCACGCGCCACGGCGTGGCGGTGTTTTCCTCCAACTACGCCCTGTACGGCGACATGTCGGCCCGGGTCATGGCCACGCTTTCGCGGTTCACGCCGACCATGGAAGTCTATTCCATTGACGAAGCCTTTCTCGATCTGGCCGGCCTGCCGGGCGGCCCCGAGGCCACGGCCCGCGAACTGCGGGAAACCGTCGCCCGCTGGACCGGCATCCCGGTGTCGGTGGGCATCGGCCCCACCAAGACCCTGGCCAAGCTGGCCAACCGGGCGGCCAAGAAACGCCCGGAGAGCGGCGGCGTCCTTGATCTGGCCGCCTGCCCCGATCCCGACGCGGTCCTGGCCGCCACGCCCGTGGAAGACGTCTGGGGCATCGGCCGCCGCCACGCCGCCATGCTGGAGGGATTGGGCATCCGCACGGCCCTGGCCTTTCGCGAGCTGCCCCGGGATTTCGTCAAAAAGCGCATGACCGTCCAGGGCCTGCACACGCTGCTGGAGCTGCGCGGCCAGCCCTGCATCGACCTGGAGCACGCCCCGCCGCCGGCCCGCACCCTCATGTCCTCGCGCTCCTTCGGCCGGGCCGTGACGACCCTGGACGAGCTGGCCGAGGCCGTGGCCGAATACGCTGCCCGGGCCGCCGCCCGGCTGCGTGCCCGGGGGCTGGTCGCCTCGAGCGTGGAGACCTACGTCCAGACCTATGCCGACAAGGACGGCCGCCCGCCTTACGCCAACGCCGCCTGCGCCGCCCCGCGCGCGGCCACCGCGCACACCGGCGAACTCATCGCGGCGGCCCGCCAAGCCCTGGAGACGATCTTCCGGCCCGGCCACCGTTACAAGAAAGCCGGGGTGATCCTGCTTGGCCTGGAGCCGGCCGGCCGACGCCAACGCTCGCTCCTCGACGCGCCCCCCGAGGAGGACGCCCGGGCTGGTCGCCTCATGGCCGCCCTGGACGCCGTCAACGCCAAATGGGGCAAGGGCGCGCTGGCCCCGGCCGCCTGCGGCGTCGACAAGCCCTGGGCCATGCGCCAGGCGAGCCGCTCCCCGCGCTACACCACGGTCTGGGACGAGCTGCCCGTGGCCCGGGCCGGTTAGCGCCGGCCGCCCGTCGCTTCCCCGCTGTACACAGACCTCGACCCCTTGCTAGACAGCTTCCTACACGCCCGAGTTCATCCCCCAGGAGCAACGCCCATGGCCCTTTTCACCGTGGAGAACCTGATCGCCTTCCTGACGCTGTCCGCCCTGGAGATCGTCCTTGGCATCGACAACATCGTCTTTATCGCCATCATCTCCAACGCCCTGCCGGCCGAGATCCAGTCCAAGGCCCGCAAGATCGGGCTGCTGCTGGCCATGGGCACCCGCATCCTGCTGCTGCTCGGCATCACCTGGGTCATGGGCCTCACGGCGCCGCTTTTCACCGTGCTTGGCCATGTGGTCACCGGCCGCGACATCGTGCTGCTGGCCGGGGGCCTGTTTCTTATCGCCAAGTCCACCTTCGAAATCCACGAGAAGATCGAGCCGGCTCATGAGGGCGAACAGCGCGCCGCCAAGGTGCGCGGCTTCGCCGCCGCCGTGACCCAGATCGCCATCCTGGACATCGTCTTTTCGCTGGATTCCGTCATCACCGCCGTGGGCATGTCCGGCGAAATCCTGGTCATGGTGGCGGCCGTGGTCGCCGCCGTCCTGGTCATGATGCTGTTCGCCGACGCCATCAGCCACTTCGTGTCGCGCCACCCCACGGTGCAGATGCTGGCCCTGTCGTTTCTCATCCTCATCGGCGTGTTCCTGGTGGCCGAGGGCCTGGGCCGCCATATCGACCGGGGCTACATCTACTTCGCCATGGCCTTTTCGCTGCTGGTCGAACTCCTTAACATGCGCGCCCGCCGGGCGAGCGGCGACAACTAGACTTCACCATGTGTTAGGGCGGCGTCCCCCGCAAGCCTCGCTTGCGGGG
>ALAO01000254.1 GCA_000307955.1 Solidesulfovibrio magneticus str. Maddingley MBC34 | reverse complement strand
AATCCCAAGCATGCGGATATCTTACTTATAACCGGCAGTGGCAATGAACAGCCCCGGGATCGCCGATTTACCGCCTGCCGGAGCCGCACATGCGCATCGTCGTGGACATCCAGAAAGCCTACAACAGCGGCGGACGTGAATTCCATCTCAACGCCGCCTTCGCCGTATCCGGCAACCGGGCCGTGCTGTTCGGGGCCTCGGGCTCGGGCAAGACCCTGACCCTGCGCGCCCTGGCCGGACTGCTGCGTCCGGACTCCGGCTCCATCAGCGTCGACGGCCGGAGCTTTTTCGATTCCGCCCAGGGCGTGTTCGTGCCGCCCAGGCTTCGCCGCATCGGTTACGTGTTTCAGGATTACGCCCTGTTTCCCCACCTTACCGTGCGGCAAAACGTGGCGTTTGGCCTCTCGCCCCTGACCGGCCGGCTCACGCCCCAGGCCGCCGAGCACGTCCAGAAAACCCTAGCCCTTTTTGGCATCGAGGGGCTGGCCGACCTGCGCCCGGCCCGGATTTCCGGCGGCCAGCGCCAGCGCGTGGCCCTGGCCCGGGCCCTGGTCTGCGAACCAGACGCCCTGCTCCTCGATGAACCCTTCTCGGCCCTGGACATTCCCCTGCGCCAAAAGGTGCGGGCCGAGCTGGCCGGCATCCTCTCGCGCCTGGACATCCCGCTCGTCATGGTCACCCACGACCCGGCCGACGTGGCCTTTTTCGGCGGCGAGGTGGTGCGCTACGGCGAAGGACGAGTCGTCGACATGCACTCGGCCGAGGACATGCGCCGCTCCATGGTCAAGGTGGCCTAGGGACACATCCTCGAAAGGGACGTCCGTACTTCGTGGACAACGCCCGAGAACCGGTCTTTTCGGGGAGCGACACGAGCCTGCGTCCTGTTGACGCTTCGCCCTGGAAAGGCAGCCGGCCCATGGTGTCACGACTGTGGCCGCCCGGCGTCCGGTCCTGTTGACGCCCTGCTCCGGCGGGCGTATTCTGGATCAAAATTGCCCGGCAAAAACGGCCTGTTGCCGCCAGCCGCCGGGAACGGACCGCCATGAGCCTGACCGCCGCCAATCTCGATGCCTCCCTGGCCGTTCTCACCGAGGCCAGCTACCGCCAGAGCGCTTCACTCATTACCGCCCTAGAAGGGGCCGGCTACGTCCAGCTCGACCTTGACGGCGACGGCAACGGCACGTCAAAGGCTGGCAGCGCCGCCTTCGACGCCTGGACCACGGTGGCCAACAGCCAGACCGTGGCCATCATCGCCTTTCGCGGCACCGACGACATCGATTATTCCAAGGACGGCCTGACCGCCTATCTCGGCAGCGCCGACGCCGCCTACTGGTTCGACACCGTGGGCTACTACGACCAGCTTTCCGCCAAAGTGGCCGCCTTCGACGCCGCCGTGGACAGCCTCGGCATCAGCCAGGTCTACGTCACCGGCCACAGCCTCGGCGGCGCGGCCGCCCAGGCCTACATGGCCGAGCACCCCGACGACGCCGGCACGCGCTACGCCGCCGTGGTCTTCGGCTCCATGGGCCTGTCCGGCGGCGACGCCAGCTCTGCGACCGACGCCCGCATCGTCAATTTCGTCGCGCCCTCGGATTTTTCCACGGAGATCGGCACGCAGACCGCCGGTCTGACCGTGAGCTTCAGCGACGGCTCGGGGAGCCTCGACTCCGGCCTTGATCTGTCGACGCTGCTGGCCGATCCGGCCTCCTATTTGAGCGTCCACGGCACGAGCCTGTATCTGACCGCCGCCGCCGACTACGACGCGGCCAAAGCCGGCATTCCTTCCACCGAGACGACCACGTTTTTCAAATCCACCGTGACCCTTGGCGGCCTGACCCTGACCGTTTCGCCGCTCGGCTAGCCTCTCCTCTGCCGACCCGGCGCACAACCCACGCCCCTCCCCCATAACATTTTCCCGTCAGGGGGTCCGGGGGGCTTAGCCCCCCGG